>MKSK01000004.1:0-356850 GCA_001897225.1 Chlamydiales bacterium 38-26
TGTTATTTCTAACTTTAACCATCGCACAAACTTTAATGTTTGCTTGCACATTGTCTTTCTAGTACTGTCAAATAACTATTTGCGAAGCTCGCTGACTTCGCTTTGTTTCTTATTTCGAACTTTGCTTTATTTAACTCGTTTCGTTTAAGAAGCTGTAAAGATACATAAAATCGCTTTTTTTCTGCAACTGCATTTTTATTATTCTGCAAAATTTTTCATAAGTCACTGAAAAATAATGCGAATCGTTTTAAATTTTTATGACTTTGGAAGAATCTATTTCATCAATAGAAGTCAGAATATCCCCATATATTTGGGGTTTTGCCGTGAGTATTTAGCCGATCTTTTCTAAGGTGTTTGGATTTAGAAAAGAATTAGACTTTAGTAATATGACCTAAGTCATTACTTACTCTATTTTTAGATTAACATATATAGTATTTATTTTAAAACATTTTTTTATAATTTTTAATATGATGATAAAAAATTACAGGTTCTAATAAGTATCATACAGATTTATATTGGATTGGGTTTTAACCGGGAGTCCATGCTTAAAGATCTTAAAAATGCTCTTGAATAAGTTAGGTCAATTATCACGAATCTTCGCTCAAGATAATCCTGAAGACATTTTATTACATTCAGTTCTTGAGAAAACACCTCCCATCCTCACTAAGATCTCGCTTTTGTACCAACCTAACAGGCTCCTCTGATATTACACGTTTGTACATGAGATATTAAATACTTGGCCTCGGATCAAATCGATTAGCATCTTTTTTAATTTTTTCTACAATAAAATCAATGAAGCATCGGGTTTTTGAGGAAATATACCGACGTTGCGGATAGGCAACATAAAGAGGAATTTCTGAATTTTTGTAAGGTATCAACAATTCATCGAGTGCACCTCGTGCGATGTGCTCTTTTACAACATAATCATGAAGTTTCACAATCCCCAGACCCTCTAACGCTAAATTTAGCATCGTTTGCGCATCATTTACACGCATGTATGGATGTATGGTCACTAGCTCCCTATTACGGAATATCAATTCATGATCAGGCTTTCGCATACTGTGTGTAATGTATCGGTGGTTTTTTAGATCTTGCGGAATTTTTGGGGTCCCAAATTTCTTTAAATATTCCGGTGAAGCACATAGTGAATAAGAGGTTGTTGCTATTTTTTTTTGAATGGCATCCCCAGTAGCTGAAATGCTCATTCCAATTACAACATCAATCTCTTCTATATTTAAATCAGGGACTCTTTCTGCAAGTTCAAGATTGAGCTCTATCTGGGGATATAGGGAAAGGAATTCTTTGATATGCGGCACAATATAAGCCGCTGCAAAATGCCTGCCGCTTACAATTTTTAAAATTCCAGAAGGAACAACTTTGACCTGTGAAACTAAGGCAGCTGCTGCTTCCACCTCCTCAAGGATGCGTCGACACTGTAGACAATAATTTATCCCCACTTCAGTAAGCTCAATACGACGTGTAGATCTTATCAATAGCTGTAATCCTAACTCTTCTTCAAGTTTAGTCAGTTGTTTGCTTATCGCGGCGGGAGAAATATTAAGCGTTCTCGCTACAGCTGCTAAGCTTCCCAACTCTGAAGTTAACACAAAAGTTTCTATTAGTGAGATTTCCGGCATTATTAACCCTAAGTTACGAATCATTTCCATTCAGACACATTATCAACAATTATTCACTAATTTACAATGTGATATTCATTACGAATCTTGGAGATACACATGAAAAACCGTGGCAAGAAACTTTCTGTATGTCTGCTCATAGCTTTAGTCGGCTTTCCGCAGATCAGCGAAACTATATACACACCTGCTTTACCTAGTGTTGCTGATGGATTATGCGCTAGCGCATCGATGGTTGAAAGGACACTCGCTATTTATTTTTTAGGATTTGCAGTAGGCGTTTTATTGTGGGGCACCCTTTCAGACTGGTGTGGGCGGAGAAAGGCTATGTTAACAGGTCTGGTTGTGTATGGGATAGGAACTTTAGCTTGTGCCAATGTGGGTAGCGTAGAAGCCCTTTTAGGCTGGCGTTTTTTACAAGCCTTTGGTGCTAGTGTGGGGTCTGTGATTACACAAACAATCTTGCGAGAGGCCTATGATGGAGCTGAGCGTACCAAGCTTTTTTCAATCATGTCAGGCTCTTTGGCATTTTCTCCCGCTGTTGGTCCAGTTTTGGGAGGATTTATTAGCGAGTTATTAGGTTGGAGAGCCAATTTTTGGGTTTTAAGCATCTTAGCCCTAGCTTTATCAATTTGGGCTTTTTTTCAATTGTCTGAAACACGTCCGGCCCATTGCAGAAGTGTGTCTGTCCATAAATTAAGACTCCTATTCATTGAAATGATGCAGAACCGCGTATTGTTGGGTCATATTCTGTTGATAGGAACAGCAAATGGTATTTTGTTTAGCTTTTATCAAGAAGCTCCCTTTGTTTTTATCAACCAACTGGGATTAAAACCCAGCTTCTACGGAATTTTAGGTCTTCTTATCGCCTCGGCCACTCTCCTTGCTGCAAGAATATCCTTTCAATACAGTAACCATTTTTCGGCCCAATGGATGATTCAACAAGGAACCGCCTGCATTCTTTTAGGCAGCATTCTATTTATCTTAACTGTTATGACGGGAAATTTTAACTTAGATGTTTTGGGGTGTATAATTGTAGTTGGATCATTATTTTTAATATTTTTCGGGATAGGACTGATTATTCCTAATAGTTTAAGTCAGGCTTTAAAAGCTTATCAATCTGTGATAGGCTCAGCAGGGTCCATTTTTGGGGGAAGTTACTATTGCTTAATTGCTGGATGCACAGGGTTAATGAGTATCCTTCATAATGGAACAGCGCTCCCTCTTCCTCTTTATATAGGAATGTTAGGGTTAGTTTCCTTTTGCGGCAGTCAAATGATTCGTTCTACACAATCTCAGCAGATGATGACTAGATCTAAAGAATGAACGGCTTGCCTAAAACTGTCGAAATTTTAGCGACCGGCTCGAATCGAAGTCGTAGTGAGGTTTTTAATCTAAACCAAAAAAAAAGAAAGCCAGAAAAACAAGTTTTGACTCTTTAAAAGCTACTTGGATGATGCCTTTTCGCTTATCCTGTTAAAACTCTTGTTTTCCTGGCATTTTTAATTATCGCAATTCTTCCATATCTGAATTGTCTGAATCGGAGAAATCGGGTTTGTAATATCCTTTTTTGTCAAAATATTCCAAGTCATCCTCCTTCATCGTTTTTTCTAGCTGATAGAGGGCTACTTCCAACTGAAGTTGTTTTTGCTGCTTTGGACTTAGCGCTGCATTAGAAAGAATAAATTTATTAAATTCTTCTAAATCTTCGCAGTTTAAATCTCTTAGCTCCTTCCTATTGAACTTTAATTCCGGTTTGATCTTGTGTACACGTTCATTTTTTTCAGAAGATTTTTTTATCGTTATATTATAAAGGCTCTCTCCAGGTAAAAACGAATATTCTAAAGCATCACGCAACAGGGTCTTAAAAGTACTAAAAGAAAGATTGAAAGTTTTCATTGCCTTAATGTATTCAGAACGAATGGTCGGAAAAATAGCTCTCCCATCGTTTTTCTCATACACGATCCCTGGATCATCACTTCCTAATATCACAGGCAAACCTAATTTAGATAACCCCTTAAAGGGCATTTCTTCAATGGAAATATTGGTGGTAAAACTTCCCACTGTAGGCATAATCTCAATCGCTTTATTTTTCAACTTACTCACGATCGTGGCAAAATCATTAACTTCCATAATTTTTGTGACATGCGAAATTCGACCTGCGATCGCAATGAGTTCTAAAAGATGTTTATTGTATTCTAGTTTAGCTCTTTCAAATCCTTCATGATCAAATTCCAGCGCATGATAAGCGATGTTAATGCCATATTTTTCTTTAAGGATAGCCATGATTTTAACCTGATGGGAAAAATAACGTTTTGAATTCTTGGTATTCTCAGGACCCACCACAGTACAACCGCAAATCCATTTATTATCCTCGTGCGCATAAAAACTGGATGCGATCAGCGCATAGATGAAATACTCTCCGATAGTATAATGCCGCATGATCTCAAAAATAAACTTAAGGGTCAGGGGACTTTTCGGGTCTAAAAAATCTTGTCCAAATTTTCTAGTTTTCCCTAACCTTGCAGCCCTCTCCATCTTTTTCTGGATTCTTTCTTTTACCAGACGTTCTGCTCTGTTGAAAGCACAAAGTAAATGCTTATGTGCAGCCTCGAGATAGGACATCTCGAGAAGATTCTCATAATACTCCGCATGACAATCTTCTTTTAATCGTTTCTCAACTTTAGTTTTTAATTTTGCTTGCTCATCAATACTTAAAAAATCTTTAAGTTTAGTAGTTGAAAGTTCTTGAATAAACGTATTAATCTCAGCTCTAAACATTTCTTTATTTGAAGAACAGAATAGAAGGCTCTCCACCCTATTTTTAATCGATTGGGGAATGGGTATGTCGTACACTCCTGTCCCATATTCTGTGTAAAGTGTATTATTCGCTTCCGCAGCTTTCAAGGCAGAATACCACTGTTCCTCTAAAGGAATTAAGTCACGCGGATCAAAAACGCGATGAAATTTTTTCTCTGAACTATCAGCAATAGAAATGTCTTCCTCAAATGAAAATTGCAAGCCAATTTCTGGTTTAGGAGGTTCTATTTCCACACAAAAGTACTTACGAATATGCTTAAGAGTTAATTTTTCACTCGGTATACGACTAATCGAATTTTGTATAATTCTTGTGTAATTCTCTTTTTCTGTAGGAGGAATTGTCTCTATAAAATCAGGTAATTGGTCGATTAATTGTACCAGGGATCTTTCCTGAATTTTCTTTTCAATCATTTTGACAAATTCACTAGACTCAGTCATCATTTTCTTATGCTGATTGACCTCAGCCTCACTCATGTATTTTAAGGATTGTTGACTCAGCCTACTGTATCTCTCATCTTCTAAATGACGAATTTTCTCAATAGATTTACTGATTAAGAAGTTATAGCGCTCTTTTTCGTTTTCATTCAAACCTTCAGGATACTGCCTTTTAGGAACACCATTATGTCGAAGTGTATTTTTAACAGGGTCCCAGTATAAATTAGCTTTTTTTAACCACTTTTGAATTCTGACATCATTCATCTGTCCTTCGCCATGAAGATGTGTTTCAATCGATGGACAGGCAGCTCTGTTAATTAATATACTTGTAATGTCATCTAAAGCCTCTGGATTATCAGCATTTTGGAGAAGGATCGTATCAAATATCCTAGTTATACTTTGGTTTTTTATTTTGTTTGATCTTGTGGGTTGCTCTACATAAACATTCCCCACACGAATTCGCGTATCTGATTCTTCTAGTGCTTCCCAGCACCCCGCTGCAGGTGGAGGACTTCCTTCGTCACTATATCTTAAATGTTGAGGAGCACTGTCGCTTCCAGTACTAGCAGATTCGAATTGACTTTCTGAATCACTCTCTCCCGATTCACTACAAATTTCATTATCATCTGCCGCAGCCTCTGGACTCTGATTATAAAAGCCTGGATTACCCTGATTTTGATTATAAACACCCTGAGTAGGCTCACGGCCTTTTTTACTATTGTGCGTAGGTGTTCCAAAATTGAAAAATGCACTAAGTAAACCACTGCCAGGAAATTTCAATGAATTCATGCTTACTCAACCTACAATATTTTTTTTATTTTAAAAATTGTTGTTAATCATCTTTACAACAATAGAGAAGGAGCAGGATATATTGATTTTAAATTACTTGCAACTAGCAATTTAATTTGAATATATCAGGTGATATTCTTATGAATACCACCTGATAAAAGAATGGAATTATCCTTTAGCTGACCATGCAGCTAAAATTGCTAATAAAAGTAGAGCTACAATATTAGTAATTTTAATCATGGGGTTGATAGCTGGGCCTGCAGTGTCTTTGTATGGATCCCCTACAGTATCACCAGTGACTGCCGCATGGTGCGCATGGGAGCCTTTACCTCCATGGTGCCCTTCTTCAATTAACTTTTTAGCGTTATCCCATGCACCACCCCCTGAAGTCATGGACAGACCCACAAATAGTCCTGTCACAACCACTCCAAGTAGCATCGCTCCGAGAGTTACAAAAGCCGCATCTTGTCCCGCAAGATAAAGAATTGAAAAATACACGATAAAGGGTGCTCCGACCGGTAAAAGGGAAGGAATAATCATTTCTTTAATTGCAGCTTTGGTTAGCATGTCTACTGCACGGCCATAATCGGGTCGCGCTTTTCCGTCCATAATGCCAGGGATTTCTTTAAATTGTCGGCGAACTTCCACAACAACGGCACCCGCAGCACGGCCTACGGCCATCATGCAAAGAGCACCAAATAAATACGGGAGTAAACCACCTATAAATAATCCAATGACTGTATAAGGATCTTGCAGTAAAAATTGAGCTTTATTATTGGGAAAATAATGAGCTAAATCTTGGATAAATGCAGTGAAAAGAACAATCGCTGCAAATCCTGCAGATCCAATGGCATATCCTTTTGTGACAGCTTTTGTTGTGTTACCCACAGCATCTAAAGCATCTGTTGTCTTGCGTACAGAGTCTGGCAGATTGGCCATCTCAGCGATTCCACCAGCATTATCTGTGACTGGACCATAAGCGTCTAACGCTACGACCATACCTGCTAGAGCCAACATGCTAGTTGCTGCTACACCCACCCCAAAGAGACCGGCGTTCAAATAGGAAATTAAGATCCCTAAGCAGATAATAATCACAGGCAACGCTGTCGCTTCTAATGAAACAGCAAGGCCCTGAATGATATTTGTTCCATGACCAGTAGTCGAGGCCAGAGCAATGCTCTTCACCGGACGATGCTTTGTTAAGGTGTAGTATTCTGTTACCCACATTAAAAGCCCTGTGACAACGAGTCCAGTCAATGCACAATAAAGAAGATTGACGCCGCTAAAGGCTAAGCTACCAAACTTATACATGGTATCTAAGCCTAATACCCAATAAGTCACCCCAGCAATTGCAGCGGCTGATATAACAGCAGTGGCAAAAAATCCTTTATAAAGAGCCTTCATAATATCTTTACTAGGGCCTAAGCGTACAAAAAATGTTCCAATAATGGAGGCGATGACGCAAACTGCACAGATAGCTAAAGGGTAAAACATCATTCTCTCCAGCATAGCCCCTTCAAAAAAGACCCCGGCCAACAACATAGTACCCACAATGGTGACTACATAAGTTTCAAATAAGTCTGCAGCCATCCCTGCACAGTCACCTACATTGTCTCCCACATTATCTGCAATCACAGCAGGATTACGCGGATCATCTTCTGGGATTCCAGCTTCGATTTTTCCTACAAGGTCGGCTCCCACATCAGCACCTTTTGTGAATATACCTCCGCCTAAGCGTGCAAAAATGGAAATTAAAGAAGCTCCAAATCCTAAAGCGACCAAAGATTCTAAAATTTCACGGGATGAAATATGGGAATTTTTAAGAAAAATGTAGTAGCCTGCAGTTCCCAGTAATCCAAATCCAACGACCAGTAAACCTGTAATCGCGCCGGATTTAAAGGAAACATCTAAGGCTTTCTGAAGCCCCTGCTTTGCTGCTTCAGTTGTTCGCACGTTTGCACGCACTGAAATATTCATGCCAATATAGCCTGTTAGGCCAGACAAAACAGCACCTATTAAAAAAGCAACCCCTACATACCAGCCTAACAGCCAAGTCAGCAGAGCAAACACAATGACCCCCACTACGGCTATTGTCTGATACTGACGGTTTAGATAGGCACGAGCGCCTTCCTGAATAGCAGTTGCAATTTCCTGCATCCTTTCACTACCTGTGCTCAAGGATAAGACTGATCGAATTGTAAACAGTCCATAGAGCAAGGCTAAAAGGCCGCATACGATTAGAAATCCATATTCGTACGACAACATTTAGTTCCTCATTGATTTTTGGTTAACGAAAAACAGTAAAAATAATTGAGAGGAGTGTATTTCTTCAATAGATTTTAATTAGATCTTATTTCTAAGGCACAGATTTAATGCTTTCAAAACCTCCCATCGCTCAAAAATTACCTTCCAGGCAAGAGGCGTTTTTAGCGCGACTGAGATAGCTATTCGATGCTTTCCTGGAATTATTTTTATATTTGAATAGTTAAAATATCCTTCCATGAGGTTGTGTAATGGGGTGAACATTTTTCACGCTTACTTTTCCATGTCTGTTGAATTCCTTCAGCAGCAATTTTTAAAACAGGACGCTTATAGCGTTGATTGATTTGATCCATGACCTGCATCAAATTTTTTTCTTTATGTGCATTTTTATTATTATCTACAAATAGATCCATCTGATAACCATGCATTGAAACTAATCCCCCTAGGGTTAAACCCGTTTTTTTATAAAGGAGGCCTTCTCGATATATCCTCCTCAGTCCTTCTTTAGCATAATGGATAATAGTAGGAGTATAATGGCTAGGTTGAGGAAGTATAATTTGTATTTGATTCACATAATAAGGGCTCTGCTGATGTTTATTTGTCATTAAAAAAACATCTATATAAGAGGCTAAACTTTCCTGCTCACGCAATTTTTCTGTAGCTTTAGCTGCGTAGGATGAAAGTGCTTCTAGGAGTTCGTCTATGTCTGAAACGGCCCTGCTAAAAGAACGAGAACATGTAAGAGATTTTTTTGGCGCGGGCGCATCCTCTATCGATAGGCAAGGAATACCTCGCAGTTCCCATGCCATCCTTAGACCAACAACAGAAAGATTTTTTTTAATCCACAAATCATCAGCTAATCTAAATTCTTCAGCTGTATGAATGTTTTGTCGCCGTAAATAATCTGCAATACGTCTACCAATCCCCCAGACATTTTCCACAGGAAGGTGTTGCAGGACATCCTTCTGCAACTGAGAGGAGGCTAACGAGCATATTGAACCATACTGAGGCTGATTCTTTGCAATATCATTAGCGACTTTCGCAAGAGTCATCGACGGACCCACTCCAATAGAGATGGAGAGACCTGTATTCTTTTGGACCACCCGTTTTATTTCTCGGCAGTACGACATTTCATCAGGAACATCCAAGGATAAAAAAGCTTCATCTATAGAATAGACTTGTATCGGAGCAAAAGATTCCAAGATTTGCATAATCCGTGATGACATGTTGCCGTACAGGGTATAATTAGATGATAAAGCGGTGACATTATAATTACGAAACATCTCGGAATATTCAAAAGCCGGAGCTCCCATAGGAATTCCAAGAGATTTAGCTTCCTTCGAACGCGCCACAATACATCCATCATTACTTGAAAGCACGACGACCGGTTTTCCCACCAGCTTTGGATTAAACACGCACTCGCAAGCCACATAGAACGAATTGCAATCTACTAAAGCATAAAGAGGGTTACGTCTTGTGGATGACATAAGTAACAACGCCCCACACTTGGAAGTCCATCTCTTCAGAAATAACTAGAGAACGATATTTAGGATTGGCCGGCTCTAAAAATACACCTTTAGCATTAATCATGAGTCGCTTGACGGTGAATTCTCCATTAATGATAGCCACAATAATTCTTCCACTAGAAGCCTCCAAAGCTTTATCTACAACTAAAATATCTCCCGTTGAAATTCCTGCCCCATTCATCGAATCCCCCTGCACGCGTACAAAAAAAGTGCTGGCTGGATGTTTAATCATCAGATCATTCAAATCTAGACTGTTTTCAATATAATTTTCTGCAGGGGATGGGAACCCTGCAGACACATTTTCCTGAAATAAAGGCACAGAACTCTGAGGAGATGCGCCTTTTATTGATCGAAAAATTTCATATTCTGAGCTTTTATTCATTTTTAATTACCTACCAAGAGGATGCCACATGTATCCGATCCAAAGAGTATATATTAATGAGGATTTTATACCGAATTAATCTCCATTAACATAACATTTATTTCCCTTTAATAAAAACTTGATGCTAGATCCTTAAACTATACTTTTATAAAATTCAATTAAAGGTTTTAAAATGTCCATCTCATTAAAAGAAGCGACCTGCTTGATCCACCAAGGCACCCTTCTTCAATTACAAAATCAATCACTTGTAAAATCTTCATTTTCAACACATTTAAAAAACTTTTTCATTCCGCACCGAAAAACAGCGCATATTGAGAGATTGCTTAGTTTTGCTAAAGAGCTCTTTAACTCTTGTTCAAATGAAAGAAAAGCTGATGTGGTGGATTTTTGTGATGCCCTCATTAAGAAATATCAAAACGTCAAACAACTTTCATCAAAATTTATTCAATTCGATCGGGTACTAGGGCTTTTCCGCAAAAATGTAAATGCCGAAGCTTCCTATATAACTCCGGTAAATTTAAATCTGTTAGCAAAATGGAAACGCTATAATTATGATGAAGCTATTTTCCATAAGCATCCTGAATTTGTAGATTTTCTCTTTCAATCTACTCTAATCAGCCAGATGAAAATTACAAAAGACACGATTAAAGTGTGCGAGGGAAAACCCGCACTTCTGGTAGAAGGTCAATGGATGCCCTACGATAAACTTCAAGAAACCTTCTCGTTTAAGTTTTACCCTGAGTACAATGAAACATTGCTGTATAAAAAAGAGACCAACCAGATTTATTCCTATTTAGACTTAGGAACAGGTTTGATAGAGTTTAATCCTTTTACCACAGGCCTTAACAGACCTATCAGTAAAATCACAAAGAAAGAATACTTGGAAACACTTGAAGTCGCACAAAGATTTATTAGAGAAGGAGAGGATTCTTTAGACGTTCGCCATAAAAAGCGTCGCTTTATTTTTCAAATTGTCACAAGTACAGTTAAAACCAATACTCAACATCCCCTGACAGGCAATTTTAATAAATTTTTTGCTAAACCTAAACATTCCTATATACGTCTTATTAATCCAGAGGGCGAGGTTTTTGAAACTGGCTATATTTTAGGTAAAAAACTTAAAGAACCTTTATCTACGGATAAGGGTAAATTTAGAAGTGTGGACCCTTGGGAGTTTACACAGTGCGATGAACGCATCGTGACAAATATAGCCATTGATAAGAAAGAGTTTAAAAAAGCACAAGCTTATGTGAATAATTATATGACGTCTCCGGAAAAACCTGCTTTTAATTATATTCATCAAAACTGTACCGTCTTCACACGCTTAATACTTAAATCATCTACTGGAATCCTCATTCCTACCGAAATGTCTATCTTTAAAGTCGCTTTAGCGATTACCCCTGAATTTATGCGTCGAATAGGGCTGTTCTTCAAACGTCTGGGCAGCGCAATTGCTCGTCCGATTATTAAATTCACTCCCCTGATCTTGAAAAATACAATTAGTCTGATTACAAATCTCGTGAAGTTGGTAGTTAAAGCCACCACGGCCTTTTTTTTAAGCCTAGTTAATTTAGTATTGGGCGGCCTTGGCGGCACAAAAGGACGTAAGTTTACAGATCATAAAGTGAAAAAAAATCTACAACCCTCTTTGATTCAACCTCAAAGCTGGTTCAATATAAATACGTATAAAATTAATATAACTGCTCCCCTACAACAATGGCAGCAGAAACAGCCGTCAACCGTTATTTATAAAAACCCATTAAAATTAGCGATTAGTAAAAAAAATAAAATCTTTATAAAAAATTAATAATAATTGATTAAACTATTTTTTTAATAATAATAACACCTCAGGTAATTTTATGACTGTAACGCGTATTTTTTATACAACTAGGGATCTAGGTCGTTTGCATATTGCAGACGAGCATTCTCGTTATGGGGGAAGTGTAAACGTCTATAATAATTTTATTACAAAATTCTTCGCGCAGTTACTAGGAATCGGCTTCAAGATTAACATTAATCAAAAAAATTACATTGTTAATAGACAAAGCTATGAGAAATTTTTAATCAAGCAGGGAATTAAAGTTTCTCCAACCCCTCAATTGTATCAAGACTTTAATCAAGTCATGCTTCAAGCTCAAGAGAGCTGGAGAAAAAATCCTTACATGCGTCAGAAGTTAAGCTATCAAAAATCCTTCCGGTTATTTAAAAAAATGGTTGTTGCGATGCGATCTTCTAATATAGAAAGAACACAGCGACTCGCCAATAAGGGAGCCAATCTAGATGAGAAATTCTGGGAAAGAAATCATGGCTACGGATTAAGTTTCAACAGTAATCCTAAACAGGATATAAGAACTTATAGGTTTAATTTTACAGCAACCCATTTTAGTCCAATTTTATGGGCGGCTAAAAATAATAATACAAATCTAGTTAACTTTTATAAGCAACTAGGTGCCAATACAAATTTAGAAGGAGTAACTTCAAAATTTAGACAACATATATCGGATGTTCGCCATGGAGTGAGGTATAATATGTTCAGTGGTCGTTATCATAGAACCACATATGTAAAAACCAAACAACAGTCTAAGCCCCTATTTAAGCATCAATTAGACAAGAATTTGAATTATGTATCCATCAGAGTAAATTCTTAAAACCTTTTCAAAGATATAACCTCTCCTTCAAGATCCTTGCTTAAATAACTTCAAAAACTGCTTGTTTTACAGAAAGCAAGCAGTTACAATTTTGTCTTTTTTATCCAACCTTAGGGCATATTTGTGAGTCAGACTGTTTATATAAACTGTGATAACATCAGCAAATCATTTGGTACCCAACATTTATTTGCTAATATTTCTGCTACGATTTTACAAAATGATAAAATTGGAATTGTAGGCCCGAATGGCTCAGGGAAATCTACATTTATGAAAATTTTGGCAGGTCTAGAATCCGTCGATGAAGGGAATCTTGCGACAAAACGCCATTTACGGATTGCCTATGTGCCTCAAGTATCCACCTACCCGTCTTGCCCTATCGAGCAAATTTTACAGGAAACATTAAAAAAATCTGAACCCCAATTACCTGCTCATGAAGCCACCATACGAATTCAAACTCTCATGAGTAAAATCGGATTTATTGACCCTCAGCAAGACGCTCAAACTCTCTCTGGTGGATGGAAAAAGCGTTTAGATATCGCTAAGGAACTTATATCTAATCCGGATTTACTTTTATTAGATGAACCGACTAATCACCTCGACTTGGAAGGCATTGAATGGCTAGAGAATTTTTTACAACGAGAAAATTTAACTTTTCTTGTGATTAGTCATGATAGATATTTTTTAGAACGTGTCTCCAATAAAGTTTTTGAGTTAAATAGACAATTTCCTAAAGGGTTGTTTATCGTGCATGGGAATTACCAGGAATTTCTCCTCAGGCGAGAGGAATTCTTAAATGGTCAAATTCAATATCAAAAATCCTTAACGTCCAAAGTGCGTTATGAACAAGAGTGGCTGAAACAGTCCCCTAAAGCCCGCACTACTAAAGCTGAATCACGTATCAAACAAGCGGGGAAGTGGATCGATGAATTATCTGAAGTGCAAACACGAAATAAACACCAACGTTCACAAATAGATTTTGCAGCCACCGAACGGTTGACCCAAAAATTAATCGTGGCTAAAAACATTTCTAAATCTCTAGGGGGGCGTCTTTTCTTTTCAAAATTAGACCTTATTCTTTCTCCCGGGATGAGATTGGGTATTATTGGAGCCAATGGCACAGGCAAAACCACCCTTCTTAAAGTTTTAGGAGGCTTATTAGAACCAGATAGCGGCACTTTAAAACAAGCTCAAGATCTTAACGTCGTGTATTTTGATCAGCATCGCACGAAAATTCCTGAACACTTTACCCTTAAAGAAGCTTTAGCGACGGATGGTGAATATGTCAACTACCGTGGACAACATATTCATGTAAACTCCTGGTGCAAACGTTTTCTGTTTGCGCCGGAACGTTTAGACTTGCCGGTGAGTCAATTATCCGGTGGAGAAAAAGCACGTATCCTCATCGCACGCTTAATGCTCCAGCCTGCCGACATCCTTTTGTTAGATGAACCCACGAATGATCTAGATATCCCCACGTTGGAAGTGCTGGAAGAAAGTTTAATGGAATTTCCAGGAGCTTTGGTGATGATTACTCACGATCGGTTTATGATGGATAAAATCTGTAATGCATTTATTGGATTAGGTGTACCAGGCCCCACACAACTATTTGCTGATTACCGTCAATGGGAAGACTATAAAACTAAATCCTTAAAACCTGAAACTTTGAAAAAAGAAAAATCTGTCGAAAAAATACGTGAAAAAGAGTCCTCTAATCAGAAAAAGCTTTCCTACAAAGAAAAATTCGAACTTGAGCAAATTGAGGAGAAAATTCCACTTATTGAAAGTCAAATAGCAATTTTACATCAAGAAATTGAATCTCTCAATGATAACGAGCTCCTTCAAAAAAAATGTCATGACTTAAGCTGTCTTCAAGAAGAACTTGAACGTTTGTATGTTCGCTGGCAGGAAATTGAAGCATAACATGAGCCTTGGATAATCCAAGGATCATGTTATCTAAATCATTTAGCGATCAAAGGAAGCGATAAACGCATTGATAATCGCCAGCACAAAAGCAAACACTAGCGCCCAAAGCCACCCATCCACATGAAATCCTGGTACAATCCAAGACGCTAACATGACGCAAAAAGCAATCACAACTAAACTAAACAGCCCTAACGTCAATATCGTGATAGGAAGAGTCAGGATTAAAAGAATAGGACGAATAATCGCGTTAATAAATCCTAAAACGATGGCTAAAATAATAGCGGTACCAAAACCCGCAATGTGAACACCCGGTAAAATATTGGCTGCAACAAATACAGCTATACTACTTAAAATTAATGAGATAAGCACCTGCATAATACACCTCTTTAAATTGTTAATTGTGCGTTTGTAAACACGCCACTTGGATCCTTCTGAATTTCGAATCCAAATTTTTTACAAATATGTATCATTCCATAATTTTCAGATAAAATGGTCGCCGTAATGATATGAAGATTTTCATGACGTGCAATTTCAATTAAATGCTTGACTAACTGAGTCCCTATCCCTTCATTATGATAGGGATCGCTAATTGTCAACTTTAAATCTGCAATTGAATTTCCTGGCTGCCTTGTTAAGCGAGCCACTCCCATAATCACATGTGGCTTTTCCCTCGAGTCTTCTTTTTCTGCAACAATAGCAATATCGCGATCGAAATCATTAAAACAGATCCTTACGAGTCTCTCATGAGCGATTCTTTTATCTAAGCTCAGAAATTCAAAAAAGCGTTGCCTGACACTATTTTCCGAGAGTTCTTTATGGAACGCAATCAGAGACCATTCATCCTCAGGACGAATGGGACGAATGGAATAGGACTCTCCATTTTTTAAATGAGCATCCATCACATAATTTGCTGGATAGGGACGAATGGCCAGTTTAGGCAATTGAGACTCCTTCAACTCTAAGTCATGCAAAACGACCCGAGCGTCAAGTGCGAGGATTTGTTCTGCAGAGGCAAGTAAAGGATTAATGTCACATTCTTTAATCCAGGGATTTTCTACAATCATCAGAGAGAAGCGCACTAATATCTGTTCTAATAAATCTATATTTACAGGTGGCCGGCCTCTTACACCCAGAAGGGCGTGATAAATTTTGGTTTTTTGCATGAGTCTTTTAGCAAGATTCAGATTTAGAGGAGGAAGAGCTAAGGCACGATCCTTAAAGATTTCCACAAGAATCCCTCCTGCTCCAAAAAGCAGAATGGGACCAAACTGAGGGTCTACCGAACTTCCTAAAATAAGCTCATATCCTTCCTGCTTAATCATCTTCTGCACCGTCACGCCTTGAAAATGATCTGTATCGTATTTACTTACCACCGCATCATAAATACGTTGATAAGCCCTACGCACGCTTTGTTCATCTGTCAAATTTAAATGCACTCCCCCTATATCACTTTTATGAGTAATTTTTTCTGAGAGGAGTTTTAAGACCACAGGGTACTGAAGTTGAATCGCAAACTTGACGGCTTCTTCAGGAGTTTTCGCGATAAAGGTTTCTACAGTCGGAATGCCATATAATAGTAGAAGTTTTTTCGACTCAAATTCTGTCAATAAAGTCCGCTTTTCTTGTCTCACTTGATGAATAATTTTAGCCGCTTCTTCGGCTCGCTCTGTTTCCGTAAATTCAATATGATCCTTTTCGGGTGAAGTGTGCATCTCATAGAGACCTGCTAAATTTTGACTATGCTTCCACATAGTCGCAAAACTCCACGCCGCATCATCGGGATATTCAAAGGTGGGGATATGAGAAGAATTTAAAATTTCAATCCCCTTTCTAACAAAGCTTCCTCCCATCCAACTAGCCAAAATGGGCCGATCCTTTAAATGTGCATAAGACCGCATGCTTTCCGCCGTTTTCACTGGATCCGTCATATCTTGAGGAGATAAAATGACTAGAATTCCATCATTTTCAGAGTCATGGGCAAGCACATCGATTGTTTTCGCATAAGTTTCTGCACTTGCATCCCCTAAAATATCGACAGGATTGGCATGACTCCAGGCAGAGGGCAAAAATTGATCCAGTTTTTCTATAGAAGAGGCTTCTATTTTAGCCACCTGGGCTCCATTGATGACAGTTGCATCTGTGGCTAATACCGAAGGTCCTCCTGCGTTAGTGACAATAGCCAACTTAGGTCCTTTTGGACGAGGCTGTCTGCCTAAAACAGAAGCCATATGGAATAATTCAGAAATGCTGTTAACCCTTAACACGCCGGCTCTTTCCATAGCAGCCTCAAAGACCTCATCACTTCCTGCGAGCGAACCTGTGTGAGAGGCGGCTGCTTGCGCAGCTTCTGCGCTACGTCCGGGTTTGATCACAATAATGGGCTTTTCAAGGGCTATTTCTCGTGCTGCACTTAAAAACGATCGGGGATCTCCAATGGTCTCCATATAGATCAAAATGGTATGTGTGGCTTCATCGCCGCCTAAGTAGTCAATAAGATCTCCCCAATCTACATCTGCCATAGAACCAATGGATACAAAAGCACTAAAGCCCACGCGTTCTTCTAAACTCCAATCTAATACAGCAGTACACATAGCTCCTGACTGACTAATAAAGGCTAAGTTTCCTGGTAAAGCCATGCCCTTGGCAAAGGTAGCATTCATTCCATAAATAGGATTCATCACCCCCAGGCAGTTGGGGCCAATGATGCGCATATTTCCTTTTTGAGCTCTCTTTAATATCTCTTTTTCTAGCAATAAACCTTCTTCCCCTAACTCCTTAAAACCAGCGGAAATAATAATGGCAGCCTTCACTTCTGCATCCACACATTGTTCCACAAGGTCAGGAACGGTTTGAGCGGGAGTCACAATCACTGCTAAATCTATCTTTTCAGGGACACTGGCGATGTTAGGATAAGACTTAAGACCAAACACCTCATTTCTCTTAGGGTTCACCGGATATAAATTTCCCTTGAAAGCGCCATTCATCAGGTTAAGCATGATCGTACGACCTACTGAACCTAAATTATCTTTAGCTCCAATTAAAGCGATCGAGCGTGGTAAAAAAACCGCATCCAAAGGCTGAGGATATCTAACAATAAAATTCTGTGAGGGATCTGTAAATGTCTTATTTTCAATATTCATATCTGCTCCTATAAAAAGCCCGAAAGAGAAGTGAGTAGAAACGTACTACGAGAGAGATGTCTCTACTTTGGAAAATACTAAAGAGAATGGATTAGGTACATCTATTTTTTAAAGCACGATAACCAAAATAAATGATAAAGAACTTAGACAAACAGAGCTATCTTAAATTAAGCATTTTAAGATAAAACAAATGGATATCTATCCTCCAAAAATATAAATTTTCAAGAGTATTCATGCGGGATTAACACATGAACCGACAAAAAAATAAACACACTTAAAGATTAGTTCTTTTAGATTGTTTATCAGGTGTGCATAAAGTTTTGATAATATGCAAATTGAAAAAAGAAGACGTCTTTATGCTTATCCCGAGTTAGTCTATCGACAATTTGGCCAGGAACAACACCCTCAGCAAATGGTCATCTTTGATGTTAAGGTGATAAATCCCTAAAATGAACTTTAAACCTAATTATCGATAATGGAATAAAAAAGGCCTTTTAATTAATTAAAAGGCCTTTTTGCTTTTGTTAAAATTTGGACGCAAGTTAATTCCCATTAGAGATCGCTTGCATAAACTAGCCGGTCGTCGAAGCTTCGTTCATCGCTTGCACAAGCTCTTCTGCGCATTTAAATACGAGATTTTTGTGAATATCTAAACGCAGAGTTTCGCTAATTTGATGAGATTTGCGTTTAAGGTAAGCATTTAAAATCAATTCTGAGAGTAGAATGATGGGGTAGAATAAAATTTGAAGGGCTGTAGCTATAATAGTAAAGACCAGGACTCGAAAGACCTTATCTAAAAAGGCTTTAACTTTGGTCGCATTTTTACCAAATTTTGCCTCAATGGAGCGATCGATTTTATCTTGCATATTTTTCCAGCGTGTGCTGAAAAAGCTTTTGACTTGGGATACGATCTGCTGCCGCAAAGTTTTTGTTAATTCTTTTTCCATTTTTTTCTTCAGCTCAATAGCTTCTGCTGCTTTAGCATTTTTATGGGCTTGACGTTCCTCAGGTGTTTTGGCAAATGCAAACGTTAAATCGTCTGGCATAACAAGTTGGCCGTTTTCTACTTTTATACGTTTATCTAAAGTTTGTAAGCCAGAGACAAAGCCCTTATCCACTAACTCGAAAATATTTAAATTCAGTAATTTTTTTCTGACCATATTTCCGATCGTTTGCGCAGATAGAGTTTTGAGGCGTTCATTTTTTAAAATTTTATTGGTAGCTGGATTGGGGATTAGCTGTAAAAGATTTAAAAGTAATTGCCCACACTCTTCGTTGAGTTGTTTCTGCGTTTCATCTTGATAGGTCTCAGCAACTTCACTTTCTGCATCAGAGCTATTGACAAGCTCTAAAACTGAAAGGACGATCTTATCAAGATTAATTGTATCCATTAATTCTTTAAAAACGATGGGACCTAATTCTGTTTTGAGCAAGTCTAGGACTTTTTCACGCAGATCTGGGGCAAGACCTGGAATGATAGAAAGATCGTCTGCTGTAGAGATTCCCGCTAACTTTAGAACCTCTGTAGAAAAAGGTACCAAAAATTCATTCATTAAAAGTTTGTCTTTATCTTCCTGGCTTAGACTCGGATCGCTCGCAAGACTGGAATGCAGATCTTTAAACTCCCCTAAGAATTTTTTAGGTTCGACTTTATAGGCTAAAGACTTCTTTTCTTTTTTCATGATGCGATTGATTTCGCCGAAGTGCTGATTGGCCATCTTGAGAAGGTTTAATCCCACATTTACAAAAAATTCGGGCTGAGTTTCTTGGATGCGATGGATTTTTGATAGGACTTGATTCATGCTCCGCAGGAGGGCCACCTCCAGTGTATTTTCAATGGTAGAAGCCATCAAATCGAGAGCCCCGTTGGGTGCTGAAAGCTCTTTTAAATTTTCATTGATAAATTCAGCCATTTGTTGTGGATGATTTGTTATGTATTCATGAATAGCCTGCAGGCGCTTATCTGATTGCTTTAATATGAAATTAGAAAAGGCCTTAATTAATTTCTGATCTAACTTTTTATCGGGATTTGTCAAAATAGAAGGGAGGATATCTTTGACAAAACGAGAAATAATTTTTGCAGCCACTAATGGATTTTTTGTTTCGATATCAGCATTTTTAAAAAGACTGATGAGATGCTCCTGGTCATTTTGCGTTTCTCGATCCCAGCTGGTGAAATCCCTATAGATCTCACTTAAAAGGTTAGGTAAAATTTTATCCTTTAAATCCTCTAACAACTTGTCTTTTAAGCTTTCAGGGATGGGTAGAGCTGATAAAGTTTGAGGTCCTATTAACTCTATTAAAGCTTTAGAAATAGGTTGAAATAGCTTTTGAGTTTCAAGTTTACGTTCTTCGGGACTATCAAAACTCTGATTGATTGCATTGATTTGAGTTTGAATTCCTTCAAGGTGTATACCAGCTATCTCAGTGATTCTTTTTAGAACACTAGGGATCACTCTATCGTTCCCTTGCGTAGAGGATTTAGCTACATCGAGGAATAGTTTCATTAAAGCTGTTTGAATCACCTCACCCGCATAACTCCACAGGTTTTCCATACTAGGATCTTCGCTCGTTACTATATGATGCAAAGCCTCACCTAACCAGGTGGAATCTGCCTCGCTAAGTTTCTGAATAGGAAGAAGGTTATTGATCCAAACCGGAATTTGTTTAGCTTGCGAATCTAAATAGCTTTTTATCTGTTGCTGAATCTTGTCAGAGGCAAAATCCATAAATTCTTCTATGGGATTAAAATCCTCCTTCAGAGACTCTGCAAATTTTAAAACCTCTTCTCGTGATTGAGGAATTTGCACCCCCATTAGCTGTCTTAACATCAAACGAGAATCTTGCTGTATATCAAGGGGCATTTTGAACGATAAGTATAAACGGTAAACCTGGTTGAAAATTTGTTTTTTGGCAAAAGGTGGAATTAGATCATAGTTTAAACCTGCAGCATTTAGAGTAGTTTCTACAAAAGGACCAAAAATTTCGCCTAGACGATGTTCTTTTCCAGCGGGACTTAAGTTTTCATAGCCAGATAATTGCGCCTCTATATTCTCTCTGTTTTTAAACTGCTCAGACAATGAAGAGAGGAAACGTGTCAGGATAATTTCCAGAACATCCCCTTCTGATTCTTCGCCACGACCTAGATTTATAAGGATCGGCAGAATCAATTCTTTTAAGGCCAAAGGAATTTTATTTAAAAGACTCTGAATATCTGGATTTTTGGCATCTTTTATATCCTTTAGCAAGAATTGTATGGTGGGGGTTTCTATGAATCCAGGTAAAATCTGATTCAGGGCAGAGCTAATGTCCAGCGCTAACTGCTGCTCATTATTTTCTATCGTCTTCTGAATAAAGGGAACACTGTTGATTGCTAACGTTTCTACAGTAGATTGTAAACGGTCTACGTTTGGAATTTCAGGCACATTCTCTACTTTTTGGGGAACAAAAGGGTCTGCATTGGCAATTAAGTTAACAATACTCTCTGGAAGAAGAGAGGCTATTTTTTCCCAAACCGCTTCCTGTAAATAACTAGGTAATGCTAAATCTTGCGCATTTTTTAAACCGACTCCCTTCAAGATATGTAAGGATAGGGGTTTAAATCTTTCTGCCAGTTCCTTTAGTTTTTTACTTCTGTCTTCTTCAGATTTCATCAGTTGAAGCTTTTTGATTTCTTGTAGGAGTCCTTGATCTATTTGATCCACCCCACTCATCACTAAATGGACCATTTGAAGTGTGGCTAAACGTAGAACATCCTGCCCTTCTTTATCTAACTCCTCAGGATGCTCCTCATTATATTGTTGAGCTAACGCACCCAGGGCGTTAAACAGTATTTTTTCCACATGATCTTGAATAAACTGAAACCCATCCTTAAGTGCAGGAGATGGAGAGGACCCTATGATCTTTATTTCCTCACTCAACCAGGTCTGTAAGGCCGTGGAGAGATTTGCATCAGGTAAAAGTTTTGAATTTACAAATTGTACAAGGTCTGTTCCCTGATGAGCGGCTGTTCTCTTTAACTGAGAAATTAGTTTTTCTGAAAGAGAATGGCAGGCTAATTTTAGCGGACGAAGTTCTTCAGGTAAAAAATCCTGATGTAAAGAAAACCCCTCCAGGTTTGTGGAATTGAAACCTTGATAAGTGTCTAGAAGAAAGCCTGGTAATAAAGAATCTTTCAACATTCCATATAGAGTGTTACGCAATTCTGTGGGTCCTGGAATTGTCTGCGGGGAAGAAAAGCCTGCTAACTTTAAAATTTCTTCAGCAAAAGGTATAAATTGTTGGATCAACTCTGCCCGTGCTTTTTCTTGCTGAGCGGGGGGAAGCTTTCTTAAGTCTTGAATACGCTGACGCGTTTCAAAATTGATTTTTTCACCATATTTTTTGCTTAATTGCACAATTTGGACAATTAAATTACGGAAAAGTTCATGAGAAAGCGGATTCTCGATGGAATGACTAGAGGGAACTTTAATTGTCGCTAGATTTATCAAAATTTTTGTCAGCAAATCTTGCACTTGATTTCTTAAATAATCCCCCACCGCGATAGCTGCTGGATCTGTTAACAAATTATCAACGACTTGTTTAAATAAGTTTTGTGCTTGATGAGCATCTAAGGCTTGATTTTTCAAACTTTCTGTAATAGAGGTCGCGATTAAATCTGGGACTTGAGCCTGAGCCTTTTCAAGAAGATTAGGGACGATATTTTTAATAATAATATTAGCAAATTCCGCAAACTTTTGGTGCTCTTCTTTAATCTCGGATCCTTCAGCAGGAGATAAATCTTGATAGAGTTTTAAAAGTCTTTGAGGAATTTTTTCTTTAGCAATTTGCGAGACCATTTCTTGAAAAAATGTGGGAATAGGTAGTTCTGCAGGCTTGTCTAAGCCTGTCATTTTAAGGATTTCGTCCGTTAATGGAGTAAAAAGCCCTAGAGCATGCTCCTCTTTCAGCTTTCTTTCTTCCTCAGAGCCTACATTTAATTTTTTTATACCATCACTAAGGATTTCATGTCTTTCCTCCACAAATTGCGTGACAGTAGAGAGGAGTTTTTGGATGATATCATTCACAATATTTTCTGAATTTTCACGCTTAGAATATTGGGCCAACTTTAGAAAAACATGTTTAATAATAGGGCCTAAGTAAGACTCACTGAATTTCCATAGATTTTTCATGGAAAGGTTATCATCATTAGAAACTAGTTCTTTTAAGTTTGTACCCAGCCAGCCTGCGAATAGATCAACCTTCTCTTGTTGGAGCTCTTCTATTTCACCAGCCTCAGATTTTGAATCAACAGCATTACGAACGACAAACAAATGAGAGCTCCACTCCTTTACAAGACTTTCTATATTAGCTGCTAAAAGCCCCGGAACTTTTTCAGGGATTTTTTTTGCGACGACATCACCAATAGCATTTAAAATGTCCCCACCAGGAAACTTCTTTAATGCGCTTTCATCTGACTCGCGATTCTGCAGAGTAGGATCCATGACCGAATGATATAAATTCACGGCTATGCCCGGCAACACATCCACTAAATAATTGTAAAGAAGACCTCTGGCATTATCTGCCAGGGTTCCATTAGGTAGAATAATATCCTCTTGCTTATTGGGCAATAGTGTCTCTAATAAAGGTTGAAACAGCTTATTTAGCGCTATTTTTTTCTCATCTCCCTTCAATTTTTCAATTTGATCAATGTTTTGATGAAGTTCTTGGAGAGTGTTTTCCGTGGAATCTAACAAGCAAGAGATTAAGTCTGAAAACGTGATGGATATTTTTTCATTCCCTTCAATGCTACTCTTTTTTTCCTGATAGGCTTTTTTCGCAAGGTTCATCATTAAATTGAGCGCTGTGACATCCATTATATTTTTAACCAACGCCTCTCTTTCAAGAAGTGTCTTTCTTAATCCATCCTTTGTAACATCCTTTTTATCCTCGTTATTTAAGGATTTGAGTAGAGCCTTAAAGATGTTATCTGCAAATTTAGGGCACATCGCGACGATCACTTCGGAAAGCATTACATTACCGTTTAACTCAACAAGATCCTGCCTTAACTTTTTGATTAACTCATGACTATTCCCTTGATCTCCTACGGTCAAGTCAATCGCTACTTTTGATCCAAAAGAGATAATATTTTTTCCTAGCCCGTAAAAAAAATTGCTAAAGGAATTAGAAATGTTTGTATTATCTTTTTTTTCCACTAGAGGAGAAGCGGGCGTCTTTTCATCTTTCTTTTTTACGATCACTTTACCTGAAAGGCTTGGGGAACTAGATCCATTATTATTACGGTCCAGCTTAACAGGTAAGGGAGATGGCTTAGGGGATGAAACTGGAACAGATGGAGGGCACCCACCTATGGGGTCGTTAGCAGAGGGAGTAGAATTACCTGTTGGATTCATTTAGTCACCTTGTTGAATAGTTACAAAGAATAATAGTTTAATTATAACTTATATTAAATAAATTAAAAACATATAAAGATCTTGTTAAAAACAAAAAAAATAAATTAAAATAATTTATAGCAACCTGAAAATATAAAATGGAGGCATAGAGAGGTATTTTTTAGGGGGCTATCCCCTCTGGCGCGATTTTAGAATCCATTAGGGGGTTAAACGAATAGTCGCGATAATTTCAGCGGCTTTTTCTTTTAACTCTTGCCATGCAAGGCGCGTAAGAATGGTAAATAAAACTTGTACACGACGAATAAACTGCCCAGTCTTTATGGATGTCTGAATGAAACTTGCATAAACCTTAACAGCTAATAAATATAAACGCTTAGGTAATGATCTAATATGTAAAAGAATCTGCTTAAAATATTTTTGTATAGTCTTTAACCATATCAGAGCTTTTTTGCGACTTTTTTGTAAAGTATCTGCAATAAAGTAAAAAATGTCGCGGTGTAAATTTTTTAATCTTTTTCCGAGCCGTCCAAAGCTTTGTTGATATTTTTCTCTAAAATTGCGCTCAGGATTAAAAAATTCTTTAATAAAAGAAGGGACAACAATTTTAAATATGTTCTTGGTTGTCTCTACAGCCATCTGACGTCCCGAACGGGCTGCATCCAGAAGGCCAGATGTAATATTCTGTACAAAAGAACGTACTTGTTCAAATGACTTCACAAGTTTTTCCCGTCCAGTCTGAAATGTATCCATCATAACCTGCACCTTTGGAATACTCCAAGCGATCAATGGTTTTATGGGATAAGTGATAGCATTTACCGTAGTTTCTACAGCTTTATTAATCTTTTGTCCAAAAGTCTTAAAAACTTCTTCGGCCTGTTTAAGCTTAGTTTTGATGGTTACCTTAATTTTTTGAATTTCTAAACGCGGTTTCTCCAAACGCTTCTCAATGAACTTTCGAAGCTTTGTCACTTGCTTTTTGATCATTTGAGTATAGGGTGCCAGCTGATTCAAAACTTCTTGTTTTGTCACTTTCCATGCAAACGATACTACCTGTTTAGCCAATTTTATTTGCTGCTCACTCGCTTGAGATGTTTTTTCTAAAAGCATTTTTGTGACTTTTTCAGCGGCGCTATAACTTCTATGAAAGATAGGCAAGTAAGGTGTCAACAATCGATACCCTAAGGCTACAATTTGATGCTTCATGTGCACAAAAAGGGCTTTAGTAGAACGATCAATCCATTTAATATATTCGCTTGCGCGAGTCGATATTCCCTTCCATATATTTTGGAAATGATGAACGATTCCTTTATTACTGGCAGAATTTTTAAAAAGTTTAGTGAAAGCTACTGGAATTTTAAAAGTAAATTTTATTAAAAAAGGCAACATCTCGGCGAGCACCCATTTTGGCATCCCAAAAAGAAGTATATAAGGAGGAATGGCTAATGCTAAGAAAACAAACTTTCCAGCTCTCGCTATAACATAGAAGTTTTTAGTGAAAAGTCCGATCTTAGCAGTCGCTTCTCGTTCTAAACGTTGCCGATAAGGATCTATCGTATCTACAGGCTGATGGGGTTTATTGGGAATTTTAGCCGTAGGATTACGGATCATCGAGTAAAAATCATTGCCGGGAGAACATTTAGCTATACTATCACGTGTAATAGGACCTGGCATAAAAACGGCTTGATTAATTTAAAATTTTATATTAATTAAAAAATAATTTTACACAATCATTAGAATATAATTCAAGTAAAAAAGCACAGCAGAACTACAAATAAAGTGGCATATTAAAATGGGTAAATGAATTCCAGATTCTTTGTTCCATTTCGCTTGCATCAATTAGTGTCTATCTTTATAATGGATTTACTTTAAGATTCAGGAGTTAAAAATGGTTCGTATCAGCAAACAAGCAGAAAGACGCAGTAAATCTCACCATAGACCACGTTCACCCGCAGAAAAAACAGGTGCTCGTAAAGAAAATTTAAAAGAAGGCTTTAAAGCCCACTCAAATGCCTTGGAAGGCGATATCGCTGCACAAGCATTTATTCCAAAAATAAAGTAATTAAGGATTAAGTATTATGTCAAGACATCCAAGTTTTGGAAAAGCCAATAAAGGCGCCACCAAACGCAACGTGCTAAAAAGATTTGAAAGAATTGACGTGTTAAAGAAACTCGGCCGCTGGGATAACGAAAAAAACTTACGTATCACAGGTCTTCCTAAGACACCTGTTCTCTAATTCCTCCAGAGAGATTTGGAAACTGATGATTAATAAATGAGATTTTCAATGGTAATCATCAGTCCATTCTCTCTAAATTTAGATCATTTCACCCCCTCTCTCTTGAATTCAAAAAGCATATCTGTTAAAAAATTAATTTTACCTATAAAATAATATTGTGAAGATTAACGTTTCAAACAAGCAAAAAAACCTACGCATTCAAGCTCTCGATATTAAAAAGATCGTAAAAGCGGTTATTGCTCTAGAAAATCAGAGGTGCGATGAAGTTTCGATTCATTTTGTGACAACTAAGACTCTATGTAAGATGCATGAAATCTATTTTAATGATCCCACGAAAACAGATTGCATCTCATTTCCCATGGATGATAGGGATGATAAAATAGAAGGCCTCGACTATCGAATACTGGGTGAAGTCTTTGTTTGCCCCCAGACTGCAATAGATTACGCGCATCAACATCAGAGCGACCCTTACAGGGAATGTATTCTTTATGTCGTGCATGGGCTTTTACATCTGATGGGTTATGATGATCTGGAGCCTGCTCTAAAAGCAAAAATGCGGAAAACAGAAAATAGACATATGAAAAACTTAGAAAAATTAAATTTTTTAACTCCCTCTCAAAAACAAATACTATAAAGGTGGTGTGGGTTGTTACTTGTACTCATGTTTATTTGTACTCTTTTTTTCCTAACCGGCACTTTTTTTCTCACGACTGCCATTAGTGCTTTTCGTCGCATGCACAAAAAAGATGCACAAAAACAAATGAAAAGCTTAGGTCCTCTATTCTTCTATGAACCCTTTCATCATTTTTTCTTTCCTACCCATGAATATGAAGGGATATTTTTTACCACCATTTGTGCCCAAAACTTAGCCAGATTTGGATATGCTGCTTGCGGAGTCATTTTTCTTTCTCAGACAAAATTATTTCAAACACCCAGCGCGTTCTCTGAATCGACAGTCTTTTGGGTGATATTGAGCGTATTCGTCTTAATTTTAAGTTCTTTTATTCTAGGTGATTATTTGCCTCGGATTTTTGGAACCCGTCTTCCCGAAAAAGCCCTTGAAGTCAGCCTACCTATTTCCTCGCTATATCTTTTTTTAGCCTTCCCTCTTGCGTATATATTTTTGAAAATTTCTCAATCATTTTCTCGTGATCTATATTTTGATTCCACGCAAGAACCGAGCGCCCAGGCGAAACAAGAAATTATAGAGCTCATTCAAGAAGCACAAGTAAGTCCAACCCTTGATATTCATGATAAACAGTTGATTGAGTCCGTACTAACGTTTAAAGAGCGCTGCGCACGTGAAGTCATGGTTCCTCGTGTAGATATGTTTAGTTTATCAGCCGACACGTCTATCAAAGAAGCAGCTAAACTTCTGCAAAATGAGGGATACAGTAGAACCCCCGTTTACAGAAACACTGTCGACAACATCGTGGGTGTCTTGATGTATAAAGATATCTTACAAAAATACATGGAATCTGAAGAAAAGGCCGATCCTAAGATTCTTGATGCTCCTATCGAAACGATACAAAAAGGGATTTTATATACTCCCGAAACAAAAAAAATCTCTAGTTTGCTTCAAGAATTTAGAAAAAAACAGGTCCATTTTGCGATCGTGGTCGATGAATATGGCGGCACAGAAGGAATTGTCACTATTGAGGATATTTTAGAAGAAATTGTTGGTGATATTTCTGATGAATATGACCAAGAAGAGGAAACCTTCAAGCAGACTCCTGATGGCTCTTGGATTATTGATGCTAAAACCAGCATCTTTGATATTGATGAGCAATTGGGACTTCAAATTCCCCAAGAAGAGGAATATGATACAGTGGGTGGATATGTATTCCATGTAGCCGGTGCAATCCCCTCCCCTGGGTTTATCATTCACCATAATGATTTTGAATTAGAAATTCTAGAATCAAGTGATCGCGCTGTAGAGAAAGTGCGCATCAAACCCGTCAACACCTTAGAAAATAATTCTTAAGTAATCACAAAGAATACACCTTAGGATCTCTGGGCATATTCTTTTTTCAACCGTGATTGCGCAGTCGCGGGTAAATCTTCTTTCATTTAGATTTACATATTTTAGTTATATGAACACTTTTATCCTCATCTAGCGATTTATTCTTATTGGAAAAGATACGACATTAAACTTCTGGATCCATCCATTCGATAAAAATCTTGTCGTAATGCTGTTAAGCTAAAAATTTTAAGTTTATTTTTAGATATAACAAAAATTTTCTAGATTCATGCACCTCCAATCTGATAGTCTTTATTTAAAAAATAAGGGTAAAGGAGCGAATGTTACTAAGCTTTTCATAAAGCAGTCTTATCAACTTATTTTTAGGTAGAGAGTCTCTGAACGGCATAGGTTCAATGCGAATATCACATAAAGACGCAAAACAACTTATATCAGCAGTCTTTCACAAATGGGACACGTAAACATTCGCAAAAAAATAATGGAAAAATCCTCTCAGTAGGATACAAAAATTGAAAAACATCACTCTATCAACGCATTTCAAGTGAAGAGCGCACTAAGGTAACCATGGAATTAGATCAGTTTTTTCAATATGCAACTCTAACGATGATAGGTTTTGCGATAGGGGTTTTAAGCTTTTGGATCATCCATCAATTACGTCTGGGCAACTTCAAAAATATGGCTGCGGAAATCCTTGCAAAAGCGGAACGCGACGCAGACAACCTAAAGAAAAATGCACAGCTGACAATTAAACACATGCAGCTTGATCATCAAAAAGAGGCTGAGGAAGTATGGCAGTCCGAACGTCGCAAAATCTTAAGAGAAGAAGAGCGCTTAAAGCAAAGAGAAGACAAGCTTGAATCTCGTATGAGTCTAGTCGAAAAAAAACTATCTGACCTTGAAAAACGTGAAGCTGCCATCCATGAACGTAAAGAACAGATAGAAGAAGAAAAGAAAAACCTCTCAGAGACCTATTCTAAACTTGTGCAAGAACTTGAACGCATCTCTGGTTTAAGTTCTTCTGAAGCTAAAGATCTTCTGATTGCTAAAGTACAAAATGAAATAAAAACGGAAACAGCTAATTTAATTCGCCGTTCTAAAAAAGAAGCTGAAGAAAACGCAGAAAGAGAAGCGCAAAAAATCATAGCAACTGCCATCAATAGATTAGCACTTACAAGTGTTTCAGAAGCTACGGTTAATACAGTTTCCATTCCTAATGAAGAGATGAAAGGACGCATCATCGGACGAGAAGGTAGGAATATCAGGACTCTAGAAAGAGCAACGGGAGTGAACGTAATCATTGATGATACACCGGGTGCTGTGGTCTTATCTAGCTTTGACCCCACACGTATGCAGATTGCAAAAAATGCTTTAATAGATTTGATCAACGATGGCCGTATCCATCCTACTCGCATAGAAGAGGCTGTCGAAAAAGCTAAAGAAAGTATTCAGCGCCAAATAAAAAGTTACGGGGAAGACGCTGCTTTACGTGTTGGAGCTATGAATCTTCATCCTGAACTTATTGCTTTACTAGGAAAACTCAAATTTAGATATAGTTTTGGGCAAAACGTGTTAGATCATTCCTTAGAAGTTTCACACTTAATGGGATTGATGGCAGGAGAGTTAGGTTTAGACATCCGGTTAGCTAAACGTATTGGTCTTTTGCATGATGTTGGTAAAGCTGTTTCTCATGAAATCGAAGGAACGCATGCGCTAATCGGTCATGATCTAGCCTTAAAATACGGAGAGAACAAAGAAGTAGCTAACGGCATTGGTTGTCATCACTTTGAAATTGATCCTCTGACAATTGAGGGAAGTTTATGTAGTGCTGCGGATGCAATATCTGCCTCAAGACCAGGTGCTCGAACTGAATCCGTAGAAGAGTATGTCAAACGCTTAAAAAATCTTGAAGACCTTGCCTACGGTTTTCCTGGTGTCGATAAGGCTTATGCGATGCAAGCAGGAAGAGAAGTGCGTATTGTCGTTCTACCTGATATGATTGATGATGATGGAATTGTAAATCTTGCTCGAGACTTAACCAAACGCATTGAAGAAGAGCTAAGTTATCCGGGCAAGATCAAAGTCACCGTCATCCGAGAGAAAAGAATCGTAGAATATGCGGTTTAAAACACATATTCTACGGTCTATAATATTAAAAAATGAACAACAGATAAACTCTCTTATCTATCCTTTCATTCTTCCTGCCTGGGATAAATGATCGTAAGTCTTAGCAATCCAAGCAGAATGCCCCCCTTTTTTTTGGTAGTAGAAATGTTCATCAAAAGTACTGTAGGTCATTAAACGTGCACTCTCAGGAAATAATCCTGATTTAATCCCTTTTTCAATGAGCGCAGCAGCATTTTTAGAATTCACGTATTCTATTCTCTCCACTGATTCTACATACTTATCTTTATCGATCTGTCCGTTAGCTGCTAAATAATCTAGACGGTCTAATTGAGAACTGACGGAGGCATTATGCATTTCAAAAATAATGGACCCAATTAACTCCCCTCGTTCTTGGTGCCAATTAGGGTTAACAAAAATGATGCGATTATCCGCGTCCCAAAAAGCACCAAACTGCTGTGACAGAGAATTGTTGCTGAGGGAAAAACGAATCGCTCCCTCCTTTTGAATACGGGACATAAGCTGTCGTGCTTCAGGAAGTTCTTGAATCTTTTTTAGACAATACTCTAATTGATTGGCTCCAGAGTTATTTACAGCTTGGGCATTCACTGAATAAGCTGGTGATGATTGCAGAAAAACACATGCACTCAAAACAATTGCAAAAAATTTAATAAAAGATTTCACAAATTCCCCTTTAGTTATTAATAAAAACTAAAGAGTATATATTTATATTAATGAAATATCAACATAAATATTGTTTTGTAAAAATCTTAAATTCAATTAATTTATTTATAGAGTATTTTTTACAATTTTATTTGTACTTGTTAAGCACATGCAGCATCGAGTAGACGTTCATAATAGATACTTCATCTCAAATAAATTGGACGATGTCATGTAGGTATTAACTTGATCAATTAAAATAAATAATATATCGATGCACAATATTAAAAAATTTAAACAAACTATTATGAATAAAATTATCCATCCCTGCAGAAATACTTTCATGCCTTTCATGATTTAGGAAACAAAAGCTCTTGCCCCTCAAAATCTGCCTCTATCCTAAAAATCATTTAGCGCCTTTAACTTTTAGGGATAGTGTCTGGGGCATGGGTTAGATTTCTACCAGGTGGACCAAGTTTCATGCATTGCAAAATAAATAAATATGGATTAAAATAAGGTGTTTTTACAAGATCTCCTTAATCAATAACTTTTTCAATTTTATGCTTTTACCTCTTGCTTATTACGGACATCCAGTCCTAAGAAAAAAAACAGATCCTGTTCAAGAAATTAACCATGAAATACGCCAGCTTATCAGCGACATGTTAGAAACCATGTATAAAGAAAACGGCATTGGTTTAGCCGCTCCTCAAATATTCAAGTCGTTATCTATATTTGTGACCTGCGTCCCGGTCTATGCGGATGAAAAAGAAGTGACCCCAGGCGTGGAGCGAGTTTTCATTAACCCAAAGATTCTCTCCTACAGTGAAGAAAATGATACTCTTCCAGAAGCTTGTCTCTCAATTCCTAAAGTTTCAGGTTACGTCACGCGACCGCTAAAAATTGTGGTGGAGTACATGAATTTAGAAGGTAAAACGGAGACTCAGGAATTTACAGATTATGAAGCTCGATGCATTATGCACGAAAATGATCATATTAATGGCAAGCTGTTTATTGATCGCATGGAGAGCAAGGAGCGTAAAGAAATTGAACCCAAGTTAAGAGAAGTCAAAAAGAAATTTTCTAGTAAAAAATAAAATCTAAAGGATGTAGCTTGTATTCAATACAGACAGGTTTGATACCTCCTCCTTCACAGCCCTTAAGACCAGCTCAAGATCGATTACACTGGAAAATCCTAGCCTGTATCCCTCTCATTGGTAAAATCTTTAATGACATCATTTTAACTTCGTTAAATAGAGATATCTCTTCCCTTGATCCCTCTGATTACGCGGGTGGAATCGCTCTTTTAAATCTAAAAAAGGAATACTGTAAAATTTCCATCTATCAAGATGTCTTGATAGCCACTTCCCTCCTCTCGTGTGCCATCGTTACTGCCACACTCGCCCTTGCAACATTTGAACTGATCGGACCATGCGTTTTTATTGCCGCTATTTTAGCCACGATGAGTTACAAGATTTTTAGGAAAGTCCATCTCATAAAAAATATTGAGCAAGAAATCCAAGAGGCCACTTTAGCAAAACAATGTCCCTATACGGAGTGGGATTAGGATTATGTCTCCATTGCGTTTACGCAGAACCCCTGCAGAACTTCATCCCTCTCATACGTTCGCCTCTAGAATAGCCCAAGATCATTTAGCTTTAAAGGTTTTAGCAGTCACACCCTTGCTCGGAAGGGTTGTCACAAAAGTGGTTCTTTTTTATCTGAATCGTCAATTAAGCTCTATAAAACAAAATAAAACATCCTTAACTCAAGAAAAGCGTTTACTTGAACTTCATCGACAGTACAAAAGAATTGATCTCTATCATGACTCTACAGTACTTACGTCTTTAGCTGTATCTATTATTGCCGCTGTCATTGTGTCCATAGCTATCAGTCACATTCTTTTAATAGGGACTGTTTGTCTATTAGCCGGGGTAGTGACTGGCGTAATGATGTCGAAGAAGATTCAACACCTGAAGAACATCAATCAATGGATTAATCACTTGAATCTGAGATTTTTGGGAAGGAATAGCCAAAAGTCTGCAAATGAAAGATAAAAGTTACATCAGACTTCCTCTCAAAACTTGACTGGGATATTAAAATTGCTTGTATGATGCAGATTTTTTTATTCAAGTAAGTTTTGAAAGGAGTCTTCAGTCTTGTAAGATTAAAATTTCGATGACCTTATGACTCTACTCTTTCCATTGTAAAGGGAACATTCTGTGTTTGATTAACGCGACCCATCGCATTTGTCCATAAAGATAGTATAATGCAGGCCGCAAAAAATATGACGGCTAGCCAAGCTGTAAATTTTTTCAAGACATCTGCTGTGGATGTACCAAACAGAGATTCCCCTGCTTCGCCACCAAAAGAGGCTCCTAGACCTGAGCTTTTGCTCTCTTGAATTAAAATGACAAAGCATAATACTGAGCATAATAACATAAAAAGAACGATAGTAGTGTAATACAAGAAAGTCATTTTAAAATCCTCTATTCATAACTAGAATTGTAACAATTAATAATTTTTGCGAAATCAGCTGCAGACAAGGAGGCTCCCCCTACAAGTAGACCATCAATATCTGGCTGGTCAAAAAACTCTTTTGCGTTGTTAGGTTTTACAGCTCCACCATATTGGATGACAATTTTCTGAGCCACTTCTTCTCCCCAAACTTCCCCAATAAATCGACGGCAAAAGGCTTGCGTTTCTTCAGCGATCTCAGGTGTAGCCGGCTGGGGCATTCCAATGGCCCATACAGGTTCATAGGCAATGACTACATTCTGCATCTGTGCAGCCTCAACCTCTGAGAGACCTTCCTTAATTTGCTGACCTAACACTTCTTGTGTGTGGTTTGATTCTCTCTGATCTCGTGTTTCACCTATACATAATATAACTTGAAGAGCTTCTGATAAAGCTCTTTTAACTTTTCGATTGATGAAGTTGTTATCTTCATTAAATAAACGCCTTCTTTCCGAATGCCCTAAGATGACAAAATGCGCTCCAGCATCCTTTAACATCTTTCCTGCAATTTCACCTGTAAAAGCTCCCTCAGCAGCATCATTCATATTTTGAGCGCCAATGACAAAGGAAGTGTCTTTCGCTGCCTCAGCCACTGCACGGATAGCAGTAAAAGGTACGGCTAGATAAACTTTGGCAGGACTATCCTTTACAAGAGGCTTCAGCTCTTGAATAAATGAGACAGCCTCTTCAATCGTTTTATACATTTTCCAATTACCGGCAATAACGACAGTTCGATCTGCAGATGTCATAGAAATTCCTTTTTAAAACTGAATATTATCATTTCTTTTCTCTAAAATGCAAACCAATTATACTTCGCTAAGTCCTGAACCTAAGCTAGCCAATTTAAAAGTTCAGGTCCATCCATTCAAACCTTACAACAGCAAAAGTACCCATGGCAGCTTCAGAACCTTTAATACTCACTGTTTCTCAAATTACTCAAGCCATTAAGCTATGCCTAGAGTCCGCCTTTCCCATGGTCTGGCTACAAGGAGAGGTCAGCAACTGCAAACCTCACAGTTCAGGCCACATTTACTTTTCCCTAAAAGATTCTCATGCGCAAATCACTGCCGTTATGTGGCGGCAAGAAGCCTCCCAACTTAAAACTCCTTTAAAAGATGGCATGCAAATCCTCGTACGAGGAACGATCAACGTTTATCCTAACCGGGGAAATTATCAAATCGTGATCTATGAAATGAAGCCGGTGGGCTTAGGTGAACTGTTAGTGAAATTAGAGGAACTTAAACAAAAAATCCACCAGCTGGGTTGGTTTAAAAAAGAATATAAAAAACCTCTTCCTAGGATGCCTAAACGAATAGGGATTATTACAAGTCCTACCGGAGCTGCCATTCAAGATATTTTAAATATTTTGAAACGTAGAGGGGCTGATCTGAAGGTACTATTAAATCCCGTCCGCGTTCAAGGAGAGGGAGCCGCACAAGAAATTGCTAAAGCTATCCAATTTTTTAATCAACATCAATTAGTTGATGTGATGATTATAGGAAGAGGAGGGGGAAGTATCGAAGACCTCTGGTGCTTTAACGATGAAGGCGTCGCTGAAGCTATCTTTCAGAGCCACATTCCCATCATCTCTGCTGTGGGTCATGAGACAGATCATTGCATTGCTGACTATGTCGCCGATGTACGCGCCCCTACCCCCTCTGCTGCTGCTGAAATTGTGATCGCTGACAAACTCGAGCAGGTGCGACATCTTGAACAAATCAAGCGAAGACTCCAACAAGGAATTTTCCATAGACTCAAACACTATAGGCAGATCCTACAATCTGCAGTCAAACACCCCATGCTGTCTTCCCCTTATTATCTTCTTGGATCTTGGATTCAACAACTCGATGATAAAAGGCAGCAATTAGATTATGTCATCTTCCAAGAGTTAAAACGACGTCGACTCATGGTGGATTCTATACATCAGAGAGTCTTAACTTTAAGACCTAGCACTCAAATTATACATCTTAAAGAAAAGTTAAATTATTGGAACAAATCTCTAGAAGATCAAATGCTAAGAATTGTTCTGCTTAAAACAGATAGATTAAAACGGGTGTGTTCTGCTCTACAACTCATCAACCCTAAAAATCTTTTAACAAAGGGGTATTCTATTCTCTTTTCTGAAAAGGACGGTTCAGTTATAACTTCTATTCGCAACATCGATAAAAATCAGGATCTTCGGATTTATTTGTCCGATGGTCAATTACTTTCAACAGTAAAGGAAATTAATCCCAGTGAATGAGAAAGATTTAAGTTTCGAAGCCTCTTTTGCAAGACTTGAAGAAATTTTAGAAAAAATGAACTCTGGCTCTATAAGTCTTGATGAATCTCTAAAACTTTATGAAGAAGCAGATCGCTTAATCCAAAACTGCCAAAAAAAACTGGGAAGTGCTGAGAGAAGAATCGAAATGCTGGTTAAAAATCGAAATGGTGAAGTGATGGTAGATGAGGATCAAAAACCTCTGACTCAAGATTTTAATTTATAGATAGGAAAATGTAATGACTCATAAAATTCTAGAAGCTATTCATTCATCTGAGGATATCAAACCTTTACCCTTAGCTTCCCTTCAACAACTAGCGGGAGAAGTCCGACAAAGAATTATTGACGTCATGTCTGTCAATGGAGGGCATCTTGCCTCTAATCTCGGAGCTGTAGAATTGACTATAGCTCTTCATAAGGCCTTTCATTCCCCAGAAGATAAGTTTATATGGGACGTCAGTCATCAATGCTACACACATAAAATACTCACAGGCCGCAATCATCAATTTGACACTATACGGCGACATAAGGGGCTTTGCGGGTTTAGTCATCCCAAAGAATCTCCTCATGATCACTTTTATGCAGGCCATGCAGGCACCGCTCTTTCTTTAGCGTTAGGTGTCGCCAAAAATAGAGACTTGACAAAACGCAACGAATACATCATCCCCATCATCGGGGATGCTACCCTAACATGCGGTCTTTCATTAGAAGCGCTCAATAATATCCCTCGTGACTTGAAACGATTTATTGTCATTTTGAATGATAATGAAATGTCCATTTCTAAAAACGTGGGAGCTATTACAAGAATTTTAAGTCGTCTTTTAAGCAATCCTACAACAGATAAGATCTATCAAGAACTAGATACACTTGTCTCAAAAATCCCTAGCTATGGGCCAGCCCTTGCCAAACAAGGACATAAGATTACAGAATCCATGAAACATTTAGTCAGCCCTGCTGCTTTTTTTGAGCATTATGGACTTTCATACATCGGTCCTATTGATGGACACGATATTAAGAAACTGGTAGAAGTTTTTGAGGAAATTAAAGATGCAAAATGGCCGGTGCTTGTCCATATTCTAACGAATAAAGGTCAAGGAATGGAAGAAGCCATTAAAAACCCTATTTCCTATCATGGAGCCCGTCCATTTAATCCCGGAACAGGCAAATTTTTGCCCGCTGCCGTCTCAAAACCGACTTTTCCTAAAATATTTGGCGCACATCTATTGAAAATGGCAGAAAATGATCCCAGTGTTGTCGCAGTGACTCCAGCCATGTCAGCAGGTTCTTGTCTAGATGATTTGATGAAAAAATTTCCCGAACGCTGCCACGATGTAGGAATTGCGGAATCACACGCCATTACCTATGCAGGTGGATTAGCCTATGGACGCAAAATGAAGGTCTTTGCGTCGATCTATTCGACTTTCTTACAAAGAGCTTTCGATAATGTTTTCCATGATGTATGTCTACAGGAACTACCTGTGATTTTTGCAATTGATAGAGGGGGCATTTCAGGACCCGATGGAGCCACTCATCATGGCATTTATGATATCTCCTTTCTGAATGCGATGCCAAACATGATCATTAGCCAACCGCGTGATGGCCAACTTTTAAAAGAACTGATGGAATCAGCGCCTTCATGGGGACAACCCGCTGCCATCCGTTATCCAAACATGGCCACAGAAGATCGAGAGGAGCCTTTAAAACAGCGTTCTCCTGGCAAAGGAGAAATTCTTGAAGAAGGTGAAGATATTCTTATCGTTTCCCTAGGACATATGAATCAAACTGCCTATAAAGTGAGAGAACTTTTACAAGAACAAGGGTATAACCCTACGCTAATGGATCCTATTTTTATAAAGCCCCTGGATAGTGAACTTATCTGCAAACTTTTGATGACGCACAAAAAAATTATTACTCTCGAGGAACATTCTGTTGTTTCAGGATTAGGCTCAATCCTCAACAATTTTTTATTGACCCATGGATATACCAATATACAGGTATTAAATTTAGGCATCCCTGAAACATACCTAGAACAGGGAAGCCATAGTGAATTGATCAAAGAAATTGGTCTATCGCCAGAACAAATTACTCATACTATTACCCAACACTTTAACTTGAAAAACAACAGACTAGAAGCTATAAAGATTTAAAATTTCAGCCATTTGCTCAGGGGGGGTCTTATGAATATCGCTGTTTTTCCCAACATGATTAAAAAACCCTCAAGGGAAATTGCTGGAAGCATTGTAGCTTTCTTAAAAAGTCAAGGTGCGGTGGTCTACGCAGAAGATCATGTCGCTTCTATTGTAGAATGTAAGGGCCTTTCCAGTATCTCTGATGAAAAAATCGAATACATGATTTCACTGGGCGGTGATGGAACCATTCTTAGGTTAATTCATCGCCACCCCGAGCTTAATGCGCCTCTAATGGCCATTAACTTTGGAGGACTCGGTTTTATGGCAGACATTCAAATTGAAGATATTTATTCCAGTTTGGAGAGTCTACTCAAAGGAGAAGTCCATATTGACGAGCGTATGATGATGAAAGGACAAGATGAAACGGGGCAAACTTGTGAAGCAGTCAACGATATCGTCTTTCATCGTGCGAAAAACCCTTCTCTCATTGAGCTTTCAATATTTGTAGACGATATTTATTTAAATACTTTTTGTGCGGATGGGATTATAATCGCAACACCTAGCGGTTCAACAGCTTACTCAATGGCTGCAGGAGGCCCCATCTTGACCCCTGATTTAAAAGCCTTTGTGATTACACCCATCTGTCCTCATACGACCTCTAATCGCCCTATTGTATTAATGCCCGAACATCAAATTCGCATTGAATATATGAGCGACTTAGAACCTATCGAAGTCACTTATGATGGCTTTTCAAGTTTTCAGATGAAAACTGGCGAAAAATTTTATGTGACTTTATCTGATAAGAAATTTCGACTAGTCAGTATGCTACATCATGACTTCTATTCTACACTACGCTCAAAGCTTGGTTGGTCTGGAAAATTAAAAATAAGAGAAGATCATTTGCAATAAAAACTTTCTACTCGTTATCTGCTAGAGGATTTTAAAAACAGGTAGAAATGCAACTCCCTAGAGGCGAGTAAGGACAACTGAGGGAAGTTTGCTATGCGCTTAAGAGATCATTTCGAGTATAAGCTCAACAAACCAAATGTTTTAATCTTAAGAGCTTTCGTTCTTACTCAAAAAACTACAATCCTACATCGGCTTGCAACAGGAGATTTTTCACCCCGAAATATGTCTCATAATGCTTAATCTTATAAGACGATAATGCTTACGCAAATCCATAAGATTATACAATTTCTCTCACATTTTCTTCACTATATTTTTTCAAAATTGTTGAGAAAACCAAAAAAAACACCCTCTCTTAATATTTTCATAAAACACTGTAATGAAGATATTTAAGACAGATTTACATAAAAAAATTTGTCGAATTACAAAATTCTGCTGGAAAGTTTATTTGCTAATGCGTATCTAAAAAAGGTAAATCCTTTTTTTTCTGGTGCATGCGACTTCAAAAAGAAAAAGACGAATGAAACAGGAAAAGAAATTAAGACTGGAAATAGAGCTTAACAAAATTAAACCTAATAAACAACACAGGAGTTGTTATGAAAAAAGCAGTAAAATCCCTCTCAACATCAATCGCATTCTTTGTAACAGCAATGGCTCTTACAGGCTGCTGCGGAAGCAATGATTGCTGTGAGCCATGCCCAAGCCCATGCCCACCTAAGCCAGTCTGTGTAAAGCCATGTGCGAAACCATGTCCAAGACCATGTGCTCCTATGCCTGCATGTGAACCAGCTTGCTACTAAAATCTTAAAAGAGAAGGAAAGTTCCTTCTCTTTAAAAAAAATAAATGTGAATTAAATTAACTAGGGAGAAATCAAATGAAAGCTTTAATCAACATCGCTTCTTTAATCGCTGTAGCTGCAATGTTAACAGGATGCAGCTGCTGGAATTCTTGCAGCACACCATGTGAACCAAAATGCTGCCCAACTCCACACATTTGGGAAAATAACTGCTGTGATCAACCAAGCGGTTATTAATAGCGATTCGACAGCTTCGGCTGTCGAACATATTACTGCCTAATTAATTGCCCCTTTTCTTCTTCTAGATAAATCTAGGTGAATAAAAGGGGCGATTGAAAAAACGACAGTAATGGTGTAGAAAACAGAGATAGATAATGAACATAAAGCGTACCTAAGATACTTTGGGCAAAGTCAAGTCACAATGGCTAAGATTAATAGGAATAAATTCCCAGGTTCATCGCAAGTTTCGCTCCCATTCAAACATCCCTTCTCTGATATTAGACATAGTAAAGGTTTTTTTCAGCCGCGAACTATACGACAACTGAAGAATTGAGATAAGAAACAAATTTTTAATCTACCATGACCAAAAACAAACGAAAGGAGTCATTAATGAAGAAACAACTAGGATTAATCACCTCGTTGCTCTTTTTGTGCACTACTGCACTGATGTGGGTAGGTTGCGCTGACAATAAATGCTGCGACGAAGCACCTGTGTGTGAACAGCCAGCACCTATTTGCCAGCCAGCATGCGCTCCAGTCTGCGCACCAGAGCCTTGTGCTCCAGTATGCGCACCTGTATGTGCACCAAAACCAGTATGCGCACCTGTATGCGCACCAAAGCCAGTATGTGCTCCAGCATGCACACCAAAACCTGCATGCCCTACAGCATGTGCTCCAAAGCCTGCTTGCAAACCAGCTTGCCCTCCTCCAGCATGTGAAACAGAGTGCAAACTGCCTGTCCATTGCAAACACCCATCCAGTAGCGAACTATGCTGCAAAGATGGTCTGATTGTAACTGCACGCAACCCAAAGATGTGCTTACTGGGCGATCAATACCCATTGGAATTTGATGTTAAAGCTTGCGACGATCTTTGCGAAGCAACTGTAACAACCACTCTTCCAGAAGGTGTAACTTACATCAGAAGCCAACCAGAAGGTCGTGTAGAAGGACGTAAAGTGACTTGGAATTTCGGTCCCATGAGCAAAGGCGAATGCCGTCCAGCTAAAGTCTGGTTAAAATGCGAATGTGAAGGTGAGCTTTGCGCTTGTTTCTGTGCTACTGCAGTACCCGTACGTTTCTGCGCTCTCTTGTGCGCGAAACCTGTTCTGTCTTGCAAAAAATGCGGACCTGAACAAGTTTGCCCAGGTGATGCTGTAGAATACACAATTACAGTTACAAACCATGGAAGCTGCACTGCTGAAGATGTAGTTGTAACTGATACTTTACCAGAGGGAGTAGAACATTCAAGCTGCCAAAAAACTCTAGTATACAAAATAGGTACATTAGAGCCTTGCCAATCCAAAACTGTTAACATCTGCACAACAGCTGTTAAACGTGGTAAGTTCACAAACACAGCAGTTGTCACAGCCTGCAATGCTGACTCCGTATCTTGCGAGTCCACAGTATGCATTTGCTGCTGCCAAATGGAATGCACTAAAACTGGTCCTAAAGAACAACAAATCGGCAAAGATGCTGATTATCAAATCACTGTCATGAATACTGGTGACTTACCATTGACAGATGTTGTTGTTGTGGATCGTGCTCCAACATCTACTTCAATTAAAGCAGCTAACGGCGCGACAATCAGCGGCAATACAGCTACTTGGAGATTGAAAGAGATGAAGCCTGGTGAAAAAGTATCCTTTAACCTGACGCTAACAACATGCGTTCCAGGATGCTTCACTAACAAAGTTGATGTGACAAACTGCCAAAACTGCAACGGTCATTGCGAATCTATGACTCATTGGAAAGGACGTCCTGCGTTAAACCTCTGCGTTGCGCAAACAGAAAATCCAATTTGCATTGGCGACACAACAGCTTACAATGTAACTGTGGTTAACCAAGGATCTGAATCTGACAGCGATGTACAATTAGTTGTTACATTCCCTGATGGAGTTCAACCTATTGAGTTATCCGGTGACGCACAAGGACAAATTTCAGGTAATACTGTTAAATTTGCTCCAATCAAGAGTGTAGCTGCTAGACAAACATTAAAATACCACATCGTTGGAAAAGCTAAAAAATCCGGCGATGCGCGTGTTAAATTTGAAGTGTCTTCCAAGGCTATTCAACCAGCTATCGTTCAGGAAGAAAGCACGATAGTTAACTAATTTGAGTTGTCTCTACAACTTAAAAAAAAAGGCAAGCCGTAAAAAGCTTGCCTTTTTTATTTCATTGCTACTTAAAATTCAACTAAGCAAGTTCAGCGTTGCTCAAGCAGAATGTTTTCTTATACTATTCCCCTAAATTATCTAGGTTTTATAAGAGTTGAAAATTTATTTTTATTAATTGCAGGGAAATAATCGACCTGATTCTCTGGGGAATAAAATTTTAGAGTCAAAATCTCTGCGTGGATGTATTTCGTTATCAAATTTTAAAAAGAAGCTATCTAACTGATAGAAAACATTCAAGAACCTAAAAACCCCTACATTTCATTGTGACAAATACCCTTTAAAGCCCTAGGCTATAAACTTAGCTTTACAATTTAGAGAAATTTATGGTACTTTTTCTTCATGAATAGCCAAGAAATGATGAGTAAAGTTAAGTATCGACTTTTTATAGGATGTATAATTTCAGCAGAATTGCGCCTACAACTGAGTCAAAGCATTCGCTGGAAGCAGGCTAAGATTGTCGCTTCAACGCAAGAGGATTTAGAGGAAACTCACTATCATGAGAAAGATTACATAGGGCGATTTTTAGACTATTCACCTATAAATTTAAACGATCTTCGATTGACTGAAGCCAAAGTGATGCAAGCTATAAAAAATTACTGCCCAGAGTATGCATGTGAAAAAATTAAAATCGTTGTATTTTCGCAGGTTTTTGTATCATAAAATATTACAATTGGTGTCACCTCCATGGTTCGGATTATCCTAGGTTCTCAATCGCCAAGACGAAAAGAAATTTTAAGTTTTTTTAATTTACCTTTTGAACAAATTTCGCCTCATTTTGATGAAAGATCAATCCTCTATCGTCGAGATCCCATTATGTATGTCACGGCTTTAGCTGAAGGCAAGGCACGCAGCTTAGAAAAAAATAATACCCCTCACATCATTTTAGCTGCTGATACAATTGTATACCGTGCTGGAAAAGTATTTCATAAACCTAACGATGAATCAGAGGCTTTTAAGATGCTTACTGAGCTAGTGGGAAAATGGCATAGCGTCTTTACAGGTGTTTGTGTACTACGGGATAATACATTATATACAGGTTGGGAAGAAACCCGCGTATTGTTTAATCCTATGTCTGAAGATGAAATTCGCCGTTACAATCAAAAAATTCACTGGGCTGATAAGGCGGGCGGTTATGCAATACAAATGGCTGGAGGACTGATTGTGAATAAAATAGATGGATGCTATTACAATGTCATGGGACTCCCAATCAATACGGTTCATACACTCTTAAAACAAAGTGGTGTAGAGTTGTGGGACTATGTTCAGTAAGCTATTTATTTTATCGTTAGCAGTTTTATTAACCTTCAAAGTATGGTCAGCTCCCTCCTCTCAGCTCCCTCATCAGAATCTTAGCAACCACGTTCTGTTTCTCATGCGTAGTGGAGACACATCAAAAGCGCTAGAAACCTATAAAGTTTATCAAAAACAGCAAGGACAACACGATTTTGAATTAATTCAAGAGATGGGTCTTCTGTTATTAGATCAAGGATGTCGTAATCCTGATGCAGAGATTCGTTTAATGACGGCCTTTGGAGCAGGAATTTCCCTAAACGAAAGAACCATTTATATTCTTGAAGCTGGTATGGATAGTGGGATTCCAGAGCTACAAATCGTGAGCTTAAACTTTCTTGGACAATTTCAAAATGATCAAGCCGATGCAATTTTGCAAAAAGCGATGAATGTCGCACATCCCTTAATTCGTCTAGAAGCCGCTTATATCATGGCTCAAAAGAAAACACCGCGTGCTTATGCCTACGCTGAATCCTTAATGCATCGCTATGAGGGTCCCTTAACTGCTGTGTTTCCACCTTTTTTTGCAATGATCGGCTCTAAAGAAGCTATTCAAATGTTACGTAAATTAATGTCCAATTCCAATGAAGATGTGCGTATCTCAGCGATTCTTAGCGCTGCTAAATATGGACGAGACGACCTGCTCCCCAAAATTCGTACGCTTGCCACTCATCATGAAAAGGCGCAGCAAGAAGCATGCGCCTATGCATTAGGCTGTCTAAAAGATGAAAAAGGCATCACTAAATTAGAAATGCTAGCGCATTCTAAAGTTCCTCATGTTCAATGGGCAGCCTGCAAGTCCTTATTTGATTTAGGGAGAAAAGAGTATAAAGCTATTCTGGAAAAAGCTGCAAAAAATAAAGATCTCTATGCGATCACTCTTCTAGGAGATATTCAAGGATCAGAAGAACTTTTAGCCGCTTTAGCTTTAGATCCTAATCTTCAAGTCAAAGTCAATGCGACCATTGCTTTGCTTCACCTCCAAGACTCACGTTGTTTACCGGGTCTTAAAGAGCTCTTGATTGCTGACCATAAAGGCTTGTGCTTGTCTAAGACCTCTTCGAAAGGAAGAAGTCTACAAGCTTGGAGGGCGACCCCTTGCGCGAAACAAAACTTTAAAGATGACCCGTACATATTCGAAGCGTCTTTAAATATGCGCGAAGATTTACTAGAAGCAGCCCTCGATCTCCCAGAAAAAGATTTTTTATCCCTTGCTAAAACTATTTTTAGGAATCAGCAAAATGATTTAGTTCCCCTACTTGTCAATTTGCTAGAGCAACTAAATACTCCTGGAGCCATAGATTTGTTAAAACAATATCAACAACAAGTAGGCGCTCCTCTCATAAGGAACTATTGTAATTTAGCTTTGTACAACCTTAAAGAAAAAGGTCCCTACGGTGAAAATATTCGTGCATGGATTAGCCAAAAGCATCATGAAGAATTGATTCGTTTTCGTCCTTTTCTACCTAGAGAATTAAGAGAGGATGGAGAACCGTATCAACTAACTCCTGAAGATAACTCTAGCCTGTTGATCGCTTCCTTTGAATCCTTCGTAAATAATAAAGATGAAAACGGGATTGATGTTCTGTTAGATGCAATACAGAATGGCCATGCCAAAAACAAGTACGCACTAGCTGGTTTGCTAATGCGCGCTATTCATTAACCTTAATCGGGTGCTAATCTTTGGGTAAAAAACGGTTTAACTCCTGAGCCAGAGCCTCTAAGGCGTCTAAGTTTTTCTTCACATCGTCTGAACCATCTTTGCATATATCTTTAAGTAACAAGTAAAATTTAAGAAAACGTTGTACAGCATATATAGGGAATTCTAAGCTTGCAATCGATGGTTGCAAAATCCCGATGAATAAATGAGCTTGAGCTCTAAATTTTATCTGATCATCTTTCCAATACCAGGCAACGATCTTATCGATAGAGGCTTTGAGCATAGTATTCATGGTTTGTGAAGATTGAGCAAGACGCTGAGTATTCTCGTAGTATTCTTTAAAGGTCGAATGCGTGATATGAAAAAAGTTACTGACACGAATAGTTCTTTCGGCCCCACTTGTCTGCAAAGTAATTTTCAAAAACTCCACCTGGAGTTGTTCGACGAGCTGATGGTGCGCTTCAAATTGTCCTAAAAATACAACGAGAGATGCTTTTTCTTGTTTACTGAGGTTATACGGATTAGATTCTTGGCTAGCTGCATGTAAAAAAAGCAAATTTTTCTTAAGAACCCATAAATAATCATCCCAAGTATTCGTTAACTCTTCAAAAGAGCTAAACGACTTTTTGACCATATTCGATACAGATTTAAGCATATTTCCATATTCTTGATATTTTGGAAGTGGAATGCTTAATCCGATCAGGTCATTTTCATAAATGGCAATTTCTTGTTTGATTTTATATAATTCTTTTCCATACGTTAATAACATTTTAAAGGCTGTATTAAACTTTTCTTCGTCTGTGGACGCCTTGCAAGTAACTTCTGCTTCTTTATACCCCTTCTCAATTTCATGCATTTTTTTGATAGATTGATTGATAGCATCTTTATATTTTTCAAAAAATATATCTAAAACCGCTTGGAAGGCCTCATCTTCACATAAAGATGCCCAAGTCTTCTGCTCTATACGGGCCATTAAGCGCGCAATCTCCCAAAAGGCTTCCAAAGGTTTATTATAAAAAATAGCGTTCGCAATTTCATTGGAAATGAGTTGCTTGACAACACTCATCTTAGGTAATTCTGACCAAATGACCTTTTGTTTCACATCTTTCAAATCTGCCAAACACTCTTTCGCCATGGAAGATTTTAATTTCATTAACTCAAGTAAAATAAAACCTAATATTTTCTTTACAATCTCTGAACTTGTTTTTCTTTCCTTTATTTTTGACTCCAACTCACCATACTTACTTAAACATTGAAAAAAAATGAGAGGACGACGCTCTTTAAGTTTTTTTGCTTTATATTTAGCTTCCTCTAACTCGCGCCATTGATCAATGATGGGTAATATCCCCTCATAATATAAACTATTTTCATATTGCGTTTTAGAGGCCATAAAATCTTTGTCTTCTTGTGCACGCTTAAAAAAGTTTTCACTTTTCTGAATTTGCATAAAACATTTATGAAGAAATTCAATTTCACGAATCATCTCTGCAAAATCCTCATAGGAGGGCTGCTCTTTTTCAATCTTTTGCATTAAAGTTTTTATTGTAGAAGAAAGGATATGATTCACCTGAGTTAAAACTTCTGGAGAATCTAAAAGCTTTGAAATATCTACAACTGTTTTAGCGTGAATGAGTTTATTTTTAAAATCAAAATTGAGATCTTCATCTTTTAAACTCAATAATAAGTCATTAGCTTGCTTTAAAAGTTGTTCGACAATGCTTTTAATTGTAGAATTGGTATCTTCACTATATTGCCTCAATACTTCTATATCATTCTCTAAGTGTAAAACATGTTGAAAAGTTTTTTTAGATACATTTTCCAAAATACTTATCCGCAGATATATATCTCCTAACACATCTAGGTTCATATTAGATAAGAGATCTAAAACAAAATCCTTTTCTTTCGGTTTATGGGATGTGGGCTCTTTAAGGGAAAAAGTCCTCGAACGCTTGATTTGAGGAGAAGAAAGAGTCGGGCTTTTGATCAGATCAGAATCACTCTTGGGCGATTGAGGAGGAGATCCTCTAGGTGACTTAAAATCGCCTTTTGAATCCTTTCTTGGCGATTTAGGTGAACTTTCGCGCGGAGATTTAAGATCACCCTTTGAATCTTTTCTAGGAGACATAGAAGAACTTTCACGATTGGCCCCTATTAAGTAATTAAAACCGCTAACTCCATTGCCGGAAGAATGGATGTTTAGAGTCAGTTGTTTTGCCAGTTGACCCACTTTTGAATCCCCATTCGATTGAGTCACGCTCCTTTTACGAGGATTTATTTCAGAATTAGGGCTTCCCACAAGATTGGAACCCACAAGTTTAGTTTTTGCAGCATGATCCGGAAGGCTTGATGTTCCTTGAGTGCGGTCAGGCGTGTTTGAATTTTGATCCGCTGGCACGCTAGAATAGAGTGTATTTTGGACAGTCATAATTCTCATTCCTTAATATTAAAAAGGAAGGATAATAACAACACTCACTTATTAGTTTCTATAAAATTACATCCTTGCAGCCTATTCAATATAATTTAACTTTTTATTTTCCTTATTAAAAATATAGCGAAATATTTTTAATCCAGGGTGCTATTCATCGTAAATCGCCACGAGATTTTCCATCCCCATCATGAAATAGACTTTCTTTGAGAGGAGATTGCTATTGCATCCCTACATCTAAAAAAGCTAGAATACTTCCTTATTCTGGGAATTGGATATCAAATGCATCAATCTACACGTCTAAACAAACTCCTCATCCTTCTAATCACACTCGTATCAACGCAGCTCGCAGGCGCCTCTCTTGAAGACTTAAAAAACGTCAATAATATTTTTGACAAAGGAATTAAAGTTGACTTACGCTCCCCTACTTTTAAAGAGGGTGTTCTCTCAACAGATCAAGGAGGAGTGATTACGGGTCCGGACTTACGCATTCAAGCCAGACAAATTATCTATACTCGCAAACTAACAGGAGACACTCCCCTTCTAACTGTCGAAGCCGAAGGAGACGTGGCCTTAGAGTTAGGGGAATATTTTTTTATCGGTCAACGCCTTGAGTATAATTTCCTATCAAAGACAGGGGTTATTTATGAAGCTCGTTCAGCCTTAGAACCTTGGTATTTTGGCGGACGTGCCATTGAACTTTGTGCAGATGGCTCTTATGTGATTTATAATGGTTTTATTACCACTTCAGAAAATTATCAAACCGATTGGCAGGTCACAGCCGAGGAGGCTAGCTTAAAAGAAAATCATCTTTTTGATGCAAAAAATGTGCAATTTCGTTTTATCCAACTCCCCTTATTTTGGTTGCCCTCCTTTAAAGCAAACCTTAATTCCATTTTTGATAGTCCCATCAGATACAATATCACTTGGGGGGGAAGGCAACATACACGTTTAGAGATGCAATACGAAATTTTTTCTTGGCGGCGTATTAGAAATTTTTTAAGGCTGGATTATCGCATTAAACGCGGTTTTGGAGGAGGATTTTACACCCTTTTCAACTCAGAAGACGGACGTGAAAACTTAGAAATGATCAACTATATTGCGCGTGATTCTTCCGTCACCAATCCTAATGAACGCACACGCTATCGCTTTCAAGGGGCTTATAACAATCTCCTAGATGAAGACCGCGTTCAGGTTAATATGACATGGGATAAGTTGAGTGATATTAATATGGCTACAGATTATGATGACCGTAATTTGGAAATCGAAACTGCAGGTAGAACACAGCTGCAAATTCGCCGCCAACAGGATGACTTATGGATTGGTAATTTTTTTACCCGTGTGCGAGTCAATACATTTCAAACAATTAAACAAGAACTTCCCTCTCTAGAAGTTACAACTAAACCTTTTACCCTCGGTTCCACTGGAATTATATCTGAAAACTTATGGCGTTTGTCATATCTGGATTTCCAATATGCAAAACATTCTAAAAATGTGCATAACTTTAATTCGACACGCACAGAGTTTTATCATAAACTCTATCATACTTTCCAAACGGGCATTTTAACCAACACTTCAGAGTTAGGGGGGCTCGCCATTTATTACGGGAGTAATCCGCATGCTGATGACCATTGGGTCACGCTGGGAATTCTTTCGCTAGAAACAAATACACAACTTAGACGTAAATATGAACGTCTCAATCATGTGTTAAAGCCTTTTATCAAGTATAACTACTACACAATGCCTGGGGTGCGTCCTAATAAACATTACATCTTTGATATCGAAGATGGTTGGTATCGTCTCAATATGCTGACCTTTGGAATAGATCAAAGCTTTTATTACCGTCGTGATGACGAAGGGATCGTCGGTCGGTATATCCACCTAGAACTTTTTGCTAATGCCTTCATCAATACCCCTACCGTCACCAGATCCATTCCTAAAATTTACAGTCGGTTCACATGGAATTCATTCCCTACGCTTCGCCATATCTTTTGTGTGGGATGGGATACCCAAAGAGCAAATTTTGATCACTTTAATTTTCGTAATGAATGGACTATTAATCCACAGGCAGCGTTTTCTGTGGAGTGGAGGCACCGGAATTCGTATAGCTGGCGCAAAGCAGACCCTACTAACTTTATTCTCGATTCATTCCGCTCGGAAAAACAATTACACCGTTCGCAATTATCAGATCAAAGGGACACGCTTTTATTCCATTTATTCTATCGCTGGCATCCTAACTGGGCTGTAGAGTTTGAATCTCGTCATGGCTGGAATCGTCGAAGAGAACCTAATTATAGCGAATATGAGATTGATCTACTCGCCACAATACAAACGGCTTGGAACATTAAACTTTCCTATCAACGTAGAGAGTACGACCGAAATGATAACCGTGTCGCTCTTTACTTTAATGTAGGGCTGCCTAGATTACCCCATTCTCGAGGAGAAACGCCTATTCCCCTTCTTAATCTGTAAGGCAAACGGACAACTCCACACAATTCACTTAATATCATTTATTTAAGGTATTTTCCTTTAAGGATTTTAAAGGTTATGATAATATTTTCGGATCTTATGCTTGAAATTCATCTATATTAATAGGAGCTTTATGGAATTACTTGTTATCGGCACAGGATATGTGGGTTTGGTATCAGGAACATGCTTGGCGGAAATGGGACATCATGTCACCTGTTTAGATATTAACGAAGATAAAATCCGTAAACTCAATCAGGGTCTCATTCCTATTTACGAACCGGGCCTTGAAGAGATGGTAAAAAGAAACGTTAAAGCTCAGCGTCTACGATTTATTACAGACTATGCAGAGGGTGTATCGAAAGCTCAGGTCTGTTTTATATGCGTCGACACCCCTCATCAAGAAAATGGAGAAGCAGATCTCCGATTTGTCCGAAGCGTAGCCACCTCCATTGCAGAACACATGTTTGATTACCGTGTGATTGTTAATAAATCTACCGTGCCAGTGGGGACGGCCCATTTTGTTGAAAATATTATAGCAGACACCTTGAATCGCCGGGGGATTTCTGTAGATTTCGATGTGGTCTCTAATCCTGAATTTTTAAAAGAAGGAAATGCCATCCAAGATTTCATGAAGCCAGATCGTGTTGTCATCGGCACAAATAACACAGACGTTGCCCAAATTATGCAAGAGATCTATAGCCCCTTTATGTTAAGTCATGAACGTTTAATCATTATGGATATTGCTTCTGCTGAAATGACTAAGTATGCAGCTAATGCTATGTTAGCTACGCGTATTTCCTTCATGAATGAACTCGCTGGTTTGTGCGAACTTATAGGAGCAGATATTAATAAAGTGCGTAAAGGAATCGGATCCGACCAGCGTATTGGTTATAAATTTTTATATCCAGGAGCTGGATACGGGGGATCTTGTCTACCCAAAGACATTGCTGCCTTACGTAAACAGGCAGATCATGTGGCCTACGAAACTCCCCTCATCGATGCTGTATCCCAAGTGAATGAGCGGCAAAAACGGGTCATGGGTCAAAAAGTTATTGATTATTTTAATCAACGATCAGGTATTGCGCATAAAAATATAGCGATACTGGGTCTTTCTTTCAAACCTGATACCGATGACATGCGAGAAGCTCCATCTTTAGTACTTATTCAACAACTTCTCAATGAAAATGTTAAGTTGCGCTTGTTTGATCCTGTAGCGATGGAAAATGCTAAAAAACTTATCCCTGATCATCCACATATTAGCTGGTGTAATGACGAGTTTGAAGCCACTCGCCATGTCGATGCCATTGTTCTAATGACAGAATGGAAACAATTTCGTTTTATTGATTTGACAAGTATTCTCCAACATATGCATGGTCGAGTATTTTTTGACGGAAGAAATCAATATAATCCTCAAGATATGGTAAAAAAAGGATTTGACTATATTAGCATTGGACAAATACCCTATTATGCTGGAGAGGCTATCCCTAAATAAGTAAGGATGTCGAATCTTTTATATTAGACTTGAGTTATTTCAAAATTTGCTTATGGACACGCAAAAGTTTTAACGAATGCATGGATAAAGTAACTCTATAACAAGAAGTTGTATTCTTTGCGCTCTTTCAATTTCTTAAGGCAAATCCATACAAATTTGAGATGGCTTTGGCAGAATGTTTTGATCATTAGAATATACACAGGTATCTATGGAAAATGCGCTATGCTCTATTGAAGATTATATTCAAAATAAAAATAGAGTGATTGAAAACTATCTTGACCAATTAATTTCGGACAATGATCTTCCCTACCGTCGTCTTTTTCAAGCGGCGCGTTATTCATTATTAGAAGGGGGTAAACGTTTACGTCCTCTTTTAACTTTTGCCACGGTGGATATGCTCAAAGGTTCATGGGAACAGGCTATCTATCCAGCTTGTGCATTAGAAATGATACACACCTATTCCTTAATTCATGATGACTTGCCTTGCATGGATGATGATGATTTTAGAAGAGGCAAGCCTTCCCTACATAAAGCCTTTTCAGAAAGTCATGCCGTTCTTGCAGGAGATTTTTTACTGACTTATGCCTTCGAGTGTTTAGCTAACGCTCCTGACCTAACAGCCCAACAAAAGAATGAAATCATTTGCATTGTGGCAAGGAATGCTGGAGCCAATGGAATGATCGGGGGACAGATCATGGATATTGAAGCAGAAGATAAAAGGATAGAGATCGGTGATCTCCAAAGGATTCATAAGCATAAAACTGGCGCTCTCCTGCAGGCCTCTATTGAATGTGGCGCGGTGGTGGCCCAAGCAGAAAAAAATCATATCGACATTTTGAAACTGTTTGGAGAGCATGTAGGTTTAGCTTTTCAAATCATTGACGACGTTTTAGATGTCACTAATCAAAAAAATTCTGATGCCAAAAATGGAAAAACGACTTATGTAAGTTTATTAGGAATTGAAGAGGCACAAAGACTTGCAGATTCTTACTATGCCCAAGGATTATTGGAATTACAAAAACTTCCTTACGATACTCACTTGCTAGCTTCTATTGCACACAAAATTGTCCACAGAAAAAAATAAGCTGATCTCCATACAAGACTCATGACTTGCTTTGACGTGTTGTATGGATGATCAGTTAAAAAATCTTTTTAGAATGAACTGCCGGATCGAGCGATTTATAGATTTTCTATTTTCTGTAGTTTAATCATTTTCTCATATTCTCTAACAAATTGAGCAGGAGTCAGAGTTAAAGCTTCTAAATTAACCATCACACCGGAATTGTAGGTCATTTTAAAACCGTGATACCGGTAAATAGCCATTTCCAACCACTCGGATATCGCAGCGCTACCGCGTTTAAAGGGCATGGCATGCGCTATCTCATACTGAAGTAAAGCTACAGTATTCTTTAACTTAGCCACATCCCCATCTCTATACTCAATAACCTTTTGAAAAATCTTTGCGATATCTTGTAACATAGGGTTAATGAGAAAGGGATCTTGATGGACGACTGAAATAATGGAGTTTTCTTTCATGTGCTCGAATGGATCCGTGCTATAATCTCTGTAAAGCCAGGTAAGATACTGGGAAAGCGCATACATTTTATTATCTACCTCAAAACGGATCGTTGCTAATACCCAATCAGATTTGCGACCCTCATAAAGATTTCTTATCTGACCAATTAACATCGATAGTTTGAATTTTTTATAGTCTTCGATGGAGTTTTGTTTTAAATTCAACATCGCTTTTTTTGAATTCACTAAACTAAAAAAATCCTGATGGGTATAGGAAGATTCGTCTACAGCATTTATAGAGCATAATTTACAAAATCTTTTGTACTCCTCATAACATAAATCGATAGACCAGTCTTTGACTTTTTCAAAAGTTAATATAGAAAATTCTAAGGAACATTTTCTTCCTTCGTAGGATTCTTCCTGGACTTTCAATTCGGTCTGCTTAAATTCACGCAACGTCCGTTTGAGAGGATTGAGATGTTTATAAATGAAAGGCATAAGCTTGGTGTTATATTCCTCATAGGGAGCACTCAATGGTGTTGCACAAAAGGGACTAGGAAAATCCTTTTCTTGATCTCTGGGGAATCCAAATGCATCAGCATCCTTTGTGCCATGCTCTACTGCCAAGCGATGACGCTCAGTACCTAAAAAATTTAAAACCTCATGAAAGAGTTCCTGCAAATTTCTTTTATCAGAAACGGCTTGATGGAATTTTTTGCTGGTGCCAGCAACGATTAAATCGACCTGCTGTAGATATTCATTTTGCATTCCTCCGTATTTCTTTGGAGAACGATCAACAATATAATTTGACATAAATAGACCTATTATTTTAGTAGGATATTATATAATACAAATCTTTAAAATTAAAAAAAACAAGAATATTGAAACTAAAATACAGCCTAAATAAGATAATGTATACTCTTACCTCGCAAGAATTAAAGATATAGAAAATTCGTGTGGGGTCGGAAACTGGGATCAGTCTTGAGATGTAAGTTTTCATTGCCTTTAATTAACTTTCATTGCTATTAAAAAAAGGCCGATCAGATTTATACTAGGGTCATCCGGCTAAGTTCTTAAGTAAACCTATAATGTTTGGTACAACAAAATTTATGAACGATTCTTCTCATTATATCGATAGCCCCTCTCTTTTATCACTGGAATCTTTGGAGTTCACCATTAAACATCGACCCTTTAAACGTGTGTTTGATATAGGCTTCAGTCTCACGGTACTTTTCTTCATGGCTCCCCTAATGGGTCTGATTGCTTTGATTGTTAAAATTTCCTCTAAAGGAGATATTGTCTATGCGCATGAAAGACTGGGACGTGGAGGAAAACCTTTTAAGTGTTATAAATTTCGTACGATGTATCAAGATGCTGAAACTCGCCTGAAAGACATTCTTGCGTCTAATCCAGAGTTAAAAAAAGAATGGGACCTAAACCATAAACTTAAAAATGACCCACGCGTGACACCGGTCGGTCGTCTTCTGCGTAAAACTTCCTTGGATGAATTTCCTCAATTTTGGAATGTCCTGAAAGGAGATCTTAGTGTAGTAGGTCCAAGACCTGTCGTTCGCTATGAAATTATCCATCATTATGGGCCCCATGCTGCAAAAATTTTATCCATCCGTCCTGGCCTAACAGGCTTATGGCAAGTTTCAGGTCGCAGCGATACAAGTTACGCCTACAGAATTAAACTTGATGAGCAGTATATTGCTTCGCAATCTTTTTTATTAGATTTAAAACTTATTCTGAAAACCATTTCCTGCATCTTTTTTCCTCATGGTGCCTATTAAATTTTGTGATAGTCTCTTATGAATCTAAACAAAAAAAGTTTATGGTTAGCCTTTATCAGCGCAAGCATCTTTACCCTGCTATTGCCCTCCATTTTTCCTAGCCTACGGTTGATGTTTTTTGTGCCTTTCTTGATTATTCTCTTTTATCAAAAATCTTTTTCCATTTGTTTATGGTATGCATTCTTTTGCGGTCTAATGATCGATGTACTATCGATTCAACCTCCCTTTGGTTTCTATGCTTGTAACTATACTTTAGCAACTGCTATTCTATATTCTCAAAAGCGTCATTTTTTTGCTGACCACCTCAGTACTCTGCCAATAATGACATTTATATTTTCCTTTACTGCCACTCTTTTAGAAGGCACATTTCTCTATGTTTTCGGCGCGCACGTGTCTTTAGGATTAACCTGGATGTTTTCAGATTTATTTATCATGCCGGCTTGTGATGCTCTTTATGCATTCTTATGGTTCATCATACTGCCACTTAGCCTACAAAAAAAATCTAGACGAAGGACGATTTAAAATGGACCCTCAGCTTAAGGAAAGAACAATAAAATGTGGAATAGATCAGGTGAAGCGCCATATTTTCCTTTGCAATGTACAAGATTCACGATGCTGCCCCGATGAAGCAGCGCAGGCGTCCTGGGAATTCCTCAAAAAACGTTTAAATGAATTACAACTGACAGGCTCGGGTGGTATCTATAGAACCCAAGCAGGCTGTTTGAGAGTCTGTCAAAAAGGACCCATCGCTGTTATTTATCCTGATGGCACCTGGTATCACTCCTGCACACCTGAAGTCTTAGAAATTATTATTCAACAACATCTTATCGGTGGAACTCCGGTAAAAGAATTTATTCTTTATGACCACTCCAAGATCTCCCCTATCACCCCTTGCTGAACAATTGCGCCCCCACACAATCCAAGAGATTGTTGGACAAGACCATCTTGTGGGGAGTGACGGGTTTATAACTAAAATTATTCAATCAGGTCGTCCCTTATCCATTATACTCTGGGGTCCTCCCGGATGCGGTAAAACTTCCATTGCAAGATTATATGCCAAGGCATTTAAGGTGCCTTTTTATTCCATCAGCGCAATATTTAGCGGGGTCGCTGATCTAAAAAAAATCATCAAAGAAATTGAAGACTCTCCTTTGCTTCATCAAGGCGCCGTCTTGTTTGTGGACGAAATCCATCGATTTAATAAAGCTCAACAGGATGCCTTTCTACCCTATGTGGAAAAAGGAACATTGACACTTGTTGGCTCGACGGCAGAGAACCCTTCATTTTATCTTAATGACGCCCTTTTATCACGATTAAGGGTTTTAACGTTAAAACCTTTAGATGATCACGCCTTAGAATTACTTTTGCAACGTTACGAAAATTTAAAAGGTTCCTTGCCCCTAACAAAAGAAGCACTAGAAGTGCTCATTCTTGCGGCACAAGGAGATGGACGATTCTTATTGAATCTTGTAGAAAATATCACCAGTGTTGACCATCAAACACCTTTAGATCCTCTGTCTCTTCAGAAATATTTACAAAAACGTGCGGCACTCTATGATAGACAAGGTGATCAACACTATAATCTCATCTCCGCCCTGCACAAATCCGTCCGGGGTTCTGATCCAGATGCTGCTCTTTATTGGTTTACTCGTATGCTCGAAGGGAGTGAAGATCCTCTTTTTTTAGCTCGGCGTATCATCCGTATGGCGTCTGAAGATATTGGTTTAGCAGACCCGCAGGCTCTTCCCCTGTGTATTGCAGCTCGCGATGCTTATGAAATGCTAGGTTCTCCCGAGGGAGAATTGGCTTTAGCCCAAGCTTTAGTTTATATCGCTTTAGCACCCAAAAGTAATGCTCTTTATATTGCTTATGGCGAAGCTCGTCGTTTATCTTCAGAAACTACCCAATTAAGTCCTCCCTCCATTATCCTTAATGCACCTACTAAATTAATGAAGCAAATGGGATATGGAAAAGATTATGCCTATGATCATGACTATCAAGATGCTTTCTCAGGACAAAATTACTTTCCTGAAGGAATAGAGCGACAAGAATTCTATAGGCCTGTCGAGAGAGGATTTGAAAGAGAGATGAAAAAAAGAATTGAATATTTTAAGAAGTTAAGAAAGAAACGCTCTTAATCGTACGTGATAGATTCACGTACGATTAAGAAAATCATTAGTCTTGTGCAGGAGCACCCGTTTCACTAGAACCCTCTTTAGGAGCGCCTTGTGACAGTTTTTGCATACACATAGCAAAACGCTTAGCTTTTTGCTGCTGAATATCATTTAACATTTCAGATATTTGCTTCTCATCTGTGACGCCATTCGCTTTCATGGTTCCTGCAAATAGGTCTGTCAGAGTCTCTCTAAAAAGCTTGACAGCTGCTTGACGCTGTTGAGGATCTTTGAGAGGATTCGGATTCAATTTTGCAGCTTTTTCCTCTACGGTTTTAATCACTTCTTTATCTTTTAAAGCTAAGTCATTAGCAATAGTCTCCCATTTTTCTTGGGGGACATTGTATTTTTTTAACGTTTCAGTAACGAAAACCTTTGGAAAATAAGAAATGAGCAACTCTCTAGAACATTCATCCGCTAACCCAGGGGGATTGCTCGGGGGAGCTTGCGTGGGGGCATCTTCTGCGAATGTATACGTTGAAAGCATAAGGCCAATTCCTAAAAGTGACGTGAGACAGTTCTTTAGAACTGGTTTATACATATTTCCTCCTTAAAAGTGTCAATGTTAAGTCATTTTTACAAAACTAAAACCAACTTACAATAGAGTATTATTTTTTTGCACTACTTTGCTTTTGTTCAATCTTTTTTTTCTTTTGAAGACAAGACTGAATGAACGCTTGCTGTTGATTTTTGATATACTCAAACATCTCTTGGATGTCGTAATCGTTATATTGATTAAAGGTATTGTGATTTCTTAGCACCCTCGAAAAAACCTCCGCTAATACTTCTTGGAGAATCTCCCAAGATTTATCAGCATCAAAAGGATTTTGCAAGGGGTTAACACGCTGATTCTGCGCGCTTTCTCTTAATAGGCGAGGAACTGTAGAAGCTTCTCGCATTAATTGACTGTAGATAATGCCCCAAGAGGATTGAGGAACACGATGCAAACTAAAGGCTTGTAGAGTTAAATCAGGAGCAAAAAATTCTATTTCTAGTTTGTTGAAGCATTCGGGCGTCGCTTCATACCCATCACAAGCACTTATACACAACCCAGCAGCGATCAAACATAGAATAAGGCAATGCTTCAACATATCCTTTTCCTTTCATTATCATTCTTCAACACTCATCCCTCCATTTATTCCATTTCATTCAAACCTCTACAATTAATAGAATCAAGTTTTGAAAGATGTCTAGATCCTTAAAAAGTACAATGGAAAATACAAAATTTTGCATCAATTTTATATAAACAAAGAATAACATGACAAAAACAATTAATATAAGTTATTTTATCACCTTTAGACTTTCATGTGGATAGCCCCTTTGAATGAGAAATAGTCTGTTCAAATTTGGCTACACGCAAGGATAATATCATTAGATTGGATTTAGTTGATGATTATTGATGGAAAAAAAATTGCCCAAGAAATTCAAGAAGAGATCAAACAGTCTTTATTGAATGAACCACATGGTCGCCCCCCCTGTCTTGCAGTCCTTTTAGTGGGATCACACCCTGCCTCAAAAATTTATATCCAAAGGAAAACACAAGCTTGTAAAGAAGTGGGCATCGACTCTATAAAAATTGAACTCCCTTCCTCTATCAAAGAATCTGAACTTCTAGAAGAAATTCAAAAACTAAATTCTAATCCTAATGTCGATGGCATCCTTGTGCAACTTCCTCTTCCTCCACAAATCGACCCTACAGCCATCATTCGAGCCATTATTCCTGAAAAAGACGTGGACGGTTTTCATCCCCTTAATGTCGGTAAAATGCTAATTGGCGAAACAGACGGTTTTTTTCCCTGCACCCCCTTAGGGATTCGTGTTCTACTGGAAAAATCCCAGATTGAGGTTACCGGTAAACATGTAGTCATCGTGGGGAGAAGTAATATTGTTGGAAAGCCCATGGCTGCTATTCTTATGCAAAATAATGCAGCAGGAAACGCGACTGTCACAATCGTTCATAGCAAGACCCCCAACATCCAAGAGATCACGAAGCAAGCAGACATTGTTATTTTAGCCTTAGGCAGCCCCCTATTTCTTAAAGCGGATATGATAAAAAAGGATGCGATAGTCATTGACGTGGGGATTAATAAAGTAGAGGATTCACAGCGCTCTTCAGGGTATCGACTTGTAGGAGATGCAGACTATGATCATATTAAAGATCTTTGTTCTTTCATTACACCAGTGCCTGGAGGCGTAGGACCTATGACCATCGCTATGCTCTTAAGTAACACATTCAAAAGCTATAAAATGCGGATGAAGATTCAATAGTGTATTCCCAACCCATCCAGAAAAATTTAGAGCTGTTTATCCGCAGCTCTCTCATTTTATTTATTTTACTCCTCTTAACTGCCTGTCAGGATTCAAGCTCATCAAGCACTCCTGCTCTGCTGACTGAATTCTCAGGTCATGAAATGACTATTGACTATAGAATTCTTGTAGGGCAAAACCTTCTTGAGAATGATCGAGAAACCATCCAACACATTCTAGCAGATACTTTTAATGAGGTAGATCAAATTTATAATAAATGGAATCCCCATTCTGAGCTTTCTAAATTAAACTCCCTAAAGGCCCACGTTAAAGTTCGACTCTCTGAAAAATTGTTAACTCTTCTAAATTTAACCAATCAGATGTTCATCCTCACGGAAGGACGCTTTGATCCAACCATTGAACCTTTGCAGACACTCTGGAAAAAACATTTAGAAAAAGGATCGATTCCCTCTCAAGAAGAGTTAAAGTCCCTTGCTAAAACAGTGGGTTGGAAAAAAATTCATATCCATGAAGGTTTTTTTTACAAAGAGGTGGATGAAATTCAAATGGATTTAGGAGGAATTGCCAAGGGCTATTGTGTCGATTTAATCGTGGAACGCCTAAATAAAGCTGGGTATAAGAATGTATTCGTCGAATGGGGCGGAGAGATTAGAGCCTCAGGTATACATCCAGAGCAAAGACCTTGGAATATTTTTATTAGCAGACTAGGAGATACTCGACCCGAAAATGCTATTGCCATTTTGAGCCTGAATAATCAAGCCATCGCAACAAGTGGAGATTATCTGCAAAGTTGGACCATTCAAAACAGAGAGGGTTCTATGGATACTTACTCTCATATTATCGATCCCGTTCTCCTAAAACCGTTGATGGTGACTCCCTCTACGATCGCAAGTGTAAGTGTGATCTCGACGAGTTGTGCAAGGGCTGATGCTCTAGCGACAGCGTTAATGTTATTTCCAAATATTAAAGAAGCCCATGCTTGGGGCGAGAAAATAAAGAAAGAAATAAAAGAGGATGTAAATTTTTGGATTGTTTCTAGGGATGACCTCTTAGGGCCGAAAAGCTAATGTGTAGGATTTTTTTCCAGCTCTTCTAAAAGCACCCGATATCCTTCGGTAAAGCGGCGTTTAAACATATCTGGATTTATATGCAAATGTGTTCTTAGTTGATGAGCGTACAACTCAAAGGATTCTAGATGTTCTAGATCTCTCTCTAGGACAGCTTCTGAAATTATCTCTGCCATCTGAGCCATCTCGTCTTGTTCTGAGACATTGGATGAATCTTTTTCTGTCACCATCTTACCATTTTTTTTAGAACTGAGCATATTTTCAACGCATAGCCGCGCATATACTATGCAGGCCCTCTTATGTTATTATACATAATTTATTTAAATCATCAAACATTTTACTTCAACTGATTATTAAACTTTTATATTGAAAAAAATTTCACCAACAAAACTATTGTCAATAATAACTCTCTGAAATAAAATGTTTTCAGAACCTACCCGACGCTTACCTAACGCTTTGTAAATCGAGGGGTGATAAAAAATTAAATGAAACGACTCCAAAAATTAATTTACACAGTTAATAGGAGGTACGTTCGTTTAAATGATCAGCCTCCAAGATACCGCTTTTTGATTTCGATCATCGCGCTTTCCAATATTAACTTTTTTAAAGAAAGCCTATGTCAACATTTGCCAATCGAAAAAATAAAATCTTATTAAGCGATTATAACTATCGCCGCGACATTGAAAACCGTCTTTTTATGGCGGATTTAACTGTGCTAGAAGTCGATATTCTCCAAGAAATTGTCAACGGCTCCTTAAAAACTAATATCCACAATCTAGCAGACAACCTAAATATTAGTATTAAAGTATTATTATCCCTGCTAGATAAATTGGGAAAAAGCGGCCTTTTTCGCCTTCAGGGAACCGAAATCTTAGTCGATAAGGAAATGCGCAAGTATTATGAAGCACAACTCATTAAATTTGATGATGACTTTAGACCCGATATGGAGTATCTCATCGGTCTCTTAAATAAAGTCCCGATTCACGCTCTACCTACTTGGTATGCTCTCCCAAGAAGCTCGGATAATATTTTTCAATCGATCATTGAAAAATTTTTAATAACGCCCAAAACCTATGAACGCTATTTGCAAGAGCTAGTCTTTGACAACTCTATTTTAGAATCTATTCTAAAAGAGGTCTTTAAGGCACCTAATTATAAAATAAAAGCTCAGACCTTAATCGAAAAATTCAATCTGACAAGAGAGCAGTTTGAAGAAAACATGCTTTTTCTTGAATTCAGTTTAGTCTGCTGTATCAGTTACAACAAGTCCGATAACTTATGGGAAGAAGTCGTCACACCTTTTCATGAATGGCACGAATATTTATTGTTTATACAAGACACAAATCCGCAAATTATTAAAGATGTGACTAAGATCCATCCTGAGTATAAACATGAATTTGGTTTCTTAAATGAACTCAACCAATGGGTGAGTCAAATCCAAAAAAAGCCGCTAGCTCTCAAAGAAATCCCTTCTAAAATCTTAGAAGTAGCGAAAGAATTAAAAATTGTGACTGTAGATAAACAAAAAGTCTCCTCTAACTCACTAACCCAAGACTGGTTAGATAAAAACATTACCGAACAAGCCATTTATCTTTACCGTCATATCATTAATCGTTTACTCAACAATCCCGATCCAAGTGCCTTTTCAGAGAAAGATTTTCGTGAAATTGAAAAAAGCCTCAAGCGCATTAATCATGGCGGGTGGGTCTACTTCGATGATTTTGTTAAAGGGAGTTTAGCAGCCGTGGGTACAACTTTGCCCATTTATTTATATAATAAAGGAAAACGTTGGAAATATGCGACCCCGCAGTATAATGAGGATGAACTAAACTATATCAAAGATGTCTGTTGCGATTACCTTCTACAGACTGGCATGACTAGCATTGGCATCCATCAGGATCGCTTATGCTTGTGCCTGACTACCTTCGGTAAACACTCAATTGGTTAAATCTTACAAAAACAAAATTTAGTAAGGTTCGCGTATTAATTATGGACCTTACTAAATAGAGGAATTTTCAAACCCATGATTCCTAATCCTTGATCAATTGCTGTAGATGGCTGATAGATTTTTTAGCTTCGTGTCAAAAGAACTTAAAATCGACTACATTAAATTTTTCAACATTATCTTTAATAAGCTGCCTTACTTTAGGCTGATCTAAATGCTTTAAAACTTTCGTTAATACTTGATAATTCTCTTCATTCATGGGTCTTTTTGACAACATAAGAGGTTCACTGTGCAACCACATATGTAGAAAAGCAAGAGAACTTGGGCTATTCACTTCTTGGCTCAGCGCTTGATTTTCCTTATTCAGTAAAATTAAGAGGATTTTAGCTAGAATTCCAAGAAAAACTATACTTCGTTGGGGAGTATAGTCTCCGTTGACACTTAGGTAGTTAGCATTTGTCAGATGTGTTAAATATAAAGATAAATGCACTTGATACAACTTTTCAAAAATTAGCTTTTCAGAATTGTCTAGATATGTTTTTTGATGAAAATATATACAATGCACATCATCAAAGGCTTTTCTAAGTAAACGAATGATTTGAGGATTGTTCAGCCACTGGGTAGGAAACAAGTACCCACCAGGCTTATTTCCCTTTCCAATCAACCAGTTTTTAAATGACAAGATAGGATCCAACCCGTTCTCTTCATTCATTTCATCATCTGTTTTCAAGGTAACAAAGAACAAATTCGTTTTTGTGTGGTTATTTTGCATAAGCACCGCGGTGTTAGAGCCTCCAGCGCCCATCCATGTCTTACGACTCTCCTGTAAGTTAATAAACAACCCTTGATGTCCTAAAAAGGCTGTTTGAAAAATACTTTCCACCTTGTTTTTTGAGTAAACATTCGATATCGTAGGCGTGGTAATTTTTAAAACAGAGACCACGCGTCTATCTTTAAGTGTCAGTGTGAAGATTTTTTCCGGAAACTTTCCTTTCATTAGCCCATCGGAAGATCCTAACAAAAGGTGACTCCAAGGAGCTGTCTCTTTAGAAGAAGCGTGTACAACCAATGAACGTAAAGATTCAAAATCCGAATAATCCAGAGGCACTTCTTTCATAAATTTCCTCGATTTACAGATCCGATCCATAAATTGCGGGATTAAATCCTTACTGAATGAACAAGTAAAATAGACCTCACAAATTTTTTTTATAGTTCTTACAAGAGCGGGACCCTGACCTTCACCTAATAGGAATAAATCGTTTAATGTCTTTTTGAAACTTTCCTCTTCAACGGCACTTCTTAATAATTTTATAAATTGCTGATAGTAAAGTCTTAACGATCGACTATTCGGATAATCGCTTTCTTTTATAAGATGCATGAGGACTTCTGAATTTTCTTCTTCAATATTAGGTAACGTTTCTTTTAAAACATCGTGCACGTTTTTTAAAAACTTTTGCAGGAATGTTTTATATCGATCCGCCTTCCATGCAGCATCAGCGTCTATAAATAAATAACGACTGTCTTCCACCACGCGTTTAATAAACGGAATCCATCCCCCCACAGGCTCTTTCGCACCTTTAATTAAATCTAACATTTGCTTTCTAACAAGTTCGTTCTTTTCTGCTATATGAAAGACAGCTCCACACAGATTTTTCCAATCAACCTCACTGAAGTCCCCCCTGCCGAACTGTATGACGTACTCCCTCATCTGATCAATGAGACAAGCCCAATGCTCTTGAGTTAATTCCTTATACTGAAAGTACAGACGTTCATACTGAAGCTTAAAAGATTCGGAAGGGGAAAAAACTTTCAGCCCTTTCGTATCTAAGTTAGGTAGCATAACTAATTTTTGATAGATATTCTGATAAAGTTTTTGTGAAATTTTACCCTGATGCTGCAGCTCAATGATTTGTTCTAAGGCATGATAAAATGGAGTACGAACATTTAAAATTTCTTCCTCAAGACTTTGCTCCAATTTTTGAAAACACGTAAAAAATGACTCCACGACTGAGAGATGAGGATCCCAATTCACCATATGCTGCACCAAAAACTTTCTGTCTTCCTCATTTAATGGAAGCTTCACGATTTTTAGGTACAGATCAGATAGGGGGTCTTGAATGTCTTTTCGATCCTGACAAAGAAAAGCCAAATGATGCACTAAATGGTCTAGATCCTTTCTGACTGACTTCGGCTTACTGTTTAAGTGGAGTTGCAAACGACTATAATGATGATTGATTAAGAAAAGACGCACTTTATCTTGATGGGAACGCCCCATTTTTTGCTCTAGCAAAAAACAAAATGCCTTCTCTTCTACTTTCATTAAAGAAATCATCGAGAGGTTTTCTAGGATCTCTAAACAAGACCCTTCCGTCAATAGGCTATCCCAAATTTCACAAATCGTCTGAGCGACTTTTATTTGTAAATGAATTGCGTCTTTGGGCACAGACAGAAGAAGAGAATTAATAAAAAATTTTTCTAAAGGATAGTCTTGACCTTCGTGAGAATGCCCTATCCATTGAAGTTCAAGAAGGATTTGTTCAAAGATTTTTTCCACTCTCCCCTCTAAAGGAATTTCTTGCGTCGAGGACTCGTCTTCCTTTCCTAATAATCCCAAACGATGGTTTATTCTTTCGATTCGGATTTCCCTTTGCTTTTCTTCTCCATAATTAGATTCAAATAAATTAAAAATGCATTCAGCTTGCATAGAGGAGTAGTCCGTCTGTATGATATGAGAAATTATTTTTTTCCAATGACGGACCATCTCAGGATCTTGCCTTTGATGTCTTTGTATGATTTCTTTAAAGCACTTTATTTGCTCATTAAATAACGCGACAGAAGAATCTTGCGTTTTAGTTTGATTTAAAGGCTTAAAAAAAATGTCCAACAACTGAATAGTGTGCTTTTCGCCAACGCTAGTCATGCAATTAACTCCTTATAAAACAAAATCATCAAGGTAATTTAAAATCTTTTACGGGAAAATACTCTTCATTTTTTTGAAAAGAGAAGCGGATGTGGGGTTCATCTAAAAACTTAAAAATTTGTAGTAGGCGCTCCCAAATTTGAAAATTTTTATTTTTTTGACAGATCGCAGCGGTTCCACAACTATAGGTTAGAATTAGATCCCTTAATTCGGTAGAATCCTTATTTTTTGACTGCATGTGCAAAAGCTTCATAAGAAGCGCGGTAAAAAATTTATGATAATCGGGCGCTAAATGTTCAAAAAAAACTAACGCACTTGATTTTGTAGCTTGTAAAAGCTTTAGAATAAAATACATTTGAGTTAATTCACGACAAATCATTTTTTCACTTTCTTGCAAAGGATCTTGATTAGAAAAAAATGTGGCTTTTACGTGAAGTGTGGTTTCCTCATAGATTGCGGAAAAATAAGTTGTCCACGTGTCCGTCTTTAAATTGTTTTCATATTCATCTGCAGAAAGTGTCAAAGGATAGACACGTGTCAAATTTTCTCCCTGCTTAAATGTTCGCATATTCAAATTGTAGAGATTTTCAAGATGAGGTGTTTTGTTAGAGCGGGTAAAATAGATTGCTAAAGTCTGTTTAGCAGTCAAAAGGGTTTGGACAACGCCATCGTCCCCTTGCGGACTTCCTAGTTGAAAGATATCTAACCAGTTTTCTTCTTGCTTGATTTTTAGCATCTGAAAACGCAAATACCCCTTCGTATACACATCCTCATCATCCGAAAATGAATTCCCCCATATGTTTTGTAATTCTCTTAAAGAACCTGAACTTTCTAAGCCTTTAAATATCCACTCATAAGGCAAATTTTCAGGGGATAAAGACACAATAGGCAAAACACTTTTAAAATCCTGTCTTTTAATTTTCTCAATTCCTTCTTCTATGGTTTTCTTCGTTATCTTGACTAAAAACGCATAATAATCTGTATGGGCTTTAAAGCATTCCTCGAGCCATTTTTTTAATATTTTAAAACTTGGGTCTACCCCCTTTTCTCCTAGCTGATCAAAATTAGTCAACTGCTCTTTGAAGATAGAAGAACCAAACACCTCCTTCTGAAGTTGGATCCATTCCTCATACGAAAGATCTAGCGTCTTTTTATCCGCACAAAAAAAGCTCTGAATTTTTTTCACAATTTTGACTACCTCTAAAGGCACATCTTCCATTTCAGAGGACAGATTTAGAAATAGTAGCTGAAGACTATCGAATACCTTTTTATACGCAATCATGTGTAAATGCTTACAATCCTCATTCCAAGAAAGTGTATTTTTGGCATGAAGCCACCCTCCGATCCAATGTATATAGGAAAAGTTAGCTGGAGAAGGGGTCTCTGAAAAAATTTGATGAAAACTTTGAGTTCTTTCCTCAATAAGTTTTAAACTTTTTAATAAGAGGAATAGATGTTCCCAATCGCTGAATTTAGACTGCGTATAATAAACGGATAATTCAGACAAATGATAATATACCCAGGAAAAAACTTCCTCTTCTAAATGTTTATCAAAATAAGGCAAGGCTTCTTTCAAACGCTCATAATGAAAAGAAACACACTCCTCTATGGAAATTCGTCTAATAGATTCGATGATTTTTTTTTCGGTTTCCACTGTATCAAATGGAATTTTCATCAGCTGAGATTTGATGTCCTTATATTCGTCTTTAAATAACTCACAAAAATATCTTAAATCCATTAATAATTGATTCAGATCTTGACTGAAGTGATGTCTTTCATCTTCTGTTTCATGATATAATGGGTTGATATGTTTCAAAAACTGTTGATAGGTTTTTGAAATAGAATCTTTTATATTACTTACAGGATCTAATTGAATCTCTTCCCAATCATTCTCAAGATCTTTACTTGAATCTAAAGCCTCTGCTCCACGCAAAAAGTAAAATTCAGAGGCATTTTTTATCCTCGCTTCTATGTCAGAATTTTCTTCTCCATGTCTAGATTCAGATTCCCAGATTGAATAGTTACCATTCATGAAAAGTCTCGAACTCGCTTCCATTTCTAGATCCTTTAATCTTTTTTAGTGTCTCTTAACAGCTTAAATTGTTTTTATTCATTCTTAAGGTTTTCAACTATTTGGATTCCTTCTCTAAACACGGGAACTCAAGGCCCTTTCAAAACATCGAGAACGCAAGATCGATAGCGCTCCATAGGGGGAGCCTTTGAGTGCACGCACAAGCGAGCTTTTACGTTTACTAAAGCATTTATGGTCCGCTTCAGAGTGGGTTGTTTGGTGATCAGCTAGATGATGAGAACATACTTTAAAAAAGAAAATAATAACAACTTTTTATTAGACATAACGTAACATTCAGTCTTGCGGCTGAAACATGTAGATTCTAAGGTTTTATTTCGGGGATGATTATTCTATATCACCCTTTGAATTTCCCAAAGACGTTGATAGAGAGGACAAGTTAATAGCAACTCTTGATGAGTTCCATCCCCAATAATTTGCCCTTTATCCATCACAATGATTCTCTGAATTCCTTTAAGTGTAGAGAGTCGATGTGCAACTGCGATTAAAGTCCTCCCCTGAGTCAACTTCTCTAATCCCTTTTGTATCAGTAATTCTGATTCAGAATCGATGGCGGCCATTGCCTCATCTAGAATAATCACTTGAGCCTCGCGAATGAAAGCCCTTGCGATGGCAATTCTGGCACGCTCTCCCCCTGAAAATTTCTGTCCACGCACACCCAAAACAGTGTCTAACCCCTGGGGAAGCCTTCGAATACGATCTGCAATTTGGGCTCTTTCCAATACATCCCAAATCCTCTCATCAGTCATGTTATCACATCCATAGGCCACATTTTCTCGCACTGAACGATTAAATAAGGGGATCGATTGAGACACCTCAGCAATTCCCTTGGTCAAAGATTTTGGATCTATCTTATCGATTGAACACCCATTTAACCATACAGATCCTTTTTCAGGTTCTAAGATCCCTCTTAATAACTTTAATAAAGTTGTCTTGCCGGCTCCAGAAAAACCCACAAGCCCTACTTTTTCATTCTCTTTTATTTTTAGATTAACGTTTTGAATTCCTGGGTGGGAAGCATCATACTTGAAAGAGACGTTTTCAAAATGGATATCCCAATTTTCCATTTTTGCCGTCCTATGTTGTTTTTGGTTGGATTGCAATGCATGGCCTGCTAACCGATTTAACGCTGTTTTCATGCGTTCTCTCATTTCGAAAAATGACAAAATGCCTTTACCAAAATCTCCCATTTGGCTGGTAAAGACGAGTGTCATCGTAAAAAGAGTGGCTAGCGCGCCTGGAGACTTTGCTTGATAATGATTTGTAAATAAAAGAATCCAAACAACACTAAAGGGCAGTAGAACTTGAATCATCCTTAAAATTAATTCAGAATAATCAATTTTCTTTTGAGCTTTATTAAAACTCTCTCGTTCTCTTTCCAAAACATCTTTGAAACGGTTTATTTCATATCGTTCAGTTCCAAAAGCCGGAATCAATTCATGATTTTGAATAACTTCTACAGTCGATGCACTGACCATGGAGGCACTAACAATAGATTCAGACACATTTTTTACCGATTTTTTGGCTAAGCTATAAGAAATAGGAATGTATAAACTTGCCCATACAAAAAAAAGAACGGCTATAGGCAAGGAATCTTGAAAAACGACAAGAGCTGCAACCATAATAGTCATAGCACTTCTTAGAAAAAAGGGTACGTTCTCATTGATGATATAGCGTGTTCCAAAGGAGATCTCTTGCATCAAACTTTCTAGCTCTCCTGCATCTCGGGTAATAAAAAATCGATTTGGCAAAAGAACAATGTGCTCAAAGATTATTTCTTTGGATTCTTTTCTTGCATCTTGTGTAAGAATAGAAGTGTAAAACCTGCCTGTCCAGCTGAAAATAATAGAAACGAGCCATGTGAGAGGGAATAGAAGAAGATAAAAAGGAGATATACGGCTCTGAACCACAACTTGATCCGTGAGAAAACCCACCAGTCCTGGAAGTGTCATGTATAAGCCCTGCCCCATGACAAGACAGAAGACCATGATAAACAATTTTTTTAGAGATATCCTAGCCAAAACCTGTTTAAGAAATGAAAAAGGTATTGAAACTGAATCACTATTTTTCATATCTATATCGGAGATTTATTAAATTCAGACAATTCTGCTTTATTCCTACCCTTACTAGTTAAAACGCGTCTGAATATTAGTCTGTCATCTTTACAGAGTCTAAAGATTGTCCGTCGATGTAAGAAAGACCTGACCCAGAGCATTTAAATGCATCAATAACTTTTGACGACGAGATCCATCTAGACTAACACCCACATCGTCGATTAACATCAAAGGTAACTCATGGCTAATCAGACGCAAACGCTCCCACTCGGCTAGCTTAAGCGCCATTACACATGTTCTTTGTTGCCCCTCGCTAGCAAAGAGGCGGGCTTCACGTTCCCCTATCTTTATTAAAAGATCATCCCGATGAGGGCCATAGAGGGTAGTTCCCACGTCTTTTTCGCGGTGGCGCATTTTTCCCCACTGTTGAAGATAGTGTTCACGTAACTCACCCATGTTTGTTCTATCGGAGCAACTGCTTTTGTAATCTAAAAGGAGGGCTTGTCCTTCTCCTGCTAACATCTCATGAATAGGTAATCCAATTTTTTGTAAATCGTGCACAGCTTGTTTTCTTTGGAGGGTGATGTAGGCAGCAGCTCCAGCCATCTCCGTTTCCCAACTTTCAATTGTAGACAACTCTTTGCGTTTAAGAAGCACATTGCGTTGACGCATAGCTTTTGTATAACGGGTGAGATGATGGACGTATAAAGGATCCACCTGAGCAATCTGTAAATCTAAAAAATGACGTCGTACAACGGGCGTACCTTTAATAAGAGAGACGTGGTCGGGAGTGACTACTACCCCATGGATTAAGCCTAAGAGATGGGTGGCGGAGGAAAGTGTAGAACTATTGTAGATAATCTTTCGTTCATTCCCATCAAAATAGAACTTCAGATTTTGTTCAATCCCTTGTTTGATAAAGTACGCTTCAATAGAGAATTTTTTTTGACCGTCACGCAGCAAGTCACCCATTTGATGGGTACGAAAAGAGCGGCCGTTCATTAAACATTGAATCGCTTCTAAAACAGTCGTTTTACCAAATGCGTTAGGCCCGATGATTGTATTAAGAGTAGGCTCAAATTGAAAAAGAGCCTCTTCATACCTTCGAAAATTTCGTAAATATAGCTTCTGCAGAATAAGGCCATTAGAAAGGGTCACACAGCCTCATTCGTTAATCTTCACTAAGACGCATAGGCATAAGAACGAAAAGAGAAGTGGGTTCGTTAGCCTCGGTTGCTTCTTGACTCTCATGCTTAGTATAGTCACAATCACTAATTAAACCCGGATTATATGGGTCTGTGATACCCATGGCGATGGTTTCATGCTTGCTATGCCTCAGGATGTCTAAGAAGAAGTTAGGATTAAAAGCAATTTCCATTTTCTGCCCTTTATAGTTCACAGGCATACTCACTTTTCCCTCACCAATTTCCATGGTGTTAGCCGTTAACTTCAACTCCCCTTCACTAAAAGTAAAGCGCACTGAATGGTTGTTTTCGGCAGCAAAAAGGGAAATTTGGCGCAAGAGGGTCATTAACTCTTCTCGATGAAGATTGACTGTTACACCCGTTTGGCTGGGGATCACACGGTTTACATCAGGATATTCTCCCGATAATAATTTAGTGACAATGATTGTGTTCGAAGCTTCTATAGCAATTTTATCACTCATGAGAAAGACGGTAGCTTCCCCTTCCTCGCTCAAATTTTTGAGAATTTCTTCGACTGCTTTGAGAGGAATCACATAGGTTCCCTGAAAAGACTTATCAATACTGAGTGTAGTTTGTGATTTCGCTAACCGTTTCCCATCCGTACCGATGAAAGAAGCTGTTCCATTCGCTATTTGTAAACACACTCCTGTCAAGACATACCGGTTATCTTCTCTTGAAACAGCGAATGCAGTCCGATATAGAACGTCTTTTAGAATGCTTTGCTTAATTTTAAAATGGACTGCATCGGTGACATTAGGTAAGGCAGGAAATTCATTTTTATTCATTCCATTCAATTTAAAGCGCGATGTGTTAGCCCCAATTTCCGTTACTTCATTAGAATTAGTAGATATTTCGACATTCACAGCTGTTAATTCCCGAATCAAATGAGCAAAGCGCTTCGCCGGAAGAGTAGTTGCCCCTTCTTCAAGAATTTTAGCCTCCGTGAAGCAGCGTACCCCGACAGTTAAATCGGTGGCTGTGATAATCAGCTCATCATTAACAGCTTCGATTAAAAAATTTGAGAGAATGGGAATCGTAGATTTTTGAGCAACTGCGTTGAGACATTTATTGATCAAATAATTGAGCTCTTGAGTAGCAATAACAAATTTCATGGGTAATTCCTTAAGCTGAAATAAAGGATATTTAAGATAAGCCACTCGATACTCTTTGTCAAGAATTATGATTCATCATCTTGCAACAACGATGCACTTTTATCATGTTATTCAGAAGGTTGAAATCAATTCACAAGGTTTATAAGCATCCTCTTGATTCCAATCTTTCTTTCGTCTAATATATATAAGTATGAGCAATAAAACATCAGATTTAGTATCGAATAAACGCGCTTTTTACAACTTCGAAATCCTCGAAACGTTTGAAGCTGGCATTGCCTTAGAAGGCACTGAAATTAAATCTCTTCGTGACAACGGAGGCAGCTTGCAAGAAGCTTTCGTAAAAGTGATCAGTGGAGAGGTTTGGTTATTAGGCTGCCATATAGCTCCTTATAAATATGGAAACATCCATAATCATCAAGAAACACGCGATCGAAAACTCCTCTTACATAAACGCGAAATCGATCATTTGAAAGTTAGTGCGCAAGAAAAAGGATTAACCATCATCCCCATCGCCTTCTATCTTAAAAATGGAAGAGTCAAAGTCAAAATCGCATTAGCTAAAGGGAAGAAAGTAGCCGATAAACGCGCTGCCATCAAAGAACGCGATGACAAGCGATACATGCAAAAAATGATGAAAAATCATTAACATCTTTAAGTCCGCATGCTCAAATTAAAGATTATCTCTATAGGAAAAACGAAGGAAGAATGGTTAAATATTGCCATCGATGAATACCTTAAACGCCTTTCTCCTCTTGTAAAAATTGAATTTGTATGGGCTAAAGACGATGGGCATTTGATCGAACTGCTAGCCAAAGAAAACAGAGTGATCTGCCTAGATGCAAACGGAAAGCTATTCAATAGCGAAAAATTTGCAGATTACATCCATCATCAGTTCATAGATGGAAAGTCTCGTCTTACCTTAGCGATAGGCGGAGCTGAAGGGCTCCCCCGAGAGATAAAAGAAGCTTATCCATGCATTAGCCTCTCTCCATTAACAATGACCCATCAGATTGTAAGATTAGTGCTCATCGAACAAATTTATAGAGCATTTGAAATAGCCAAGGGATCTAAATATCATAAATAGTCCCACTGGCTCCTGATTTTTAGGACTTAACCGCATGCTTCTTTTCAAAAGCTAATCTAAAGTAAACCATCGCTCCATTAATAAGTGCAGCTCCAATGGCCACATCAATAAAACCTCTCACATCAGCCGGAATTCCTAGATATTTCATGGAAAAGCCAAGTCCCATCATACAGGCTAATAAGATGTAGTACTTTGCGCTGTAGATGTTTTTGAATTCTGTAGGATCGCTGAAGTTACGGATGCGCTCGACTCCTTTGTATGCAGATTTCCCAAGCACAAAGCGACCTTTAAAAAAACCCACTAATAAACCCGCAGAGATTAAAAAAATAATTGCATTTTCTACCTGAGGAGATAGGGACATCAAAAGATTTAGCAGAGGGTACTGATCTGCTTGAAAACGGACATTTTCTGCGGCGGACATTAAAAAATTTAAACCTAAAGGAAGTAAAAAACTGCCTACAGCCAGCCAAATTAAACCTGAAATAATAATTAATGTTTTGTGACTCATTTTTAACATTTTCTATCTCCTATTGAACGCTTAAAAAAAGGCAGTATGAACTAGTAGACATACCCATCGATCTCAAAATTTGGTTTGGAAAACAAGCTAAGATGCGTATTTATTGACCCTTAAAGATTTTGAGCTCACCTGTGTATAGCGTAGAGGCAGATATTTTATAAAGAGAAAAGTTGTTGTTAAATGATAGACAAAAATTGGTCTTTTTTTTATACCTTTCCTAGATTTGAAAAAATTAACTTTAAGCAATTAAAAAACATTTCAGATTAATTGCTATATACCAAAATTTAGGATACTTACTTTTAGGACGCAAACATGAGCATTTCTATCAACTTTATTCGCATCTTATTTGGTGTTCTGTCTATTCTATTCCTTACCGCCTACACAACCACTACTTTTCCTGGAGGAATAACCATCGTCAACTTAACTCTGGGAGTGTTCTCAGGAATTACGGTGGGCTTTCTTTTAATGGCGTCTGACTACTTCTTAAAAAAACTTTCTCTTCGCACATTAAATGTGGCTTTAATAGGCTTAATCATCGGTTACATGCTTGGATCGGCGATTGTCGCCATTTTACAGGCTTCTTTAGATATTGCCACCTTACAAGTCTCGAAGGAGGCTTTACAGCTCTTTAAAACAATTATCTATTTAGTCAGTTGTTATATAGGAACACTGATCACAGCACGGGCGTCCGAAGAGTTCTATTTGAGTATTCCGTTTGTAAAATTCAAAGCCACTGCTAACAAAAAAAAGGATATTCTGATTGACTCCTCTATTCTATTAGATTCCAGAATTATAGATCTCGCAGCTTCGGGATTATTAGATAACCATCTTGTTTTGCCACGCTTTACTTTAAAAGAACTCTATGCGCAAGCAGAAAATGGAGATGAAAGTGTCAAAGCCAAGGCTCGTCGAAGCTTGGAAGTATGTAAAAAACTAGAGACTCTACCTAATCTCAATATGCGTTTTTCAGATACTGACTTTCCAGAAATAAAAGATCCTGTGGGAAAATTAGTCAGACTCGCACGCCTAGTCGATGCAAATGTGATTACAGCGGATATTAATCGTATCCAGCAATCTTCCATTGAAGGAATCGTTGTCATTAATATTCATTCTCTGTCCAATGCATTAAAGCCACTCACACAAACAGGTGAACAAATCAGTATCAAAATCCAGCGATATGGAAAAGAAGCACGCCAAGGGGTGGGTTACTTAGAAGACGGAACTATGGTTGTGGTAAATGGTGGCGCAGAACATATCGGAGAAACCATTAAAGCCCAAGTATTGTCAGTTAAACACACCTCTTCGGGGCGTATGATATTTTGTAATGCAGCAGAGGAAGGTTTATTATCCGATCTTGAGTCAGAGGAAGCGCTGTCCTGTATGGAAAATTCTCATAAAAGCTATTTTGCCATGGATAGCGCGAAGTATTAAAAATGATAAAAGGGCTTGGTACAGATATCATTGAGGTTTCTCGTGTCGACGACAACATCAACAAACATGGTCAAAAATTTCTAGATAAAGTTTTTACCCCCTCTGAACAAGATTACTGTAGAGGGTTTAGTCGCTCGAGCAGCAGAAATTATGCTGGCAGATTTGCTGCGAAAGAAGCTGTTGTTAAAGCGTTAGGAACTGGATTAGCCAAAGGCTTAGAGTGGCTAGACATTGAAATTCTTAACGACGATCAAGGCAAACCCTGTGTGAATTTTTCATCAAAGGCCAAACTTCTTTTTCAACAACCGACCGTCCATGTTTCTATTAGCCACTGTCATGAATACGCTACCGCGACTGCCATTTGGGAAGGATAAACGCTCAAAAAAAGCTCAATACGTTTAAAATTTTTGACGAAAAATCCATCTGGAAGAAAACTGAACGCAGTCACGGGTTTAAGGAAATGACATCTATTATAAAAAAGAGGGAGTATCAAAAAACAAGGAGTAGGCCTTCAGTAAAAAGTAGTCTCCCTCCGGGCCAAAAGGATAGATGTAAGAGATTTTAAACTGATTAGCTTGATCAGGAAAATTATGCGCATAAACGCGCCTTGCATATTCAAAAGATAAGTAGCCGCAATAGTCAAAAACGTAGGTATATTTTAAACCGATATCAATGGAACGATGGTCCACAGGACCATAGCCCCCAAATCGACAAATATTAATTTTTTTGGATCCACAGCCCCACAAACTATTCACATAAAGATTAAGTCGATGGGCCGATAGGGAATTCCACTCATAGTTGGCATTGGCCACGATCCATGGAGTCCATCGATCAGCGGTTCCTATCCCTATCACCCCCCACCAGCGAGTTTTCCAAAAGGCCTCTTGGAGAGATTGTTTCCCCAAAGCTGCATGTAAAAAAAGCTCATTGCGACCATGATGAAAAGAGCTTATATCATTCACAGCCTCTCTCCAAGCACGACTTAGAGTCACTCCAGTCGTTAAACTGACAGAATCCCCTAGGTTATCATCGAGCCATAGATAGCGAGCTGTTAAACTGACATGATCCCAATCGAACGAACGTTTTTTTGTATCGGCCCATTCCCCCTCCATTTGCACAGAAAGTGGATCAAAAACAAATAATAAACTACCTTCTAAAAAGTGGTCTGTGGAGGAATAATGAGGTTGACAGTGTGGAGCATCCACGCAGGGGTAGTATTGAAAGCGGTAATCGACCTCTCCATTCACTTGTAAAGAACTAGGATACCAGGGTTTTAGATCAGTTCCTTGTAACCAAAGAGCCGGGATCACAAAAAAAACACTTAGCACCATTAATAGATGAATGGATGAAGGTTTAAAAAACCAATTTTTCATTTAAGCGCTAATCCCTCGAGCAGAAAGTTCTCGTTCAGCTTCAATGGCTGCCATGCAGCCAGATCCTGCAGCCGTAATTGCTTGACGGTAGACATGATCTTGAGCATCACCTGCTGCAAAAACTAATTCTTTACTTGTCTGACACGTGCCTGGTTTAACTTTTATATATCCATTTTCATGAAGATGGATTTGACCTTGCAAGAAAGCGGTATTAGGCGTATGCCCCACAGCAAAGAAAACTCCCCCTGCATCAGAAGTCTCTTCTTTTTGTGTTTTATTGTTATAAATGGTGACTTCTTGTACAACATGATCTCCTGAAACCTTAACGATTTCACTGTTCCATAAAATCTCAATCTTAGGATGTTTTAACGCCCTTTCTTGCATAATTTTAGAAGCTCTTAATTGATCACGTCGGTGGACAATATAGACCTTGCTCGCATATTTCGTAAGAAATGTAGCCTCTTCTACAGCTGAATCCCCTCCACCAATCACGTAGAGTTTTTTATTTCTAAAGATCGGCATAGCTCCATCGCAAACTGCACAAGCTGTCACACCTCTTTGCCAAAATTCACCATCTCTAGTGCCTGGAATATCCAGACGATTAGCAGTAGCTCCTGTGGCAATGATCACAGCATGAGCGTGATGACTATGATTTTTTCCTTTAATAAGAAAACGTTTCTGACTAAAGTCCACAGATTCAACGTCGTCTGTTAAAATATTTGTACCAAATCGTAACGCCTGCTTGCGGAAAGCATCCATGAGTGCGGGACCTGTGATCCCCTCTGGAAAACCAGGAAAGTTCTCTACTTCGGTAGTTGTCATTAATTGTCCTCCTGAGGGTCCAGAAAAAAAACCCTCGTAAAGAACAGGCTCAAGATTAGCTCTGGCTGCATAGATTGCTGCAGTATAGCCGGCAGGTCCTGAACCAATAATTACTAACTTTGCTTCTTTCATGCGTATACCTAAATAAATTGTGTTAATACGGAAATTTGAATGGATAGATACAATCATACTGGATCTACCAAAAAGGTTCAAAACATAAATGTTATTCTTTTTGTCATACCTTGGCTTCCAAAATAATCTTGGGTTGAGGACGCTTGATTACATTGTATATTAGACTTGCAAATGGATGGTTGACTAAACAAAACTGATCTCCTATAATTACTTGATTATTTACACTTAAACAAGTCATCACATCGCATGCACTATTACTTGGTTCTTTCGTTTTTTACCTATTTCACTATCCTGTTATGCCTAGGACTCTATTTTCATAAAAAACAAACTAGTTCCACTGATTTTATTTTAGGAAATCGCTCCCTCAATTTCTGGCTTACGGCACTTTCTGCCCATGCAAGCGACATGAGTGCTTGGCTTTTTATGGCATTTCCTGCAGCAGTTTTTACAGGGGGACTCCCTAAAACATGGATCGCTTGGGGACTTATTATAGGCATGTTCATCAATTGGCAGTTCATTGCATCACGTCTAAGAAGCGCGACGGAAAAATACAATGCAAACACCCTCTCGACTTTTTTTGAAAGACGTTTTGAAGATCATTCAGGAATTATACGTCTGCTGACAGCTTCTATCTCCTTATTTTTTCTGGCCTCCTATGTAGCCGCTGGATTAATAGCCATGGGACTCTTATTCGAATCCGTATTTGGAATTAATTATTATGTAGGTCTGTCTGTTGCCATGTTCGTGGTGGTTATTTATACGCTTGTGGGGGGCTTCGTGACTGTGGCCTGGACAGATCTTTTTCAAGCCCTTTTTTTGATGACTGTGATCTTATTTGTCCCCATTTATGCTTTTATTCAATTCCCTAATGGCTGGACCACTGTAACTGATGCAGCGCAGCTACAAGGAATTCCTTTATTTTTTTCTAAAGACACGACTTCAATTTCCCTGCTCGAATCATTTTTTCTTGCTACTTGGGGTTTAGGCTATTTTGGTCAACCTCACATTGTTACAAAGTTTATGGGGATTAAGAACGTCAATGAAATGCATAAGTCTAAGTATATTGGAATGACTTGGCTGGTTCTCACTCTATTAGGGGCAACTGCCGTAGGTCTGGTAGGCATTCCATTTTTTAAAGATCAACTGAACGATCCTCAGCTTGTATTCATTAATATGGTCCCTCAACTCTTTCACCCTTTTATCGCCGGCTTTATTTTGTGCGCAATTCTTGCAGCTAATATGTCAACGATGGATTCACAAATTTTAGTATGTGCATCCGTGATTAGCGAAGATTTTTATAAAGGGATGTTAAAAAAGGCTGCTTCGGCCAAAGAATTACTCTTAGTTTCCAGAATCGGACTCATCCTAACGGCAATTTTTTCCCTCATCCTTGCCTACAATAAAAGTACGACTGTGCTCGAAGCCGTCCGCTACGCTTGGGCGGGTTTAGGGTGCTCCTTTGGACCTCTTATGTTGATGTCCCTCTATTCTAAAACGGTCAATAAATATGGGGCCATTGCAGGCATTCTCTCAGGTGGTCTTATTGCGGGCACGTGGGAAACGTTTAGTCTACAACTGATTGGTTATCAAATCCCTTCTGAGATTCCTGCCTTTGTGATTAGTTTATTATGCATTCAACTTGTCTCTAAATGGACTTCAAAGCGTTGATTGGCTGCACGACATGCAATGGACTATAGCCAATATGACTCACCTAAACGCAAGCTTTGCAGCAAGCAAGCTGAGAGATTTTATCTCAACTCTTAGATGATCAAAATGTCTTTTTTTCTGGATTGAGGGGGCGATCCGCGGGTAAAAATTAAACTTCTGGATTTTATTTTCTTGAGTTCTGACTCCTAATTGTATAAATAGAAATTAAAAGAAAGGAGTGAAAAATGCCCTACACCCTCATTTTACTATTTATTATAAGTTTCATCTCTAGATTGAACGCAACCGAAACAACAGAGCCTCAAATATCTACCAATGCCCTCCCCTCTGCATCTCCTCACTTTGACAGCCTACCCAAGGAACACCCCGAGCTCAGTACCTTCGTCTTATTGGTTAACAAAGCAGAGTTGAAAGACTTATTCAATGGCACAGGTCCTTTTACTGTATTTGCCCCTACGGACGAAGCCTTCAAAAAACTAGGACAAAAAAAGTTAGATGAACTGATGAAGCCTGAAAAAAGAGACGAACTTTCTGAAATTCTTCTCTATCACGTGATTCCAGGAAAATACCTATCCAAAAGTCTAAAGTCCAAAGAAGCCTCCACAATCAATGGCAAACCAATCACCATTACTATCGAAGATAATGCTGTTATGATTAACAAAGCCAAGATTTTAAAAACAGATATTGTGGGTCCTAACGGGGTTATACACGAAATAGACACTGTTCTTATTCCCTAGGTCTCAATAGCTGTTAAACCCCAGCTTGCCCGCTAAATCCTGATACAAACTCAATTAGACAATTGAGCTTGTGCCAGAGCTGCAATACTTGTTCAACAGAGAATGGAATATTAAAAAATGGCTAGCATGAACTGTTTTAGCGATTAGAGAGAATAGTAGAGAGAGGAAAGCGGATATTGATATTTATTCTAAGAAATCCCAGGTCTTAAGCCTGGGATTGAAACCTTATTCTAGGCTTGCTCTTTTGTTACGCGATCAAAATATTGGATAATATCGCCTACAGTTTTAAACTTTTCAGCTTCTTCTGGTGGGATTTCCTTTCCTAGACGCTCTTCAAAAGTCATATTGAGCTCTGTTAAATCCAGAGAATCAGCATTTAGATCTTCTACCAGTTTTTTGGTTGGAGTCACATCATCTCTATCTACACCAAGTTGTTCAACAATAATGTCTATGACTTCTTGCTCTGATGACATACAATATCCTTTGATTTTTGTTTTACCTTTGAAAAATTGAATTTTATCAATTTTAGTAATTACTTTCAATCTACTATTAGAAAGATCCTTATTTTTTACATCACCATGCCACCGGCTACGGTCAAAACATGGCCCGTCACGTATTCCGACCAGGGGCTGGCCAAGAATAAAGCTGCATGCGCGATATCTTCTGGTTTTCCCATACGTTCCATAGGTATAGATGACAAAATGGCCTGTCGTTGTTGTTCCGTCATCACATCGGTCATTTTAGTTTCAATAAAACCAGGCGCAATACAATTCACGCGAATATTACGAGGCGCAAATTCCTTAGCTAAAGATTTAGTAAAACCTATTATTGCAGATTTAGAAGCGGCGTAGTTTGATTGTCCGGCATTTCCAATTAATCCAATTACAGAACTTACATTAATGATGACTCCCTTGCGGGTCTTTAACATCTGACGAGTTAGAGCTTTACAAGTATTGTAACACGACTTTACATTCACTTCCATGACCTGATCCCAATCTTCCTCGGTCATTTTCAGCATTAATTGATCTCGCGTAATACCCGCGTTATTGACTAAGATGTCAATAGATCCTTGCTTTTCTTGAACTAATTTTACAGCTTCTTCTACATCTTTAGTATGAGCGGTGTTGACAGTATAAAAAGTGGCCTTGTCAGGGCCAATTTCATCTACAACCGCCTGTCCTCGCTCTTTATTCGTGCCAAAAATAGCTAAACGCGCTCCTTGACGAGCAAATTCTACAGCTATGGCCTTTCCAATGCCTGCGTTTCCCCCCGTAATGAGAGCGAGTTGATTTTTCAAGAGTTGTTCCATGTCTATCCTATAATTTTTGCGAGTTGATCTAGCTCCGAAACTTTTTCAATGGAGATTGTAGACACATGAGGCAGGATACGTTTATTAAAACCCGAAAGCGTTTTTCCACAACCAATTTCAATGAACAAATCAACCCCCGCTTCTCCCATCTTGCGTATGGATTGTTCCCACCTGACGGAATGCGTCACTTGATGGACTAAATTTGACTTAATTTCTTTACTGTCTTGCACAAAATTTCCTGGAACATTCATCGCAAATGCAATATCACTTTCTATTAGATTTAATGGATAAATATGTTCTGCTAAACGTTCTTCAGCAAATTTCATTAGTCCACTATGAAAGGCCCCATGCACCTGCAGGGGTAAAATACGTTTAGCTCCTTTTTCTTTTAGTGCGACAGTGCCCGCCTCAATCCCCTTTTGAGTTCCTGAAATGACCACCTGCCCAGGACAGTTAAAGTTAGCAGTCCAGAGATCGTTAGGTAATTGTATTTTCCTTACAATATCCTCTACTACGTCGGCCTCTAAGCCCAAGACTACTGCCATCGTCCCCGCATGCGCTTCACAAGCTTGATTCATATATTCACCTCTGCGCTGAACGAGGGGTAGACAGGTTTCAAAATTTATTCTTTTTGAGGCTGTAAGCGCTGAATATTCCCCTAAACTTAAGCCCGCACAAACTGAAGGTTTAATACTAGGAAACTGTTGATGAATGACCTTCAAAATAGCCATAGAAACTACATAGATGGCAACTTGGCTATTTTTAGTTTCAGTTAACTCAGACTCTGGTCCTTCAAACACGATTTTTGATAGATTTCTACGCAGAATCTCATCTGCATGCTGAAATAATTCTTTAGCTTCGTTATATTGATCAAAAAAATCTTTTGCCATTCCTACATACTGGGCCCCTTGGCCAGGAAATATGAAGGCAATTTTTTTTGCTGATGTCATTTTTTCCAAGTTCTCCCTATTGTCTTTATTTATGATTCAATTCTTGTGAGAACAGAGGCCCCCCAGGTCAATCCGCCTCCAAAAGCCACCAGCAATATGCGCTGATCTTTGACAAGTTGGACTTCTTTCAGTAGCTCATCTAGTGCTATAGCCACACTAGCAGCAGAAGTATTTCCATATTTATGAAGCGTTTTATACACTTTATCTTCTGGTAAACTAAAATTCTTCGCAATAGCTTCTATAATCCGTATATTGGCTTGATGGGGAACCATCCAGTCAATGTCTTTATCTGTTAAACCCGCCTTAGTTAAGCACTCTTGAGCTGAAGCTGTCATTTTTCTCACAGCGTGTTTAAAAATTTCTTTTCCATCCATTCGAACTGTATGCAGCTTCTGATCGACTGATTCGTGAGTGGCCGGATGACGGCATCCCCCGCCTGGGATGATCAATAAATCCCCCAGTTCGCCATCTGCCCCTAGGCAGATGGAATCTAAAGCAAGCCCAGCTCCTTGATTAGAGACGACAGCTGCAGCCGCCCCATCCCCAAACAAAACGCAGGTATTCCTGTCTTCGTAGTTGAGTAAAGGAGTTAGCTTTTCTACTCCCACAACCAATATATTCTGGTACATCCCTGATTCGATATAAGCTTTGGCTACACTCAACGCATAAATGAAACCTGTACAAGCAGCCTCCGCATCTATAGCCCCTGCTTTGACAGCTCCAATTTTTGCCTGAATTAAGGCGGCAGTACTTGGCATAAAATAGTCCGGACTCATGGTAGCGACGAGAACCATATCAATATCCTGGGCAGAAACTCCAGCATCCTCCAAAGCATTTAGTGCAGCTTTAGCACCCATGACTGAAGAAGGCTCATCAGGCCCTGCAATGCGACGTTCTCTAATGCCAGTACGCGTGGTAATCCATTCATCAGATGTATCAACGATCTTTTCAAGATCATGATTTGTCATTATCTTTTCAGGCATAAATGAACCTGTGCCAACAATACGAGCTCTGGCATTCATAGTAAACTCCAACTTAATTATAAAAAATAAGCAGCGTACCAAAATTCCTCATTAAACTGAAGCCTCTAATAACAAGGAGCTGGAAATGCAACTATTCCATAATAATTATAATGTATTTGATATTTTTTTTATACTCGTGATTGGGACCTAAGCTGATTCTAACCCTGCTGACAAGGGTTAGGGCGCAATCACAGGTTACAGTTTTTCCCTATCTAAAAATGGCTTTCTATGCTAGGCTTGTACTAATATTAATGGGTTATCTTGATTATGCAATATCCTGCTCACTTAATGAAAGTTATTCAAGTTCTCAAGCGACTCCCTGGAGTAGGGGCTAAGAGTGCAGAACGCTACGCTTTTCACATGTTAGACTGGCCTCCAGAATACTTAATTGAGATGGCAGACATCCTAAAAGAAATCCCCCAAAAAATTGAATATTGCGCCGATTGTGGATGTTTTAGTGATAGAAGTTCTTGTACTTTTTGTGTAGAAGAACGAAATCATGCCAAAGTTATCTGCATTATATCGACTCCACGAGAAGCGTTTTCTATTGAAACAACGGGAGAGTATAAAGGTCTCTATCATGTTCTCGGAGGACTTCTATCCCCTATCGATGGGATAGGACCTGAAAAACTTACCATAGAGCACTTAAAAAAACGTATCGTTGATCTAAAAATAGAAGAAGTTGTCATCGCGCTAGACTCCACCTTAGAAGGAGATGCAACTTCTCTTTATCTAAAACAGGAACTAGACCCGCTATCTGTAAATATTTCCAGGTTAGCTTTTGGAATTCCTATGGGAAGTCCCTTGGATTATGTGGATGGAGGAACCCTAGCACGTGCTTTTTCTGCCAGAAGTAGTTTTTAATCAATAACAGAACTTACTAACGGATCTAGTCCGGACAGGGCCAAGGTTTTTGCTCTTTCAGTAAACATCTTCTAATCCTTTTTTAAAAAAGACTCCTAACAAAAACACCATTCTTCCCTAGATATCTTTCAAAACTTGCTGTGGTGGAAAAATTGATGACTTTAGATAAGATTCATCAGCAAATTTTGAGAGCATATGCCAACATATGGTCGAAAAATTTGACGATGAAGATGCTAAAAGTCGCGATTTTAACGACCAAATGGAATTTCGAAAGATGTCTCCTCTTTACATAATTGCTAGTGTCGCCTATGATTAGCCCTTTTTTAGGTGACACACTGTATAATTTTAGAGGACATAATGAAGCACAAAATAAAACTCCTCACAAGCTTAGTATTCTTACTCATAGTATGTGGTAATACTCTTAATCTGTTTGGACAGTCTCTTCAATACGAAAATCAAAAAATTGAAAAAGTAGACATAGTCATACAAGGTCCTTGTGACAATTTTGACCCCCTTATCATTTTAAATCGCATCAGGACACGTCAAGGAGATTTTTTCTCCCAGCTCGATTTTGACAACGACCTAAAAACACTTTCTCAAGACTATGACCGTATCGAACCGTCTTTTGAATTAGTCGATGGCAAGATGTTTATTACTTTAAAAGTATGGCCCAAACCTGTCATTCGTTCCATCAATTGGTGTGGGAATGAGAGAGTAAAGACTAAGCGCCTTCAACAAGAATTAAAAATATCCTGTTTTACTGTGTTTGATCGTAAAAACTTTAACCAAGCCTTTCATAAACTCAAAGCGTACTATGTAAAGAAAGGCTTTTTTGAGGCTGAATTAACCTATGATGTTAATCTTGATCCTGTGACTAATGAAGTAGATATCAACATTAATATTATAGAAGGAAGATCGGGCCGTATTAAAGATATTATTTTTGTGAATTTTTCAAGCAGCGAACAGGAAGAACTGTGCGAGCAAATGGTAACAAAAAAATATAATATCTTCCTTAGCTGGCTGAACAACGAAGGAACCTATAACGAAGAAGCGATGCAGCATGATCAATTTAATATTATTAATTATCTGCATAACAAAGGCTACGCTGATGCAACAGTAGATATTAAAGTCGATGAAGCAGTACAAGAAAATCGCATTATTATTACCATCACAGCTTGCAAAGGATCTATTTACAGGGTGGGAAATATCTCTATTGAGGGAAATAAACTATTCTGTACAGAAGACATTCTACGTCAGTTTACCTTTTGTGAAGGAGGCGTTTATTCCCCTGAACAAATTAGAACTACCGTGGATAATATTACGAATCTGTATGGGCGCTTTGGATACATTGATGCAACAGTGGATCATGAACCTTGTCTGTCCGAGTGCGAAGACTGTGTGTATAACATCAAATTTTATATCGAAGAGGGAGAACAGTTTCGTGTCGGTTTAATTAAAGTTTTTGGTAACTGCCAGACTCAAACAAAGGTAATTTTGCATGAAACCTTAGTGATTCCTGGAGAAGTTTTCAATGTGGAAAAACTAAAGAAAACGGAAGAACGATTAACAAACGTGGGATATTTTTCTCATGTGAATGTGTATGCTGTTAAATCAGAAGGTCCCTATAGCCTTGGAGAGAATTATCGGGACGTGCATATTGAGGTTGAAGAAACTAGCACAGGACACTTTGGTGCGTTCTTCGGTTTTAGTACAGCAGAAAGCGTTTTTGGCGGACTCAATGTAACAGAGAAAAATTTTAATTATAGAGGTCTAGGAAGACTGTTCCAAGACGGCTATTCAGCGCTTAGGGGTGGAGGCGAGTACGCCCATGCAACAGCCACTGTCGGCGCTAAAAGCCGCAGTTACGTCTTTTCATGGACTAAACCCTTCTTTAACGATACTAAGTGGATTGTAGGCTTTGAATTGGAAAATTCCGTGAATCGATATATTGCCAAAGACTATGATATTAAGACCTACGGCGGACTGGTGAATGCGACTTACCAATTAAATCAATTTATGAAATTGGGATGGCACTATCGTTTGAAGCACACTGACATCGAAACCTCAGGGGGTCTGGAATATGAAGAAAGGTATAAGTACTATTCCAAAAGTGAATCCGGCCCTTTACTCAGTGTAGAATCTAAAAATGATGGGATGGTTTCAGCGACTGGTTTAACATGGACATATGACTCGACAGATCATCCAGCCAAACCTACGCAGGGAGTTAAGTCTCGTTTTGAAATCGAAGTCGCAGGCTTAGGTGGTAACTATCGATTTTTTGCAACAGCTTATACAAACAGTTGGTACTATAAATTGGATCGCAGAAGCGTCTTAAAATTCCGTGCAGATTTTCGCTTTGTAAGTCCATTTGGAGGAACATCGCGTAAGAGAATGCCACTTGACGAACGTTTATTTTTGGGTGGAGATAACATGATTCGCGGTTACCGCCCTTATAAATTAGGACCCCGTTTCATCGATGGAGACCCACGCGGGGGGATGTCCATGCAGATTTATTCGATAGAAGCCTCTAGACGTTTAATGAAAAATCTGGAAGGATTCGTTTTCTGCGACGGGGGTCATCTATCGTTTTCTCGTTTCGATTTTGGTCTGGGATCAGGCCGTATCAGCACGTCTGTAGGATTAGGGATACGCTTCAAAATATTTGATGGCATGCCTCCTCTTACAATGGGCTATGGTATCCCTCTTAATCCAAAGAGCAGAGGAGAAGTGAAAAGCTTCTTCATAAGTGTTGGTGGACGTTTTTAAGATTTACTAAAATAAGGAGTCAATCGATGAAAAAATTATCTTACATTGTTATTAAAGCTGCTATATTAAGCCTTGCTTTTGTTGCAGTTAATCCTGCACTAGAGGCGGCTCCTGCAAAAGGAGATCAAGGATTGAAAATCCGTATAGTAAATTTCAAAACTTGCGTAGAAAAATCTAAGCTAGGTAAGCAAGAACAAGGAAATTTTGACGCCCTCAAAAAACAAATAGAGGCTATGCTCAGCGATAAAGAAAAAACATTAAATGACATGGCTGAGAAATTAAATGATCCTGATTATCTAGACAGTCTTTCTTTAGAAGCTGAGACTGAGCTAAAACGTAAATTTAGAGGGATCAGCCAAGAAATATCTGAGCAGCAGCAAAAATACTATGAAAAATTACAACAGGCGAATTTTAAAATCTTAGATAAGCTAGCTGATTATATTGGCAAAGCCTCCGAGACTGTCGCCAAAAAAAATGGAATCCATATGATCCTAAATGAAGATGGAACATACTACTACGACAAAGATTTAGATATATCCAATGAAGTTGTGACTGTCATGGATGAGATGTATGAAAAAGAACCTAAAGAAGCCAAAACTGAAATTAACAAGTAAACCATTAGGGGTGGAATGAGTTCCCGCAAGTCCTTTAAGCTTTCCGAAATAGCCGTCCTGACTCAATCTGAACTTATTGGGGATCCAGATTGCTGCATTGAAGGGGTAGCGGATTTGGAACGTGCAAACAGTACGGAAGCCTCCTTTTTAGAAAATCCTCGTTACGAGCAGGCGATGCAACAGTCAAAAGCAGGGGTTGTATTTGTTCACTCAAAAGATAGCTTACCTTCAGGTAGAAATTTTCTTGTGAATGAAAATCCCTCTCTAGCCTTCCAGGTTTTAATCGATGAGTTTTTTAAAGAGAAAGGTGAGCTAACAGGCTTTATGGGAATTCATCCCACAGCAATTATTCATGAAACATGTAAACTAGGCGCACATGTACAGATAGGTCCACATGCTGTTCTGGACAAAGATGTTGTGATTGGAGATCAAACATATATTGGAGCTGGAGTTTACATTGGCCCTCATACAGAAGTCGGTCAAGAATGTGTGATCCATGCTAAAGCGGTCATACGTGAACGCTGTAAAGTGGGTCATCGAGTCATCATTCAGCCAGGGGCTGTGATTGGTTCCTGTGGTTTTGGTTATGTCACTAATAAACAAGGCGTTCACGTAAAACTGGCCCAGCTAGGCATAGTCGTGATAGAAGATGATGTGGAAATTGGGGCCAATACGACCATCGATCGTTCTAGATTTGAGGTAACCACGATAAAGAAAGGATCGAAAATAGATAATCTAGTTCAGATAGGGCACAATGTGACCATTGGTCCTTATAACATCATTGTAGCCCAAACTGGGATCGCTGGTTCAACTAAAACAGGACGACATGTCGTGATGGGTGGACAGGTAGCGGTAGCAGGCCACCTAAAGATCGGCGATGGGGTCATGTTCGCGGCTCGCAGTGGCGTCACCAAGTCCTTTACTAAGGCTGGAAAATATGGGGGCGTGCCTGCACAGCCGTTAGACGAACATAATCGAAATAATGTGTTTATCCATCAAATTGAAAAACATATAAAGAAATTAGAAGCTAAAATTGAAGAGATTAAAGAAATGTATCTATTGAAAGAAGATAGAAAATAGTTTCTGATTTCTTTGAATCATCTCTCCGTTCATTTTCTAATGATTGATGGCTGCATTAGCTGAATGAAGGAACTGAGATGCACCTGAAGTAGACAAGCGACTTAAGTACATAGGTTCTGAAGATTTTCTTAAGTATTCTGTTTCATCTAGGATGTTTTTAGCTTGCGCGCGATCCATGCGCCCGTTCCACTCTAATGAAGTTTTCATACACATCCCTATTAAAGCAGCTCCTGCTATTGATAAACCAGGAATAATTAAGGGAGGCGCTGCAAAACACACTACCGTGGTAAAAATCATCGAAGCTACTATGGCTGTGGCTAACGCTAAACCTACAAGTCCACTGATAAAGTTTCTTTTGTACATTTTTTCCCTTAGATCCACAATTTTAGCTAAACTTTTAAAAACTGGGTCTTTATTGACCTGCTTATCTTCTTTTCTAGTCCCCTCTAAAAATTTCTTTAGATTTTTTCCTCTTTGGATGATTTTAAAAGAATTGGTGATCTTAAGAGTGTCCCGTACAAACACGTAGAGGGAAGCAAAAATCACCAATCCACCCACGACTGAGATTAACTTCATCACTTGCGAAGGTTTTTTAGAAGCTTTAACAGTTTTTTTTCCCACAGAACACGGGACCGTAAATGTTTCATAAAAAGCTCTTACAGTCGGTTTCGTGATATCTACAAAAAAATGTTTATTCTGGACATGCACGAATGGGGCATAAGTGTATTGCGTTTGATCACTAAGAGACTTTCCAATACCATGTACAAAATCAGCGCCGGCTTGCCCTAAATAACGCTCAATATCAATAGGGAATGTCCCATTTTTTGTTAAAACAATATCATGGGCATGATAAAATTCGTCTTGCTGTCTATAGTAAGCAGGGTCTGTTTGCATTATTCACCTATACCGATTGATCTGAAAGTTTGGTATAAATCAATTTGAATTCTAATACAAAACAGATATTTATTATACAAAAATAATAATATATTACTCAGAATACAGAAATTAACTATTTTTAAACACCCTGTAATTATTTAGTTTAATAACAAAACCGCCGGATTTTCAAGGTATTTTTGCACTGTTTTTAAGAATTCTGCAGCAGCCACACCATCCACTACACGATGATCCACAGATAATGTCACATTCATTGTTTTGCCAGGCACTATAGCTCCATTCTTTACGACAGGTGTATCCAAAATCCCACCTACAGCTAGTATAGCAGCTTGCGGAGGGTTTATTATAGCCTGAAAACTTGTCGTGCCATACATCCCTAAATTAGAGATGGAAAAAGATCCTCCCTGGTATTCGTGCGCCTCTAACTTTCCTACTTTAGCTCTTTTTGCAAGTTCTTTGATTTCAGAAGAAATATCTTGCAGTTCCTTATAATCAGCAAATCGAACAATAGGAGTAATTAATCCTCCAGGGATGCTGACAGCAACAGATATGTCTATCGTTTGAAAACGTATGAGAGTGTTATTTGAAGCGTTAAAGCCACTATTAACGACAGGGTGCTCCCTCAAAGCTAATGCACAAGCTTTAACAACACAATCATTATAGGAAATGGCGTATTCTAAATGTTTTAACTGCTCTCTTAAAGCCACTAAAGCTTCGGCATTAATCGTCTGCTGGACGTAAAAGTGAGGAATATAAGTCTTAGACTCTTGTAAGCGTTGACTAATCACCCTACGCATGGGAGTTAAAGTTTCTTCCGTGTATGTACCTGGTGGGATGTCAGGAAATCCCGTTTTGACCCCACGACTTTTAGCATGAGCCAGATCGCGACTCATAATACGTCCGCTGGGTCCAGTGCCTTGCACGGATTGTAAGTCTACTCCTTTCTCTTTTGCCAATCGTTTAGCTAAAGGAGAAGCCAGAATACGTTTGTCTTCAGATGACTGCTTATCCGAAAAAGAAGGAACGACAGGCGGTGGACTAAAAGTAGGAGGATTGGGTTTTTGCGGTTCAACTTTAGGTGCCGAAGTTGCGGGGGCTTGTGCAGGTTCTTGTTTTTTTTGTTCGTCCTCTTTAACAACAGTCGCAGGCTCTTCAATAGAATACCCTTCTATACTTTCATCTTTTGATTCAGTTAAGACTGCTACAGGCTGGTTGACTGTTGCATCCTGCCCCTCTTGAACTAAAATTTTTGCCAACCACCCTGCATCGATAGCATTGTATTCAACAGTTGCTTTATCAGTCGCTACTTCAAATAATAGATCGTCAGGTTTAATTTCATCGCCTATTTTTTTGTGCCACTTAATAAGGGTTCCCATTTCCATTGTAGGAGATAATTTGGGCATAAAAAGAGTAAACGGCATAATTAAATCCTTATGAGTTTGATCGATTTAAAGCTTTTTTTACAGAAGCTATAATTCTAGGGACTGTAGGTAGAGTTTCTTTTTCTAGGGCTTTAGAATAGGGCATGGGAGTATCCTTTTGACAAACCCTTTCTATGGGTGCGTCTAGATAATCAAAACAATGTTCCATAATTTGAAAGCCGATTTCAGAGGCAATGCCAGCAAAATAATGGCCCTCTTCCACCACTACACAAAAATTTGTTTTACGTACTGACGTCGCAATTGTCGCAATATCTAATGGCCGGATCGTTCTTAGATCAATTAATTCTGCTTGAATTCCCTGCTGCCGCAACTCTTTAACAGCTTCCTGGCAGAATAAAACCATACGGCTATGAGAAACTATTGTAATATCAGAACCTTCACTAACAATCTTAGCCTTACCTATGGGAACTAAATATTCCTCGACAGGAATCTCCATTTTGTCTCCATAGGATAGCTCAGATTCTAAGAATAATACGGGGTTATTATTTCTAATACTGGATTTTAGCAACCCTTTAGCATCGTAGGGATTACTAGGGGCTACAATGATAAAACCTGGTAGATTACCATAGATAGCTTCAACACAATGAGAGTGTTGACTAGAGACCTGCGCAGCTGCGCCATTAGGTCCTCTAAAAACAATGGGAACCGGAAAACGATTTCCCGACATGTAGTACATTTTAGCAGCATTAGATATGAGCTGATCAGCTCCCACAAATGAAAAATTAAAGCTCATAAATTCTACCACCGGTCTTAATCCCGTCATCGCTGCACCAATGCCCAATCCCGCAAACCCTAACTCAGCAATCGGTGTATCAATAATTCGTTGGGGCCCCCATTTTTCAAGCATCCCTTTAGTGACTTTATAGGCTCCATTATAGAGTCCTACCTCTTCCCCCATCACAAAAACGCGGGAATCGCGTGTCATCTCTTCATCTAAAGCCTGTCTTAGAGCTTCTCGCATTTCAACTAACTGCATCTTTCCATTCTCAGATGGATTCTCTTCAAGGGGCATAAACATCTTCCTCAAGTGTTATCGGATCTGGCCATGGACATTGGTCAGCATACTTCATTGCTTCAACGGCAATTTCTCGAGCCTGTTTGTCCATTTCTTTATAACTTTCTTCATCGATCATTTTTTCTTCCAGGAGAGCTTTTTGCATGAGAATCAAGGGATCGCGAGTCATCGATTCTTTTAACAACTCTTTACTTCTATACAGTCCTGGATCAGAGATAGAGTGTCCACGAAATCTTTCTGTAATGACCTCTACCAAAACGGGGCGGTTGTCTTTTAATACTTCCTGATAAATATGATCAAAACCTGCATAACAATTGAAAAAATCCATACCATCTAACGTATAGCCTTTCATATTAAAGCTGGGGGCTTTTTTTTCTGCAATTGGAGCTACGCTAATCGCAGATTGAATAGCTGTTCCCATCCCCCACTTATTATTTTCAATCACATAGATACAAGGAAGATCCCAAAGGGATGCTAAATTTAGGGATTCATGAAAAGCCCCTTGAGCGACAGCTCCATCACCTAAAAAGCATACAGCCACTTCTTTTTGATTATTATATTTAATAGTAAAAGCAGCACCGGTCGCAATAGGAATTTGACCTCCTACAATGCCAAAACCACCCAGAAGCCTATCTGTATACAAATGCATGGAACCTCCACGTCCCCTCGCATTTCCTGCTGCTCTTCCATATAATTCTGCCATAATTTCGTTAGGTGTTGCGCCTAATAATAGTGCCAGCGCATGGCAGCGATAAGAAGTAATCCACCAATTTTGCGCACCCATTGCTTGTAAAGCAGCCGTCTGTACCGCCTCTTGACCAATGTAGGCGTGAAAAAAGCCTCCTACTTTACCTTGTTGATAAGCAGACTCTGCCCTAATTTCAAAATTACGAATGAGCAGCATGCGTCGCAAATTTTCTAGCAAAGCTTCCTTACCAAGCTTCCGGCGGATTTCACGTTGGTCCGAGGGAAAAAAATGATACTCTGGATTTTTTTGTTGATCTGTCATGATTGAACATCTATCTTTAGCCTAGGGCATACACACAGTGTTTAAAGATTTTGAATCACTCGTGTATATCATAGGATTTTTTACGTTTATTGCTTAGGCACAGAATAGTAGATTTAATAAAAACATGAAAGTAAAAACCTAACTATATAGAGGTGGTCTTAACACTAAGGGACGTCTAGCATAAGATTCAATTGGGCGCGCAAGTGAAATGCAAACAGAGCACCTCCTGGAGAATTATTTGAATCGGATGGTCTTTCTGAACAAAGACTTTAAAGGCACTCAATTTCTGGACTTCAGTACGCTGTTGAATACTCTCTAGCAAACATGAAAAAACTTCCTTTTCTATTGGTGAAATTTGTTTTTTACATTCTTTACAACTCTCTCCTACTTCCTTAAATACCAATGGATTGGGTTTAGCTTGTACGATATCAACGATATAACTCATACTTTCCTTTTTAATACTAAATATGACGGACAAAAAATAAAAAAAATACAGAACCAATATCTCAAATGCAAGCCATTAGAAATCCTTTATATTATCCCTCGGCAGCTAAGGAAGAATTTTCTAAAATAGGTTGGGATAAGGCCTGTGGAGAAACTTCACTGTCTACAATAGTCGCGACACAAGAATCAGACCACACATTAAGAGCTGTTTCCACCATATCAATCAGAGTATAAAAGGGTAAAATCACCCCTAAAATATTCAGAGGAACATTCATAGTGGCTAAAAATGCACTTGAAAGAAAATAGCAGCCCATCGGTACTCCTGCGTTCCCGACCGCAGCAATTGTGGCGAGGAAAATCCAAAGAATCATTTCAAAAGCTGTATAACTGACACCATGACTCATGGAGACAAATAGAACTGTAATAAGAATAAAAGCTGCACATCCATTCATATTGATGGTTGTGCAAAGCGGTAAACTAAAGCTAGCCACACGGCGAGACACCCCTACACGTTCTTCTGCACATTTCATAGCCATAGGAAGCGCTGCGTTAGAAGATTTGGTAAAAAATGCAACAGATAAAGCGGGTAGCATCCCTTTTGCGGTGCGTAGCGGAGATATTTTTTTGAATTTAAGCAGGAGCGGTAAAACCACAAAACCTTGAATCAAGTTAGCAGCAACGACGGTTCCTAAGTAGAGAGCTAAACTTTCAATTTCTAAGCCTTCATGGAGATCATGGATGAAAAGTGTAATAAAAGCCCAGATGGCTATGGGCATAATTTTAATGATCCATGTGGTCATTTTCATAATTGCGGCATAGAGACTTGAAAAAAATGCATGGAGAATTTTTCGATTTTCGGTAGGCAAAGCGATAATGGAAAGACTCAGCAGTAAGGCAATAAAGAGCACACCAATGACGTTGTTATCACTAAAAGGGCGCACAATATTTGAAGGGATGATTTGCTGCAGATATTTAAAATAGCTGCCTTGTTTTTGAACACTCTGTGCTGGTTGAGTCGCAATTTCTTGGATCTGAGAACGCACAGGATCGATGATCACAAACAAAACTAACGCCAAAGTCGCTGCTAAAACTGTGGTCAATAGCGTGTATTTTAGGACTTTTTGTCCAAGAGTTTTTAGTTCACGCGCACTTTCCATTCCAGAAGCCGTTGAAACAATAGAAAGAAAGATAATGGGTAAGCTTACCAATTTTAACAAATTAATAAAAATATCTGAAGCCCCTTGTGCCGCTAGATTAATTCCACTATGATTTAAATAGCCAGCGACGATGCCTAAAGATACAGCCAACGCAAGTTGAAAAGTCATATTGGATAGAATCGATAATCTACTGTAGGGGCTGCTCATAAACTCCTCAAATTTTTAAATTGTTAAAACGAAAATATAATCGATAGTTTTAAAATCGACAATAGACTTCTTTTAGCAGCCGTGAATCAAGTTTCAAAAAGGGTAGATCCACAGTTTTATTGCCAAAGATAAGATCCCACTCTTAAAAGAGTTGCCCCCTCGGCGATGGCCCATTTAAAATCATGCGACATGCCCATTGACAGGTGCTGAAAACTTTTTGCAGGTTGATATGTGCGTATCAATTGCTCTTTTAACTCACGTAAATCAGCAAAACACTGGCGAATTATCTTTTCACTTTCTACTAAGGGTGCCATTGTCATTAATCCCTCCACACTAATCGATGGAAGTGAGCTTAAATCTTCAAAGTATTTGTAGCATTCTTCTGCGCACATTCCTTGTTTCGATAATTCTCCAGAGGTATTGACCTGCAAAAGGATTTTGCTCGTATAGTTCAACTCACAACTCACTTCTGAAATTTTTTTTGCCAATTCCAACGAATCTACAGAATGAATCAAAACAAAGCGAGAAACCACTTTACGTACTTTATTTTTCTGTAAAGAACCGATGTAATGCCAATGACAATCTTGAGGACTTTGCTCTATTTTGGGGAGAGCTTCCTGCAATCGATTTTCCCCAAAGTCTCTACAGCCTAAAGCATAAAGAGGGGCTATTTCACACCAAGGATGGTTTTTAGAAACAGCCACCAGTTGAATCTCATCTGTACGGTGATAGATCTTAGCCGTTTCGACTATTTCGTTTTTTAATCGATGATAATTTTCAAGGATGGACATGCTTCGACTTTATTTGAAACCTTTGGGAGTATTTAGAATTTCATTGATAATCACTATATCTTTTTTGGAAGGAAGGCTGTTTAATATCAATCGAATACGCGATGGCTTTTTGAAACCAATTAGACGAGGGAGTTTTTCCCCTCGGAATTCGGGCCTCAGTAGATGGTCCCCATAATCCCCCTCAAATTTATTTTTTACATCAATTTTCAGCTTTCGTTCCTCAATATTTGTTTTCATCTTAAAATCCTCAAGGTCTGAACGAAAAGAGAACTCACTTTCAAGATTTGAACGCTTGGGGGCTTGATGTACCAAAATAGGCGGACGGGAATTTACTAGAGGAGGTTTGATTTGTGGCTTAGTAATCTTAGGTTGCGGGGGAGGTCTAAAATCTTCACTTTCTTCCATATCGATTTCTAATGAACGAAGAAAGTCCTTTAATTTATCTGCTTGATGCGGCTCCCCTTCCTCATTTTCATGTTCATTAGCACGTTTGCGTGCATCTTGAGCCCGCTTAATAAACATGTAAAAAATTGCTGCAAGAGTAATTAAAAACCCTACAATATCAGAAAAATCCATATGGTGCCTTTGAACTCAGCAGCCCTAACCTTAGTTAGACAGCTGCTGCCTATAATTTCGTTGATTCAAGAAAACTTACTTAGGACGAGTATCTTCCTCTTCCGCAATAGATTTGCGCATCTTTGTATCTGCTAAAATATTTTCATAGCGGGTATAGTCCATGATCCCTAAATGACCGGATCTAAAAGATTCTGCAATCGCCATAGGAATGGAAGACTGCGCTTCAATAAGTTTGGCCTCCATATCCTTTACTTTAGCCATATTCTCTTGTTCCATAGCCGCCGCCATCGCTCGACGTTTTTCTGCTTCTGCTTGGAAAATACGCTTATCTGATTCTGCTTTATCGGCCCGCAACTTAGCTCCAATATTTTCTCCTAGGTTCATCTCTACGATATCTATAGATAGAATAACAAAAGCTGTAGAAGAATCTAGTCCCTTTTCAAGCACCACTTTGGAAATTTTATGCGGAGACTCTAACACTTGTAAATGCGTTTCTGAGCCCCCGATAGCAGTCACTATCCCCTCGCCCACGCGCGCGATAATCGTCTCCTCTGTAGCACCACCCACGAGCTGTGCAATATTTGTTCTTACAGTTACACGTGCGCGCACATTAATTTGAATACCATCTTTAGCAACACCCGTTATATAACCGCCATGGCTAGGACAATCGATCACTTTGGGATTTACAGAGGTTTGCACAGCATCTCTTAGATCACGTCCTGCCAGATCAATGGCTGTAGCACGGCGCCAATCAAGATGAATATTTGCTTTATCAGCTGCAATCAAAGCTGTGGCCACTTCAGAAACATGTCCCCCAGCCAAATAGTGGGTTTCTAAATCTGAAATCGTAATATCTTTTAACCCTGCTTTGAATAGGTTAATGCGCGCATTGACAATCAAACGAGGGGGAATTTTTCGTAAACTCATCCCTATTAAATTAAATAAAGGAATCGGAGTCCCAGACACAAAGGCTTGAAACCAAAGACTGATGAAACGGCCGAGTATACTTAAAATGATGATAACAATAATGGCTAAGACAATCAGTAAAAAATAAAATTCCATACTGAAATCGGAAGCTAATAAAAGAGGAGTCATGATTTATTCCTTTCTAACAATTAAATTTGATTCATCTCCACCAATGACTTTAACACGCGTACCCTTAGATAAATACCCTTCCTTAGAAAGAGCTGGCTGTTGCTTACCCTCAACGATAATAAAACCTCCGGGTTTCAAATCTGTTAAGACAACACCTTCCTTACCAATTAATGAAGCATCATACCCCACTGCTTGATAGCCCACCTGTGAATCATCTGAGTAAATACTACGCTGTGGTTTTGCCGTGCGTATACGCCAGAGTGCAAATTTGACTAAAAACACTAAAGCGATACAAATACCTATAATATATAGACTTATCGCAAGAGGAGAATCGGTTTGTGAAGCAAACATCACAAGGCTCAGCAAAATAAATATGCCTCCCGAAACCCCCATGATAGCACCTGGAAGATAGAACTCTAAAAACACTAGAATGAAGCCAATGGCTAAAATAATAAAAGGGCTCATTCTTGTTGCTCCTCTCTCACGACTTTTATAGCATTCACTATGATTATACTTCCTTCGATGCGCACGACCTCAATCGCTTCGCCTCTTTCGATAAAGTTTCCCTCACTCATGGCATCGTAGATGGTATCATTTAGTATCACTTTGCCAGCTGGACGTAGAGTCGCAATGACTTTTCCCTGCGTTCCTGGTGGAGGTAAAAGCTTTGGATCTTCTCCTGCAATATATCCTAGGGATGCATCTTGTTCATGTCCTTTGAGCACAAATCGCTTAAACGCTCCAAAGCTATGTAAGACATATTTACCTAAAACCCATATGATCACAAGAGAAAGGATTAGAGTTCCACATAACCATGCCAGGCGCTGAAAAAAGATTTCTCCCGCAGCATTAAAAGTATTGCTATCCCATTCAAAGTTCACTTTTCCCAGACCAGGAAGCATGAGGCCGAATAGACCCGCAAGAAAAAATAGTAGACCAGCAAAACCAAGTAATCCAAAAGTTGGTAAAACAAATAGTTCCACAAGCACGGCAGCTAGCCCCACCATTAACAGAATCAGCTCAAGCATGCTTCCAATTTCTTGCGCAAAGCTGGAAAGAATAATCAGAAATAAGCAGATCGCGGCAATGGAACCAGGAAGGGTGACACCCGGCGTACTCATCTCCATATAAAATCCCACAAGCATGCCAAGAAACAATAAAGAAGAAACTAAGGGATGGGCGAGAAAAGCGAAAAAACTGGTACGCCAATCCATTTGATGGGTCACTACAGTGGCTTGCGGGATTTGATCAAAAAAGTCAGCATGAAAAAGACGTTCCTTATCTGCAGGCCAGACACCTTTCTCTTTTTCAGCAGGAGTGATTCCTGGCACTGACATAGGTGATAATAAAAGATCTGCCACGCCAAACCGCATTAATTCATCAGAATTAAGCGTCAATAATTTTCCCTTAGGGGAAATCACAACGTCAGGATTCAACCCCGTCGACTTGATTTGATTTTCGTTATCTAATTTAATGATGCGGCCATTTCTTAGGACCACCAGCATATCCTTATCTACCATGGCTTCAGCGAGATAAGGATTCCGATCAAAAAAGGCGGCTCGATTGGCAAAATCTGTCCTCAAAGCAGAGTTAATTTTTTCTGAAGCTTCTTTCATTTCACCCGTCTCTGAAGCAATTACAGGTTCAGCAGCTCCCATGCTAGCGTCTTTTGTCACGGCAATGAAGCGACAAGAATAAGCAAGCATCGCACCAGCAGAAATCGCCCAGTTATTAATGACACAGACGACGGGAATGTTATACTGAGTGTCAAGTTCTTTTAAAGCATCAGAAATGTTTTGAGCCGCATACACCTCCCCTCCAGGTGTATTCAATTCCAATATAACAAAAATGGGCTTGGTCTCCTTATATTCATCCAAAGCACTCTTCACATAAATCCAGGTCGTTTGATTAATCCCATTTTGTCTATCATCAATCACGATGCGCCCGATAGTATTAGTTCCTTGGGGATGATATTTAATATGTGCCTTAAGCTTTTTCATTAACACACTAGACGAGATTTCTAAAGGAGGTGTGGTCGCGTGAGGTTCCTCTCTTTCAGACTTTTCGGAATAATCGAAAAGCTTTTTAAATTCGCTATACGATAAACTCTGGCTAATCAACCCTAACTCTTTAAGCTGATGTTGGTTAACTACCAAAGTTTCTCCTTTCTCAGAAATAACAGGCGCATCAGATGCTTGATCTCCCGGGACCACTTTCCAGCCCTGTTGATCAATGATTTTTACCTCGGGATCACACATACCAACCGCTAAAACCTTTAATAAAGGTGCTTTAGGTAAATCAGAATCGATGAGAGATAATACTCGATTTTTTAAAAGATTTGTCGACATGGTCTTTTCATTGCCCAGGGGAATATCACCCCAAGAAGCAAGGAGAGAAATATACAACTCGTTAGCTAAAAAGGGTAAAATAGCCGCAGGCCCTACAGCGCTATCTTGAATATAAACAATTATTTTGTGAGGATATTGTCTCTGATGTTCATAAAGAAACTTGGCAAAATCTAAGACTTGCAAGAGGTCTCCGCTTGTCGAATTGATTTCTAAAATCAAGCTTCTATCTGGCCCCCAGCTTTGCTCTGACACGATTTTACGTGATTCACTCAGTTGTTCTTTCCCTAGGTAACCTTTAAGAACCAAGGAAGAAACTGCTACATCTGTATTCGCGTAAATATTCGTGTTACCAAAACAGAACGCTAAAGTCAGTACACAAAGAATAAATTTCAGCATAGTAGACCAATGAATGAATAAAAAACGCATACTATCCTGTAAAGAATAAGAGTGCTACTTTTTTCAGCTTATCCCTGTACTCCTTACCACTCACCTCAAAATAGGACTGCTTAGGAGTGGGGATGCAATCAATGATTTAAGGTAATTGTTGATGGGCGCAAGGATAGCAATAACATTGATTTCTGCACCCTCTTACGGAACACCCTCTACATTGTTTACAACCTAGGCCATGTCCACAAGAGGCCAAACTTCGTGCTTGAACAAATAACCCTTTATCATCATGACGAATCAGACCCACTTCTAATGGGATGGAATCCTCTTCTAGCTGCACATAAATTCCTTCATTTGAAAGACTGACTTGGTGTGGTTGAATATAAATTTTATCTTCTAGATCAGCTCTCAAGTCATGTAAAGAAAATAAAAAAATAGCTGTTATAATCAAGATAAAAAAAGTTTTCATGCCGAACTCCTAAATGACGCTAAAGTGGAGCATAGCCTATGAGCTCCGCAACAGATCCATAGGCAAATAATCCCAATAACTTTTATCAAAAGCTTGGATCTAACTCCACTTTTGCTGATTAAAAATTTTATTTAGCTTCAGCTTTATAGCGAATCATTTTTTGATGGGCAAGTAAAACCTGCCGTTGAGCGCTTTCTTATGATAATTTAGAACAAATCCTGGAATAGGAGTTTTTTTCGTGTAAGCCTTATGCAGCAGCTAATGGCTGCAAGGTGGATGATAGATGCTTTTAGTCACTACTTAGAGTTCTAGCTAAAAAATTTATTTTGATAATCTTGACTCGCTAGCTCAATGATTTGATGAGCTTCTTTAGCCTCATAGATATGAGTAATTTGTACTTTACTATTGACCCTTTCAGGCGAGTCTTTGTACGTCAAAAAATAATGACGAAGACGCTCAATTAAATTTTCGGGACATTCATGAATTTCTTTAATCTTCCCGTACACTAAATCATCTGCCATCACAGCAATAATCTTATCATCAGCTTCATGACCGTCAATCATGCGAAATCCTCCAATAGGAATGGCGCGCAGAATGATATCTCCGCGTGGAATCACCTTTTCAGTCAAAACGCAAATATCCATGGGATCGCCATCACCGATAATATTCTTAAGTCCAGTTTTTTTCATGCAATGTTCTGCTATCAAATCTCCGCAATAGGTCTTCGGCAATAATCCATAAAGACTAGGGCACACACTTGAATATTTTTGCGGTCGATCCACTTTTAAAATTCCCGTGGTTTTATCTAGTTCGTATTTGACAGTGTCCATAGGAACAATTTCAATATAGCAGTTCACAATTTCTGGAGATTGCTCACCTAGTTGCAGGCCATGCCAAGGGTGCGAGCGATAGTAAACAATATCAGTCATAGGAAAATCCTTTTATTTGCATCCTTCGATATATAGGATTGCTTATTTTGAATCGAATAAAATTTTAAAAGAAAACCCTTGTTCTGTTTTAGCTCGAATGTACCTCAAATTATGGGTTTAAGAAAACAGTTCAAAAGTCGACGAAAACGCTAGTTTACAGATTCTCCTAATCTCTTTTAAATCAAATGATTAAAATATTTCGCATCTTTTGAAAAACAAAAAAGTGATAAAAAAACCACTTATTTTTCTTAATAGTTTGAAAAAATAATTTGTTACTTCTTTTGTATTGTAGAAAAGTAAAATTTCGATTATAAACTTTTGCTTTATCATTTTTCATAGAAGGAAGTATATGGAGAATCAACAAAATTGGTGGCAGCTGACTAGCATTCAATTAGGAGGCGTGATTTGTCTTCCTGTTATTCTTATCGGGCAAACTCTCTATCAAACCTATGGATTTACTTCTTCCCTCATCGGTATCATTATAGGAAACCTGATTTTACTGATGCTGGGATTCATTATGATCAAAATGAGCTGTGAAAGAAGAAAGTCAACACCTGCAAATGCAGCAGATTACTTTGGAAAAGTAGGGGTCGCATCTTTTGCTCTTACTATTTGTTTATCTTTATTGGGTTGGTATGCTATCCAACTAAATATGATGAGCTTAAGTATCTTCGACTTATTTCATATAGATCCAAGCAAGACGTATGTAGCAGTATTGGCCAATCTAGGCTTGGGCTTTGTCACCACTTTAGGTGCATTATATGGAATCAAGTCATTAAACATTTTAGCAAATATTAGTCTTCCTTTATTAATCATCACTTTAGGATATGCCTTTTTTACGGTAGATTACAATCCTGCATCGACCTCCCGCCAAACTCTTTCCTTTTCGAGTACCTCGATTGTCATCGCACTTGCCATCGCTTTGATTATAGATCTGCCCACTTACTATCGACATTCGAAAACCACAAAAGATGGTTTAATCAGCCTCTTGTTGATTTTTGTTTTCGCTTTGCCTATTTTAGAATTCATTGGGGTTTATCTAGCGGCAGGTAGCCAAGGTGGTCATATACTAGATATATTAAAAGGTTCTCACGGACCTTTTTGGAATCTATGGGTGGCTCTATTTCTAATTTTAGCTGGCTGGACAACAAATAATCTAAACCTATATTCAGGTGTAGTTTGTTTAGAAAGTTTACTCAAAAAAACCTCGGATAAAGCAAGAACCCTTCTTTTTGGAATTGCCGGTTCTTTATTGTCTTGTTTTAATTTTTTGGCTCATCTCGAATTCATCCTAGATTTAATGGGAATTTTTGTGGCTGGGATGGGAAGTGTCATCATGACACGCTATTTGATGGAATGGTCCCTGAAAAAACCCGTGCAGCAAAGAGATCATAAGTGGCATGTATTTGCGTGGGTTTTGGGTGTAGGCGTAGGAATTTTAAGTATTGGCGGCTATTCCCTAACCGCTATTCCGTTGCTTGACGCCACGATTGCAGCCAGCATAGGAACATGGACCATTTTGTTTCAAAAGGAGTCTTGTGAAAAAGCTTACTCTGCATAACCTTGACGATCTGGCTATAGGAAGTGCCATTTTAGGATCTGGGGGAGGTGGAGACTCTACATATTCTTACATGATGACAAGATATGAGATGGAAAAGAGATCATCATTAAATTTGATCAGCTATTCAGATCTTAAACCCAATGATCTCATTATTCCTATTGGATTTATGGGAGCTCCAACTGTTGAAATTGAAAAAATGATTACAGGCAGAGAGTTTATTAAGATCTTTGAAATCATTGAAAAAACCTTAGATAAAAAAATTACAGCCATCATGCCGTTTGAAATCGGTGGAAGTAATGCATTTACCCCTATTATCACAGGGCTGCAGATGGGATTGCCTGTTTTAGATGCGGATATGATGGGTCGTGCATTTCCTCAAACGCAAATGTCTTCGGCTCACCTTCATGGAATTTCACCCTGTCCAGGCTTTATCAACGACTGCTTAGATAATACCGTTGTTATCCATGCTAAACAGACTGAGACCTTAGAAAAAATTGGTCGTCATGTCACCATTGCTGTTGGATCTTCTAGTGCATTTGCATTTTATCCCATCAATGGCACGATCGCTAAACAATGTACTGTCCCTAAAAGCATTTCAAGAGCCATTAATATTGGAAAAACGCATCGACTGGCAAAAGAAAATGGCGAAGATCCTTTAAATTCTATTCTAGAATCTTGTAAAGGCGTGCTCATAGGCTACGGTACCATCACAGATATTGACCGAGAGATTTCAAAGGGTTTTTTGCAAGGCTCTATAAAAATACAAAATCACAAAGATAAATTTGAACTAGTTTTCCAAAATGAGTATTTAATTGCCAAAAGCAATGGAAAAATAGTAGCCACAACTCCTGATATTTTAATGCTACTTGAACAAGAAACCGGAACACCTATTACTAGCGAATGGCTCCAGTATGGTTTAAAAGTTAATTTAATAGCCCTACCTGCTCCTGATATTTGGACATCACCCGAAGGCCTTGCTTTGGTAGGACCCCGTCAATTTGGTTATGAGGCCGACTACAAGCCCATACAAAAAAGTCGATCTAAGAACACCATCCTGAGCATCAACCATGAAAGCAAGTAAAAAATATAAGATCGGCATCGATATTGGCGGAACAAACACAGATGTTGTTCTTATTGACTATCAGTCAAATGTTGTGGCTTGCGCCAAGACAACAACAACGAAAGAGCTGAATATTGGCATAAAAAACGGCTTAAAACAGGTGCTTGAAGAGTCAAGGATCCTTCGTGAAGATATTCAAGGGATTTTTTTGGGAACAACTCAAATCGCTAATGCCATTCATCAAAGAGATAATATTTATAAAGTAGGGGTGATTCGCATCGCCGGGCAGCGCCCAGATTCAATCCCTTCATGCTTTTTATGGCCAGATGAACTAAAAAAAAGTATTTACGTCGATACCGTGACTATTAATGGGGGCTTCGAGTGCCATGGAGATCCTATTACTCCCATTAATCCCAGTGAAATTAGAGCTGCGATAAAAGCCCTACAAAAGAAAAACATTGAAAGTTTAGCTGTGATTGGTGTGTATGCTTGCATGAAACCCCAACATGAGCTCCTCGTTAAAGAAATTGTCCAAGAAATGACAAAAGGAGAACTTCCCATTTCCCTTTCTCATCAGATTGGCGGCGGCGGATTCATTGAGAGGGAAAACTCCACCATACTCAATGCAGGCTTAAAAAAAGTCATGCCTTATGCCTTCAAGAATTTAAATAGTGTTTGCAATGATCTAGGGATTGTCTGTCCGATTTGGATTACACAAAATGATGGCAGTGTATTGGATTTATCTCAAGCCATTGAATATCCTATATTAACCATATCGGCAGGTCCGACAAACTCATTTATTGGAGGCACACGATTAGCAGAAAAAGAGGATGCGATTGTGATCGATGTGGGTGGAACTTCTACCGACGTAGGAATTGTCCGAAAAGGCATTCCGAGGCGCTGTTTTAACAATTCAAAAATAGGCGGAGTCACCCTCAATTTTCCTATGCCTGATGTATATTCCATTGCTCTCGGGGGCGGCAGCCATGTAAAAATCACAGAAAATAAAATTCACACAGGCCCCATCAGTTGTGGAAATCAAACCTTTACACAAGCCGTTTCATTTGGAGGAAAACAGTTAACCATTACGGATGTCGCTTTGGCTCTAGGTTGCCTAGAGTTGCCAGGAGCACGCCCTCAAAATGTAAACCTTGCCCATAAAGGATGTAAAGCAGTGATGGATGAAGTCATTAAACGCATCTATGAAGTCATCGCAAAAATCGGTCCTGAAGAGCGCTCTCTGCCCATTATTTTAATCGGGGGTGGATCTTCTCTATTCCCAAAAAATCTTTTAGACAGTCGCTTTATGACGCCTCCCTATGCTCACTATGCCAATGCTTACGGAGCAGCACTAGCGACTATATCTGCCACAATAGATACGGTTGTTTCTTTAGAGCATCGACAAAAAGTCCTAGAAGATATTCAAGAGCAAGCTATTCAAGCTGCCATACAGAAAGGGGCTGATTATAAATCTGTGAGAATTTCAGATATACAGATCCTGCCCTTTCACTATCTCCCCAACCGAATGGCCAGGGTCATTGTCAACGCCTCAGGTAATCAACCCCGTGGTTTAGATTTTTGACCCAGCGCTTAACTCTTGCTGCAAGAAATCCAACACTAAATCTTTAGTATGATTAAGGTGCTCCTCCGTATGAGCCATCGACACAAACCAGGCTTCGATATGTAGAGGAGGAATGTAAACACCTTTAGAAAATAGATAACGAAAAAATCGAGAAAAGGTCGCATGATCTAGCTTTTTTGTGTCCTCAAAAGATTGGACTTGTCGACTCCCAAAAAAAAGAGTAAACATTGATCCCACCTGCTGAATACACGCCTCCATGGCGTTCTCCTTTAAAAATGCAACAATAGGCAGAGTTAATAGATTTGTTTTACGCTCTAGTTCTTGATAAAAATTCTTTTGATCTAACATTTTCAAAGCTTGTAACCCCGCTTCCATGGCTACTGGATTACCCGATAAAGTGCCCGCTTGGTACACATGCCCTAGAGGAGCAAGACAATCCATGATTTCGCGACGTCCTCCAAAAGCTGCCGCAGGAAAGCCCCCACCTATGATTTTAGCTAAAGTCGTTAGATCAGGTTTAACCCCATAAATGCCTTGGGCCCCTTTAAGACCAACTCTAAAGCCAGTCATCACCTCATCAAAGATTAACAACGCTCCAATTTTTTGAGTTTCTTCCCGCAACATCTCAATAAATTCCTGGCTAGCAGGGACCACTCCCATATTGCCTGCAATGGGCTCTAAAATCACTGCAGCAATTTGATCTTTATGAAGGGGATCATTTAAAAAATTTTGACTTTTATCCACATCATTATAGGGAAGACACACAGTATGCTTTACAAGATCCTCAGGGATTCCACTCGAGGAAGCTTGTGGAATAAAACCTGCCACACCAGAACCTGCTTGAACAAGAAAGAAATCAGCATGCCCATGATAATTTCCTGAAAATTTTACGATCATTTTACGACCCGTGTACCCCCTAGCTAAGCGTATAGCACTCATGGTGGCTTCTGTCCCTGAGGAGACAAAGCGGATCTTCTCAATAGAATCCATGATTTGAATGATATGACGTGCTAAATCTCCCTCAATCTGTGTAGTAATACCAAAGCTTGAGCCTTTATACATACGCTCTTGGGCGGCATTAAGAATTGTAGAGTTTGCATGGCCATGAATCAAAGCTCCCCAAGAACAACAATAGTCGATATAAGCATGCCCGTCGGCATCATAGACTAGATCCCCTTTCGCATGCGCTGCGACTAAAGGAAGTTGGTCCATATTTTTACACGAACGCACAGGAGAATTCACTCCCCCTGGAATAACCTCGCACAAACTTTCATAAATTGCCGTACTTTCTGGGCGTGATAACATACAAGCTCTCTTTATCGTTTCTTTATTGAAGGATGGTAAAATAATTCCCATTCAAATGACAAGACAATCTACTATTTTTTAGATTTTACGTGTGTTTTTTTTTATAAAACCGCTTTCAAATTAAAATTTTTAATAAAGGAATGTATGGATCCAAGCTTAAGTCTTATTGCTCCCCAAAAATATGAAGTGAATATGAATTTTTCAAGTTCTAATAATCATTTAAACTCAAACCAAGAATCAGTGTTAAAAGATGAAAGAAACTATTTTTTATTATTTTTTAAAATTCTAAGTAAATTTCCCACTTTAAACAATAATCAATTTTTAATAGAGCCATATAGTAAAGGTTGTTTTATTAAATCTAAATTTAGCTATAGTTATACTCAAATTCAAAAACTATCTCAAATCACACAAGCAATATTCTCTAAAGCCATCGACGCAGGCAATTCTGGCGTCATTTTAGCTAAAACTTTAAAAAACGAAAGCTGCATTTATGTTACGGAGCCTAGAAAAAAAATTAACTTGGCTTTAGAAGAGGAAGTCACCGCTTGTATGGATAAAATTTTTAGTCTCGATACCCTTATGGATATCATCTCTAATGTCGCTATGGAAGTAGGTCTTGTGTGTCAAACCTCCCAAGAACAAGTTTTTATCTCACACGATGAAGGAAAAACAAGCTCTATAGGCAAAGCTGTGTACATAAAATTCCAACCAAAAAACTCTCAACCAGGCCTCAATAATCAACCAGAACAGATAAAAAAACCAGAACTTCATCAAAACACACAGCTTCAACCCAAAAAAGAATTATTCGATGAAAAAATACATATCCTAAACGAAAAAGAACAATCTTTGGCTATCAAAGAGAAAAACCTGCTGACAAGAGAAGAACTCCTACAGACAAGAGAGAGAAAAATCGCAGAAAAAGAAAAAAACATCAAAGAAAAGGAAGAAGAAGATTTATGTAAAATTTGCTACGATAAACCCATCAATGCGATCCCTCTTCCCTGTGCTCATCTATCTTTCTGTATAGACTGTATCATGAATATTCAGACATGCTCTATCTGCAATGGAAACATTGCGCAGAAGGTGAGGGTCTATAGAACCTAAATCTTTTGTGATTTCAAAACATCGGTTTTAAAATAGCGATAGAAAACCCAGTTTTGAAATCACTTTCATTGAGCAATTAGCCTTAAGTTTTTGTTGAATGAATATTCAAGTGAAAAACGCCACACATAATATTCTTTTATTTACCGATCAAAATTAATAAAAAATAAATAAAAATCGTTAATTTCCGATAAAATTGAGACTATTTCTTGTTCTAAAATTTCAATCAAGCGATAATGTTCTTTTGACTCAGTTTTATAAAAATAAGCGATTTTAATTTGCATAGTGCATGAGCTAAATAACTAAATATTAAGCATAAGAGATTAACATCCAGGAACGGGAAAGCTTTCGCTCTCCCCTTGCAATTGATGCAGTGATGATACGATAAGGTTTTTTAAAGAATGCATTCCACATTCCTAAAAATTTTCAGTTTGATCCTTGTCATGCGGGCAACCACTTTTTGTGTCTATTCAGAAGACGCCTATAAAGTGCAGTTTGAAGGAGTGCATGATGAAGAAATGCTGAAACTTTTACAATCCGTTTCAAAAACAATCGAATTAAAAGAAAACTCTCCTTCTACGCAGGCAGGATTGAAGAGACGTGCAGAAGGAGATATTCAAAATTTAGTCAAGTCTTTGCAGAGTCTAGCCTATTACAACGCAAAAATTGATGTCGATATTCAATTCAAACAACAACCACCCCTTGTCAATTTTAGGGTAAGTCCAGGCCCCATCTATACGCTTTCAACATTTAAAGTTGTTCCCATCGATCCGCAGACAGTTTGGGATGATCAACAAATCTCCCTTCAAGAGCTAGGCATCACAATTGGCCGCCCAGCCTTTCCTAAAAATATTATAGAAGCAGAAGATCTCCTATTAAATTTGCTCGAAAAAAAAGGCTACCCTTTAGCAAAAATTGATCATCGCGACGTGACAGCCGATCAATCCAACCTGACAATCTCTGTGGTATTATATGTAGATACAGGCCCTCGCGGCTACTTTGGTCCTGTGACTCTCATCGGATTAAAAAAAGTATCTCCTCGTATTTTTAGTAAAAAGGTAGCCTGGTGTTTTGGTGATCTCTATGACCCCTGTAAAATCGAAAAAACACAGAACGCGCTGGAAGCTACACGACTCTTTAGTTCGATTTCTATCACCCATGCGAACGAAGTAAGAGAAGATGGCATGCTTCCCATAGAAGTTGAAGTTCTGGAAGGGAAGCACCGCAGCGTCGGGGCTGGGGTTGGTTACTCGACAGATAATGGATTTGGAGCTTTAGCTGAATGGGAACACCGCAATATTCGAGGGGATGGTGAACGGCTAAGTTTTAAAACATTAGTGGCTCAACGCTTGCAAGAAGGAACTATTACTTATCTGATTCCAGATTTCAAAATCCGCAAACAGGATCTCATCTGGCAAGCGGAGTTTCAAAGACAAACCACAAAAGGATACCACGCCTCTTCGTATAGTTTTTCTGGGGTCATCGAAAGGCAATTAAATGACCGTACACGTATCTCTTATGGAGCAATGTTTAAACGTTTAAGAGATACACACTCAGACAACAACGGAAGTTTCAATTTAATTAAAACTCCGCTGCAACTACGTTGGAGAAACACAGACAATATTTTAGATCCTACAGAAGGACAAACTCTACATTTAAAAGTGACGCCCTCCTTACAAGTCCTCCACCCTCAATTCGCCTATTGCATCAACACTCTCACAACGACCTTCTATCTGCCGTTAAGAAAAGACCGCAGACTTGTCTTAGCAGGCAAGGCCACCCTAGGCTCTATTTTTGGAAAAAAAAGACACTCCATTCCTCCCTCTGAACGTTTTTATGCAGGAAATGAAAACTTATTGCGCGGCTATCATTACATGACCGTCAGCCCTTTACGTGGTCATGAACCCATTGGGGGACGTTCCATGATGATCTATTCCTTAGAGGCTCGCTTAAGAGCGACTGAAACCCTAGGAGGCGTACTCTTCTACGATTTTGGTAATGTGTATGAAAATTACCTTCCTCAATTTGATAAAAAGATTTTACAATCAGTAGGATTTGGTCTTAGATATAACACACCTGTGGGCCCCTTAAGATTAGATTTTGCTGTGCCATTGCACAGAAGAAGACACATTGATGAGAACTTTCAAATTTATTTAAGCATTGGACAGGCTTTTTAACATGAAAAAATTTCTAATCAGCTTTATTTCGCTTCTTATTGGACTGATTGTATTGGTGTGGATCTATCTTCAAACCCCTTCTGCCCAAAAAATCGCACTCCGTTACTTAACAGAATTGATTGAAACTAAAACAGGACAACAACTTGAAATCGATTCCATTTCATTTCCCTTACCTTTCCAATTGAATATTTCTCAACTCCATCTCATAGATCATCAAGCGACAAGGCTCACCATCGACGAGGTAAAAATTACAGTTTCTCCTTGGGCTTTAATCAAGCAAACGTTCTCATTCAATCACGTGTATCTCAAAAATGTTCATCTAGTCGCCCCACCCACTTTTACCTCACATGCGCCTCCCCCCCCTGAACCCCTCTCCTGGGAGATAATCCCTTACAATCTGCGTATCTCTAATCTAAAAATCGAAAATCTCCTCATCGACCCTGCGTTACTGCCTAATACCAGCCTTCAACAACTTTTTCCTTTAAGTCTTGAAGGTTCTTTCTCTTACCGTCCCCATCATCATGCCGCGACTTTTGATCTAAAGGTCACGCCTTTTTTCCCTTCAGTTCCGATTGAACAAAGCTCCACACACCTCCATCTCACCTGCCAAGGCCTCAACAACTTTATCTTTCATTTCAATCTTTTAGAAAACAGACAAGGAGCGCTCACAAAACTCTTAGGTATTAAATTGCCTTATGACCTGACATTAAAAATCAGTGGCAAACGCAACCAAAATCATAGTCTTGACGGTCACTTTGAGAGCAAATTTATCGACCAGTCTCATGTCACTATTCCTCCTGACCAAATTGTTTCTGGATCATATACCTACCATGAAGACCTTTTACGCATACAATCTATTCAAGGACATCTTGAGCCCATCCAATTCAGTGGAGACATCGCTTTAAACTTGCGAGAACAAAAAGTTATTGGTAGTGTATTGCATCTAGATATTGCTGATTTAACTTTTTTAAAAGAGTTTTTCAATATTCCTCTTGCAGGCGGTTTAAAGACCAATTTAACTTCATTTGGTCCTTTCAATCATTTACAAAATGAGATGAATCTTTCAGGACATCATATTAGCATCCAAGACAAAAACCTCGGCAATCTTTCTTCACAGATTTCTTTTCTTGTAGACGACAACCGTATAGAGGGTCATGGAATCATGGATGCATTTTACAACCAAATCCGTTTCAAAGCAGATACCCTCTTTAACTGGGAAAAGGAAAGAGTTCATCTCACAAATACTCGTGCCGATTTCGGCAATACTCGCGTGGAGGGAGAACTCATCTATCACCTCAACCATCAGCTTGTGGAAGGCTCTATGGAGGCAGCCGCTGAAGACACGTCCATTCTTCGATCACTTTTTAATATAGATTTATTCGATTCTAAGGAAATCCAACTTCAATTAGATTTGTCGAATAATGAACTCCTCAATCAGATCGCCACTTTCACAATAAGCACTACACAAGCTTCCTACAATGATGTAAGAGCAGAAAAAGTTATTCTTGCAGGCAAAGTGGAAGATCTTTTTAGAATTCCTCAAGCCCATCTTTCTATTAAAGCCCAGCAAGCTTGGGTCAAAGGTTGGTTACTGACTGAATTAACGGCAGAAAGTTTTATTGATCAGAATAAAGATCTATGGCCTTATAAAGTGCATGCGCTAAGTCCTTTAAACAACGACTTGATTTTAAATACTGAAGGCGCCTGGCATTACAAAGCAGACACCCTTTCCATCCAATGCGATAAACTCGAGGGCATGATCAAAAGTCATCCATTTAAGCTGGATCAACCCTCCCATTTCCGCCTTCAAGATCATCATTTTACCCTCTCGCCTTTTGCCTTAAGTGTTGACAAAGGTTTTATAGAAGCCAAAGTCCAAAATTCTTTGGATCAAGTGGAAACCTCACTCCAATTAGATGGAATGCCTTTAGAAATTTTTTACCCCCCCCATTTTAAAGCTCCCTTATCTGGACTTTTAAAGGCGAATGTTCAACTCACTGGTACCCCTAAAGAGGTAAAGGGACAAATTGACGCGCACATATCTCAGGCCAAAATCATGGATAACACCTTTGATCAAACCATGCCTTTCGATGCAAAAATCGTAGGAAACTTAGCTTCTAATCAGCTTTCTGGTTCCATACAAATATCAGGCATTACTCCGCAACCCATTGATGTAAAAGTAGAGTTGCCTCTTCAAGTTTCGCTCATTCCTGTTTCATTAAAATTAAACCAGGACGCACCTTTATCTGCTCATATCACAGCTCAGGGAGAAATCGCCCCTTTACTTCAACTTCTTGTGATCGAAACCACCTCTTTTTCAGGAAAAGCAGCTGTCGCCCTCGATATCTTTGGCACCTTCAACGATCCTCACATTAAAGGCGAAGTCTTGATTAGAAATGGTACATTTGAAAGCACTAATACGGGCGCTGTTTTTCACGACTTATCTGCCAAGCTGGAAGCTAACGATAAAACTCTAATACTAAGAGATTTTGAAACAAAAGATCTAAGCGAAGGAATTATTCGGGGTAACGGAACGTTGGAATTAAAAAAGGAGGAAGGTTTTCCTTTTACCCTAAACCTCAAACTCTCTCGTATTCGACTCATTAACCTAGATTTTGCTAAAGCCATCGCTAGTGGGGATGCAATCATCAAAGGAACATCAAGAGGAGCAAGAGTCGGAGGTCAACTGACAACCGATTCTGTCCAAGTCACTATTCCAGAAGAGTCCTCTGCATTAGCCTACTCTGTAGATGTGAAATACATTAACATGCCTAAAGGAGAAGTCTCTCCTGTTTTTACTACATCTCGCCCTAGTTGGCCTGTAGAGTTGAATTTACAAATTAATGTACCCAAAAACGCAACGATAAAAGCTAAAAGCCTATCCTCCTTTTGGGAAGGAGGCGTTAAAGTGACAGGAATGGCTCATGCTCCACAACTATTCGGGGATTTTAAAATTATTAAAGGCGAGTACGACTTTAATGGAAAAACGTTTGATATCAAAGAAGGAACCATTACTTTTGCAGGAGACCCTGAAAAAAAGACAACCCTCTATGTGATTGCTAGTAAAGATCTGGGGAAACTCGTTGCAGAGGTGATTGCAAAAGGTCCAGTAAAAAATCCCTCGATTGCATTTAGATCGAATCCCCCTATGTCCCAAAGAGATATTTTATCCTGGCTCTTGTTTGGCCGCGGAGCTACAGATATCACCCCTTTTCAAGGCGAAGAACTCTCTCAATCGATCAATAACCTGGCCAAACAAAATAATAAGGGCCCCGATGTTTTAACAAAAATTCGTGATAAAATTGGCATTGATCGCATCGACATCAATAAATCTGAAGGCAATGAATCTAATCAAGTCTCTTTACAAGTGGGAAAATATATTTCCAAAGGCGTTTTTGTGAGTGTAAATAAAGGAATCACCTCCGAAGCTAACCAGATCGGTGTGGAGGCTAATTTATGGCCCAACATCAAAGCCGAAGCCCATGTAGGAGATGACTCCAGTACGCAACTACAGCTCAAGTGGAAAAAGGATTATTAACAATCTACACATCCGATTTTTGTAAATTTCTATTGTTAAAAAACGTTCTATATCTATATTGTAAGTTCCAATTTATAATTTTTAGTTAAAATGGAGTTAAAATATATCCTATGACTGCAACTACGAGATCCAGAAAAAAGGATGAGATAGAACAATTTCCATTAGTAGAATTAGATAGAAATCTGGATAAGTATAAACCTTATAAAGACACTGAAGTAAGAACTTCTAAGATTTTTTTTGATTTTTATAAAGGCAAAGACAGTCCTTATGAATCTGATACATTTGAAGAGACCGAAAAATACCGTTTAAAGAGAAAACTGGGCTTCTTTAAAAAAGTTCGAGCATTTTTCGTAAGCTTACCTCCAAAAAAGGTAGATATGGATGCGATCCTTCATCATATGAGAGATAAAGTCACCGAAATAGACACTAATGATGACATGAGACTTAAGGCTTTAAAACACTATACTCGTGCCCATAAGAAATATCTCAAGATTATCTATTATAAGTCTCAGAATGAATACGCGTTTAGTATTAACGGTATTGCTAAGAATTTACCGAATGATAGATTAGAAATTGTGGACATCAAAGGAGTAAAAAAAACTATTCGAGGACGCAACTACGTTCCATTCGCAGACGCAGCCACTGATAATCTTGTGAAGATTAAAAGATCCATAGTGAGTAGACTGCCTAAAAATACCTATACAGAAGATGACATCGAAATGATAGATGTCAAGTATGACTTTGATACAAATACAGAATATCATGCATTTTCAGAAAATGGCGAGGATGCGCGTAAATTTATCATCAAAAAATCTAAACCTAAACACGTAGCCTCTGTCATTAAATCTGTAGGGGCGGGAATGATTGATTATAGCCCTGAGATTAATACAAATGTAAATCCCAGAAATAATAATCTTGATGACATTTTTCAAGATCAGATCCTTGATAACACACAAAAGCAGGCTATCAAAGTAGCGTATGAAACTTGTATGGAAATTACTTTTTACATTTCACATGACAATGCAAGAGAATATCTAGCACCTCTTGAGATGAGCCCTCATGTAGTTAGAGGTCATACTGCAGGCAAAGTCATTCTAAAAGTTGTCACCATTGTATTTGCAATTTTTAGTGTAGTTAGAAATTCAAGACATTAAAAAAAATTTAGAATCCCTTGATTTGCATGGCCCTTTCCCCATGCATTCGATATCATTTTAGCCTAAAAACCTGTCGTGAGATATGTCTCTGCTATTTTTCCTTATTTAAGACTTAAAACTTTACCCCCCATGGGAAGAATAGCAGAGACTTTGTTAGTTTGAGCTCCTAGCAATTTATGCAGCAATGCATCAGTTATTAAGATCCATCCTCATCAACTCTGCTTGCTCTTGTAAACGTTTATTGATGATATTAAATACTTCGCGATCGAGCATCGGCTTATGAATTGCAGGCTTATATTCCTGCTCTTCCGGCCAGCCAGGAGGCTTCAGATTTGGATGTCTTATTTTAAATTGATGAAATAGTCTCTCTTCATACCAGATTTTTGGACCGTTAGTTATCTTAACAGGATTTCGAATGGGTTTTTGACTAATTGGACAAATATAATCTTGAAAAAGACAATGCAATAAAGGAGGGATTTCTTTTAAATTTTCCCAATTTAAAATGTCCCTAATTCCTTTTTGGTGTTCCTTCAATAGATCTTTAGCATTTGCTTTATTTTCTACCGATAAAACTGGTATTGCGTTTTCATTTTGTCCTCGAATTCTTCTCAAGATAATCTGCGTAGCTTTATATAATACATCTTTATTTCTATAGATTTTATATCCTGAGCTTCCAAGATTTAGAAGCGTTCCTGCTCCTGTGCAAGCGATATCCAAGCAAGACAAAATTTCTTTATCTTCTTCAGGGATATTTTCAATGTTTGTTGCATGATTAATGGCATCACCAGCTCGAAAAACCACAATGCCAATAATTTCTATAAGATTTTCTATTTTAAATTTTTCTTTGGAAAGGAGCTTTACAGTCACTGTTTTACCAACCTCAATACCGCCAGCAGTCACGGACAACCCAAGAGCGAGTCTTTCTTTTGAAAGACCCACTTTTGCACTTATTTTATCTGCTACATCTGGAGCGGCAAGTTTGATGGATGAATAAACGACATCTGCCGTTTGAACAAAACTAAAAACAATCTCTAAAGCTGCTGTGACTTTTTCCTCAGTCGTTAGCGGACGGTTCTTTTTTAATGTAACCACTGCATTCGTCACGCTGGCGGCAACTTCAATACCTTTAGCTGCAATAGATATAATTTGCGCGGCAACTTGCATCATCCTCTCCTAATCTAAATCTCTTTCAAGATCATTTTGTTCCGCCTCAACACAAGCTTCATGTTGTAAATTTTGATCTAACTGTGTCCTTAAATAATTAAGAATCTGTGCACTGTGAAACTCTAACCGTGCATCAATAACATTTTGTATCATGGGGCATTGGATTAAATCTTCCATAGATAAAGGCTGCCTTGTCATAGGAGAAGTGTGGCTATTGACCAAGTATTGAGCAATTGCATCCCTTTCATAAAGGATTGGACTCCCTTCCGTTCTTTCAGCTACAGGAAAGCGAATGGGGGCTTGTGTTATAGGACAACGATATCTTTTGAATACTTCATCGTCTTCTAGCTCTTCTGGAATCGTACGGTATTTTTTAAAATCCAGCAAATCTTTCAACTTCACATCATCTACTTCTTGCTGAGGATTTTGTGGAACCACATCTTCATCCACTTGCATCGGAGCTTCAATAACAGGCGGATTTCCAGGATGATTTGGACGAAAATCTCTTCCTAAAATAATGCGAGCCGCGATTTTTTTGTAAACAAATTCTACCATGCCCCATTCAGTAATAGATTCTACAGTCCCAACTCCCGCACTAGCATTTTCGTAGTCATTGATGAGCTTTTTACATTCCTCAGGATCAATAGGCCTGTACCCCACAATGACGCGGTCTCCATTTTCATCATAATCATAAATGGGTCTTTGTGCAGTGGGATCTTTCTCATAGTCTTTTAAATAACAGATTTCTGTACGTGCACTTAATTCACATCCGGTTCTAACAATACCAAGCAAAGGACCTACGAGCCCCTTTTCAAGGAATCGAATAATCGATGCAGCTGTTTTCTCAACATGCAAATTCTCGACATTACTCAATAAATTTACAGGAAAATCCAGGACCCTAACTAGCAATTCCACGCCTTTAATATTTCTTGAAGCATTTACAGAGACTCCTGCTAATTGTGTGATAATATCCACCGCTGTCGTAATAAATAAGCATGAGCGAGACACAACCGCTGCGCCTCTAAAAAATCCTCTATCTACCTTTGTGATGAGATCTGCGGCTCCGATAGCCACATCCGTCGCAGTACTTAATCCTCTTGAAAAAGCATTAATCTGATTAATAATTTTTGCTGTCGAGGTGATCGCTGACATAAAAGCTCCTGAAAAAAATTTTGGATTTAGTATTTATGTACAATTTAAAAAATATAGTCAATGGCTTTTGTAACCCTTATTTTGCCCTTGCGATGAAAGAAAATACGTCTTTGAAATTTCCTTTGATTTATTTTTTATTCCTTCTAAACGCTCGTTAGATAGATTCTCTAAAAGGTTACCTCTCAAAACCCGTCTAAATTTTAAAATTCTTATCTATACTTCTTTCCATTAAAGCTTATTTTCTAATAAAATGCGTTTTTTTATATAAAAGTGATACAGTATGTCGAAAAATGGTCTTTTGACATCCCCCGCAGGACGTTTATTAGCTACATTAGGTGACTTTGCAGTCATGATTGTATCTGTCATTTGGCTGACATTACGCAGGCCCCCTCAATGGTCTTTAATTCGCGATCAACTATATGAAATTGGTGTCTTATCTTTACCGGTGGTTGCCATCACTGGTTTTTCTACGGGAATGGTTCTAGCCGCACAAGCTTACTTTCAACTTTCAGATAAAGGACTAGCCAGTGCTACAGGACTTATGGTGACAAAGGCCATGATGGTTGAACTAGGTCCAGTACTCACGGCGTTTATGGTGACAGGACGCGTAGGAGCTGCGATGTGTGCAACTCTGGGAACAATGCGTGTAACTGAACAAATTGATGCTCTCAAATCTATGTCAGTCAACCCCTTAAGATATCTTGTGGCTCCACGCTTTTTAGCAGGCCTTGTCATGATGCCTCTACTGACAGTTTTTAGTTGTCTTTGTGGCATTCTGGGTGGCTACTTTATTGCTGTGCATTATTATGGGATGCCTTCTACTTCATTTATTGATCCACTACCGGTTAATATTCATTTATTTGATTTTTTTAGTGGGCTAGTCAAAGCCTTCATCTTTGGAATTATCATCATCACCATTTCCTGCTATCGAGGCATGACCACTCGGGGAGGAGCTGCAGGTGTAGGACGAGCGACAACGAACAGTGTGGTGATCTGCTACTCCGTTATTCTTGTGGCCAACTTCCTCATCACCGTAGGTTTAAATAGTTCCTATGAATATATTGAAAACTTTACAGGTTGGAATCTCTCATGATTGTGGTCAAGAATCTGTACAAATCTTATGGCAAATTGCATGTTCTTAGAGGCCTCTCGCTTGAAGTTAGGGACGGTGAAACATTAGTGATTTTAGGAAGATCGGGCGTCGGTAAGAGCGTGCTTCTTCGACAGATTATTGGGATCGAACAACCAGATAAAGGCACAATAGAAATTAATGGAGCGATCATTACCTCCTTGAAATCTAGAGAACGCTACCAAATTGCTAAAGGGATGGGCATGTTATTCCAAGGAGCCGCCTTGTTTGACTCGATGAATGTCGGAGAAAACACAGCTTTTTATCTAAGACAACATGAAAGTAAGTTAACCGAAGATGAAATTCAAAAACGTGTCGCTCACGCCCTTGATATGGTCGGACTTAGTGGAAAGCAGTCGAATATGCCTTCTGACCTTTCAGGAGGGATGCGCAAAAGAGCTGCCTTAGCCAGGTTGATCGTTTATCGACCCAAAATACTTCTTTATGATGAGCCAACCACGGGTCTCGATCCGATCACCGCCCAACAAATTAATAAATTGATTAACGCGACTAAAAAAGAACTCAATGCCACAAGCATTGTGGTCACTCATGACATCCACTCTGCCATGGAGGTAGGAGATCGTTTAGCCTTTCACCATGAAGGCAAGATTATTCATATCGCCCCAAAGGAAGAATTTGTTAAGATTGATGATCCTCTTATAAAAGCTTTTTTTGAAAACGCCATTCTTACTGAAGATCATCTAGAACCCCAACACTTTAAGACTCCGGAGCAAGCAAAATAGTTATGGCCGATCAACTGAAAAATATCATGATAGGAATTTTTGTTTTAGCTGCTGTCGCCATCATCGTCTTCGCGCTGATGTTTTTACACCCTTCCGTGGGCGACGAAAGGCGCGTACTGCGTGTACGCTTCGTTAACATTGACAAAATTTCTGTAGGAACACGAGTCACTTTTGCTGGGAAGCCTGTGGGTGAAGTGGCTGCAATCAATGAATTAAAAGACGCGATTAATGAACGCAAAGCGTTCAATGGACTGATTTATGTGTATGAGCTCATCCTACATGTGGATTCGAATGTCAATGTTTTCAATACAGATGAAATCTCTGCACGCACTTCAGGTCTTCTAGGAGAAAAATCTGTGGTCATTATCCCCTTACCGCCCGCCCCAGGAGAACCTTTACGTATCGTAAACGATGAAATTCTTTTTGCCACTGAGGTTGGAGCTGTTGAAGATACCCTTAAAGAGTTCAAGGCGTTATCGGGTAAATTTGAAAATACACTTGACTCTATCAATACTCTTTTTACAGAAATCAATGAGCAAGGAATTACAGAAAAAATCAGCCACTCCTTGCAGAACGTTAGTGATATTACCGATGCACTGAATCAACCTGAAAATCTCTCTCAATCTATTGCTAATGTGCATCATTTAACTGAGCGTGCTCTGCAATCTTGGAATAAGGTAGACACGTTATTAACCGATTTAGCCGACATGTCTCACAACCTACAGATGATATCAAACGACGGCAGAGAAATCTTTACTTACGTCAAACAGGGAGAAGGCTCGGTAGGAAGACTTCTCATGAATGACCAGCTGTACCTAAAGCTTAATGCCTTGTTAAGCAAAGGTGAAACGATTATGAACGACATCAATCATTATGGAATTCTATTTAATATGGACAAAGGATGGCAGCGTTTGCGAGCTCGCCGCTTAAATCTCCTCTACACGCTTTCCTCCCCCCAAGAATTTCGTAATTATTTTAATGATGAGTTAGATCAAATCAGCACATCTCTCACACGTGTTTATTCCATCGTTGAACAAGCCAACAGCGACCCTTGCGGATATGCCCTTTTTGATAATCGCGAGTTTCAAAAAGTTTATGCTGAACTCTTAAGAAGAATTACAGACACGGAAGAAGCCTTAAAAATGTATAATCAACAACTTACAGATATAAATACAAAAAAAACTGAACTGTGTGACTAATGGGATTTACAAACAATTCTTCTCCCGTTATGAATGGTTTAAAGAAGAAAATAGGTTGATATGGAATCCGTTCCCTATTCGCAAATACAAAAAGGCACTTTTTTGATTGCTACTCCCGATATTGATAAGGGAATATTTTTCCGAGGAGTGGTACTCGTCTGTGAACATAATCAAAACGGCTCATTTGGATTAGTGATTAACAAAACACTAGATCTTGAGTTACCCGAAGAAATCATCAGTATTCAGCATATGGCTAATCCCCGTGTAGGAATTCGCGCCGGAGGTCCCGTGCAAACGAACCAGATGATGCTCCTTCACACCTCTGGAGAAATCCCCAATCAAACATTACAAATCTGCGAAGGCGTTTATTTGGGAGGCGATCTACAATTTTTACAAGAAGCTTTAACAGATGAAAATGGCCCGCATATTCATCTATGCTTTGGTTATGCAGGATGGGGAGCTGGACAATTAGAACGAGAGTTTTTAGATGGCCACTGGTTTTTACATCCAGCCTCGGATAAACATATTTTTCATACCTCTTCTGAAAAACTTTGGCAAAACTTATTGAGAGAGATGGGCGGTAAATATGCTTCTCTTTCCATGATCCCAGAAGACCTCTCAGTTAATTAAATTTCAGGTATTTATGTTAAAGAAAACACTTTTATCTCTGGTATGCACCTTTCTTTATTTAGGATCTTTAGTTGGAGATGAAATTCCAAAACTTACCTTGAATGGGCAAGCCTCTGTTTATAAAAAAGCAGACCAGATGCAATTTAATGTGGGTGTCACGTCTCGTGGGCAAGACGCTGAAAGTACATTAAAAGACAATTCAGAAAAGATGCGTGCAATTCTTCAAGTATTAAAGAAAAATGGATTGGAAGCAGATGAGTACCAAACGGGCCAGTTCACGATTTTACCTACCTATACACCCTATCCTCAAAATCCTCCACCAGACTGGAAACCTTCGATTAATGGATATGAAGTGACTAACACTCTAAGCATTAAAACATCGCAGTTAGATAAGATCGGCCTTCTTATAAGCGCTGTCCATGCAGCGGGTGCCAATAAAATCGATCATATTCAAGCTGGTTTAAAAGACGACAAAAGCGTTAGAGAAGAAGCGATTCGCGAAGCAACAAAAAATGCCATCGCAGAAGCCGAGATCATGGCAAAAGCTGCTCATGTTCAGTTAGTGCGTCCTTTATCAATTACCTTAAATGACTCTTATATACACCCAATCGCGCCTCGCATGATGAAGGCTTTCGCAGAAAGTGATAGCATCCCTATAGAGCCTGGTCAAATTGAAGTCAAAGCGAATGTAACAGTTGTCTATGAAATGCGCCTGGACACACCTACTCCCTAAAACATCTATTTTTTCTATTTTTAATAATCGAAACTGTCCTCCCATACCAGTTTGTGCCCGTACTTCTGACACACTCTTTCCCGCTGAATTGTTTCGTTGATTCATTTGGGCCCTAATCAACACTATTCATTCAAAATACCTGCTCATTCAGTTTGTCATACGACAAACTCTGACCTTTTATCGATCGCGTATTCACCTGCTCCTTCTACTATATCTATCGCTGAATAGCTTGAATCGTTTTAGATTACCTAACTACGAACTCTCTCTAGAAATTTCTCCATCTGCTTTGCTCGTATTTATAAGGCTCCCTGCATACATCGTTTTTGACTCAACTCTTAGAAAGGAATTTTTAGTTTCTTTTAAAGTTTAATTGGAAGAGGACGTGCGCAGTCAGAGAGTGGAGAATCGAAAGAAGTTTAATAATAAAAAAAAGGAGCCTTGAAAAGGCTCCTTTGAAAGTGTGAACTTGGATGACAAGAATTAACGTTTGGAGAACTGGAATCTCTTACGTGCTTTCGCGCGACCATACATTTTACGTTGTTTCTTACGTGCATCACGTGTTAAGTACCCTTGTGATTTGTACTCATGATGTAGACTTTCGTCGCTAAGTAGAAGAGCACGTGCGATGCCAAGACGAGAAGCAATTACTTGACCTTCAACCCCACCGCCTTTAACGCGTATGATCATATCATAGTGTCCATTACCATTAAGCTTTTCAAAGGGCGCTAAAATGGCACTTCTTTGTATTTCTAAAGGAAAATATTCTTCAAAAGGACGGCCATTGACATCAACCTTTCCAGAACCTGGTCTGATTCTGATGGAGGATACCGCTGTTTTTCGACGTCCTGTTGCAACAAATTCTTTCATAGTGTCTACTTTATCTTAAATGTTTGCTTTGATTGGTTTTTGTGCATCTAAATTATGCTCTGCACCCTTAAATACGCGTAAGCGCTTAATCTGGGCACGTGCAAGACGTGAATGCGGCATCATACCTTTAACGGCATGCTCAATGATGAATTCAGGCTTACGAGATTTCATTACATAATAAGGTGTGCGACGGAGACCGCCCATATACCCAGTGTAGGAAATATACTCTTTTTGAGCCTCTTTATTACCAGTTACACGAATCTTATCGGCATTTAGAACGATAACACCGTCACCAGCATCGGAATAAGTTGTAAACGTGGGTTTATGCTTACCTCTAAGTATTTTAGCAATTTCGGCAGCAAAGCGTCCCAAAGTTTTACCGGTTGCATCGAGAATGAACCACTGAGGTTTACTATCTTCTTTGCGATGCATGATTGTTTTATTTTTTTGTTGAGCCATGTTTCAGAACCTAAAAATTCTATGTTTTTTCAGAATGAAGATACATATTACCTATTTACGTTCATTTTTGCCAATGTTTTTTCACTATTTATAAGGAAATTCCTTAAAATTTATTTACTTTCCTTCTTCACTTACCCTGTAAGAGGAAAATAAAGCAGTCTTTTTTCATCAAAAAATGAGGAGCTAAATTTGTTTTTTAACCCTAAACGCATTTAATTCAGCCGACACATTGATCGGAAGACTTGAAAAAAGACCTTCATTGCTATAAAATGTTTGCAATATTTTAATATCGTACACTTGGATCAAATATGCGTAAACTCAAAAATTTTTATGTCAGGACTTATGGCTGTCAAATGAACGAATTGGATTCGGAGATCATGATTGGTTTGCTAGAAAACCGCGGTCTAATTAGAACTGACGATGAAACCAACGCCGATCTACTCATCTTCAACACATGCTCTATCCGAGATTTAGCGGAAAGAAAAGTCATGGGGAAACTGGGTCAATTAGGGCATTCGTTGAACAACAATCCGATTATCGGTGTCACAGGTTGCATGGCAAATGCTAAAAAAGACTCTCTTTTCCAGAAGCTCCCACATATTGATTTTGTTCTTGGTACAAACAATATCCATGAACTTAATCATGTTCTAGACGATGTACTTTCAACCCAAAAGCAAATCGTCCGTACCGACGAGCAGTTCCAATTCGAATTGGATTACATGGGCGCAAAGCGAGATGATAAAGTGAAGGCTTATATTTCCATTATTCGTGGCTGCGACAAGTTTTGTACCTATTGCGTCGTTCCATACACCAGAGGTCCTGAAGTCTCCCGTTCGCCGGAAAATATTATAGAAGAATGTCGAAAACTTGCCTCTGAGGGGTACAAAGAATTCATTTTGCTGGGTCAAAACGTCAATAGCTACGGAAAAGACCAACCCGAGTGGAATTGCCGTTTTCATGATCTACTCTATCAATTAGACAAAATTCCAGGTCTTGAAAGAGTACGTTTCATGACAAGCCATCCCGTGGATATCACTAAGGAACTGATGGAAGCTATTCGAGATCTTAAGACCGTCTGCGAATTTGTACATTTCCCCATGCAAGCTGGATCCAATCGTATTCTGAAGAAAATGCACCGTATTTATACAATCGAACAGTATTTAGAAAAGGTTCAGATGCTTCGAAAAATTGTACCTCACGTATCCTTAGGAACCGATATTATCGTTGGATTTCCGACTGAAACAGAAGAAGAGTTCCAACAAACGTATAACCTCATGAAAGAGATCGAATTCTCTGTTGCTTTTCTCTTTGCCTACAGTCCGCGTAAGGGAACGCCTGCCATGCGATGGAAAGATGATATTCCCGAAGAAGTCAAGCAAGAACGCCTCCAAAGGCTCCTTAAACTTCACGATGAAATTGTAGCCAAACAGCGTCAATCCATTCTTGATACTGACGTAGAAGTACTTGTAGAAAAACAGAGCTTTAAGGACAGTAAACTCCTTAAAGGTCGCACTCGTTGCTGGAAGAATGTTGTTTTTGAAGGCAGCGATGAACTCGTGGGTACCTTGCAGAACGTCCATATCCACGGATTTAATCATCAAACTCTCTTAGGAACTCTCGTCAATAAAGAAAGAAAAAAATTGTTAATGGTTTAACAAATGACTGACTGAGCATCTTGACATGCCCTATACGCGTGTTGTAGACTTGTCTAGGATGTAGACTTGATGCTTGATTGATCAAAAGCTGTCTCATTGACTAGATGTAAACATTTGTGACCAAGAGAAATTCTGCAGAGTCATTAAAAAATGCATTAATTTCACTCATTAGAGACAAAAGCGCCCGAGAAGTACATATGTGGAAGAAACGATCATTTTAAAACGACTGATTCCGAAGTGATTTCGAATACGAAAACACTTCGGAGGATAGCAAGCTGCTGTTTAAGCACTTATTCAGCTTCAATTACGCCACAGGCTACTCGCGCACCAGAATCTCCTGTAGGTTGCGACACAAGATCATCAGCTTTTGCGTGAATGACTACAGAATGTCCAACGATGCTGTACACTCCATTAAGTTCAATTACATGGTCCACGCGATCATAGTGAGCTTTGCCTTCCGCATCAGCTGTAATGTTTCCAAAATCTCCTACATGACGTTCAGGGCTATCTGGTCCGCCATGTTTCTTTTTTGTCGGATTATAATGCCCCCCTGCAGAAGAACCGTCTGCAGCGCTGCAATCACCAAATTCATGAATATGAAAACCGTGATCTCCAGGTGTCAGCCCTTCAAGATCAGCAACAATATGCACCCCTCCCTCAACGGCCGTAAAAGTGACTGTTCCACTGACGTTGTTACCTTTTGTTGCATGCAGCACACTCTTAGCAGATTTAACATTCTTAGCTTCTGCTACAGCACTTTCAGCTGTAAACGCTAACTGAGCACTCAAAAATGCGATTGTTATAAAAGACAAGTATTTGTTTTGTAATTTTAACATATTCCTCGTTAATTAATTTTGGTATTTTGAAATTTTGATAAGGACTGGATTTCATAAAAAGACTTTTTTAGAGTCTTCAACTATTAGCCGGAAAACTTGACTCTAGGTTAAGGTGTCAATCACGATAAAAAAAACTTTTATTTTAGACAAGAAATAAGTAATTATTTTAAATCAACTCTCCCTTGAGCTAAGTTTCGCTTTTTTTAACATCGAATTTTTTGAAGTACTTAGATGGGATTCTTTAGGTCTAGTTTAGGTGTGCAAATAAAACATAAAAGAGGGGCTAAATGCATCCGACAAGGAATTGATCTAAAATCGCAATTTTATCGAATCGACTATAATATTTTCCTTACAATCTTTTAAGAAAGTAATTCTCATAAATAAAACAGGAATTGGAATTGCTTTTATCCTCACTTTTATTGTTTCAATATCAACCTCCGATAGAACGTGCAGACGACTTATAGTTGCCACTTTACTTTCTTTATACACATCCATGAATTGCGCAATATCGTCTGTTGTAAACTGAACATAAAAAGGCTTGGCTGCAGCTTTTTTTTCAAAGGAAGTCCCCTCTTTCCAATTAAATTCAATGCTGTCCACAACATCTTTAGTAACCATTCTATTGATCAATACCCCTTGAACCACTTGGTCAATTTTATATAGGTAATTTTTCAAACAATCCTCTAGGCTCAAGGTATACATGAGCATATCCCCTAGACAGGGGTTCATTTGATTCGTTCGTTTTTTTAGAATATTCCAAATCTCAGCCGCATGATTCATCAAACTTTTAATCAACTCGAAGCTTACGGTGCTTTTATCAAAAGAAAAAGATTTTTCAAGGGGGAATTTTTCAAAGTGATGATGAAAAAAATTTTTCATCTGATCTCCACAAGAAAATTGTTGCTCTAATGGCACGTGTATGGCAGAGGACAGGCCTTCCATTCTTGCTATGAAGTATATGAAGGGATCTAATAATAAATGGGCGTTTGGTGTGATCATATAACCTTATCTATTACTTCAGCATAATGACTCTCCGATTTAAATTAAAGATTTATACAATCTTAACAACTTTTACGCAAAATTTAAAATATTTTAAAATCAAAAAATTAAATAATAAAAAATAAAAAAATAATAAATAACGAATAGTGTTATAATGAATGGGTGGAGAATATTAATAGTGAGGTTTTTATATGGAACCTAGATCAGACCCTATGCAGCCTCGAGATTTTAATTTATTAGTAGAGAACTGGGATAAACTCAATAAATTCAAAACTGCAGCTGATCAGCAAAAGAATGGCGTGTTAAATGGTAGAAATTACTATATCATGAATTCGAAAGGGGATTTAACAGAAGACATTACGAAGGCACTCTCTAAAGATCAACTAGCCAAAACTATCGATGAATTTTCACAAATTAAAGAAAATAGCACCATTAATGGTATTATTGTGACCAAAAAGACGAAAAATGAACTTCAAGCTCTCGTGAATGATATTTTATCGTTAGCACCCAAAAACAAATACCCCACTTCTGGGGGAAAACGGCAAGTCACACGCATAAGAGCTGAATCTCCCCCTCCACCAAAGACTCAAGTACAATTTATTAAAGAAAAAGCACCCGAACAACCCCGAGAAGCAATTGAGGCTCTAAAAGAAACTTATGAAAGAGAAATTACCTCGTCCTTAGAGAAAATGATTAAGAAAAAATTCACGCTGGACGAAGAAGGTGTTTCAAGTGTCATTAAACAAAAGTATCAGGAATTAATACAAAAAGGAAAAGATCTTCTAACCCAAGCCTACAAATCTGCAGAAGGTAACATTTCCGATGGAAAGAGTGATATTGAAAGTTTCTTTGAAGATATCAATAAAACCATCAAGAAAGAACTTCCAAAGCTTAAAGGCTTCAAGAAAGATGAACTAAAAATGCTTAGAAAGTCCATAGACAAAGCTATAGATGAATTTTTCCCCTTCAAAACATTAGGAGATAAACCTGCAAAATAAAGCTTATAGAAGCTTATTAAAATCATCCTCTGACAGCATTTTGATGCCTAATTTCTGTGCCTTTTCTGCTTTCGATCCAGCTCCTTCGCCTATCACTACATAATTTGTTTTCTTGCTCACGCTATCGGTCACTTTGCCACCTCTTTCCTTAATAAGCTCAGCCGCTTGTTGACGACTATATTTCATCAAAGTACCGGTTAAAACAAAGGTTTTACCATTAAAGGCATGGCCTTCAAAGATCGTGGTTTTGACTGATTGCAGACGAATACCGTTAGCCAATAGCTTTTCTACTTCTAAACGATTCTTCGGCTCAGAAAAGTAGTCACTGACTGCAGCCGCCACTTTTTCACCCACCCCTTCAATGGCGAGTAAGTCCTCTCTAGACATTTCCATCAGGTGATGAATATCTCCAGCTCTAATCGCCAGAGCTTCTGCGGTGCCGCTTCCTACATACTTAATGCCTAATGCCATAATAAAGCGTGCTAGACTCACTTGTCGGGCTTTTTCAATGCTTGTCAAAAGATTGTGAATGGATTTAGCCTTAAAATTATCTAACTGGGAAAGCTGTTCCTCTGTCAAAATAAAGATATCGGAGGGTTGACGTACAAAGCCTTTATTAAACAATTGTTCCACAACCTTTTCGCCTAGATTGTCGATATCCATTGCATCTTTCCCAGCAAAATAGATCAATCTCCTGAGCTGTTGTTCTGGACATTTTTCGCTGTTTGCACATCTCACAGCAACCTCGCCTTCCACTTGCACGATCGGAGAACCACAACTAGGACAATGGCTAGGCATGGACCAAGGATGAGTTCCTGATGGACGCACATTTACATCTACTTGAACCACCTTGGGAATGACGTCCCCGCCTTTTTCAATCAGCGCTAAATCTCCTATGCGGATATCTTTACGCCTAACCTCGTCTTGATTATGCAAAGTCGCTCTCGCAATAGTGCTACCGGCCAAAAACACAGGCTCTAATTCAGCAACGGGCGTTAAAACCCCTGTACGGCCTACTTGGACCGTAATGTCAACGATACGTGTATACGCTTGTTCCGCAGCAAATTTATAAGCAATGGCCCAACGAGGATTTTTATCTGTATTACCTAACAAAGACCATTGGCGAATATCGTCTAATTTAATCACCACTCCATCGATATCAAAGGGAAGCTGTTTTCTAAGATCACGAACTTTTTCAGCATAAGCCCAAATTTCGTCTACGTTATGGCATTTGGCATGCGTGAAGAGAATAGGGAGGCCGAGGTTTTTAAGATATTCATGAACCGTATATTGACTGTCTAGTCCTTGCAGATGCTCGTTCGCTATGCCATAAAATACAATATCTAATTTTCTTCTAGCAGATTCACGAGGATCTAATAATTTTAAGGATCCTGCAGCTGCATTCCTTGGATTGGCCCAAAGAGGCTCTCCCTCTTTTTGACGTTGTTCATTTAATTGTTTAAAGGCGTCATGCGGCATAAAAACTTCTCCGCGCACCTCAAGCACATCGGGGAGATTCTCCCCAAATATACGTAAAGGAAGCCGGGCTATTGTTTTAATATTGCTCGTGATGTCATCCCCTTTTCGACCATCTCCACGCGTTAAACCTCTGACAAAAATGCCTTTTTCGTATCTAACTGAAACTGCAATTCCATCCATTTTTAATTCACATGAAAAAGCAGGATTTGACTCTTCAGTTAATTTTTGAATACGTTTAATGAAATCTACAATCTCATCTTTGCTATAAGAGTTAGCTAATGACAACATGGGAACTTCATGAAGGACGGATTTAAATCCACCTGTAAGAGTTTCTCCCACACGCTGCGTTGGAGAGGAGGGCTTTACCCATTCGGGATGCTCTTTCTCAATACTTTCTAATCTCTTGAGCAGAAGATCAAATTCTTGATCGGAAATTCTAGGATTGTTTTCTAAATAATAATAACGATTATGCTCCCAGATTTCTCTGCAGAGTTCCTCATAAGTTTGCTGATCCATTTTAACTACCTAAAAGCGACTCTAAAAATCATGGTTGATAACGGTGAGAGTTGAATTTTTAATGACGAAGGATTCCTATGATAATCATAAAGAATTTCTGTGTGTAGATTTTTCTTACCGGATCCACCAAATTTTTCATCGTCAGTATTAAAGACCTCCTGAGCTGATGATAAATTTTTTAAAGGGATGTTATAATCCGAATAATAGTTAGGAGAAAAGTTATGGATGCAAAGAAGAATCCCTTCAGAGCTTTTGCGTAAATAGCTGATTACACTATTGCCTCGATCATTAAAATCCACCCAATCAAAACCAGAAGGATCAAAATCTCTTTCCCACAAACTCGAATGGTTGAGATAAAAATGATTAATTTCCTGCACCATTGTATGCAATCCCTGGTGAAGGGGATACTGCAATAAAAACCACTCAATTTGTCCTGTACTTGACCACTCGTTCCATTGGCCTATCTCTCCCCCCATAAAAAGGAGCTTTTTTCCTGGTTGACAGATCATATAGCTAATGAGTAGTCGAAGATTGGCAAATTGCTGCCACATATCCCCAGGCATTTTACCTAGAAGACTATTTTTTCCATGCACCACTTCATCATGAGAAAGAACTAAAGCAAATTTTTCTGAAAAAGCATAAAGGAGGCCAAAGGTGAGATCGTTTTGATGATATTGGCGATAGATAGGGTCTTTAGACATATAACGTAGAGTATCATTCATCCACCCCATGTTCCATTTCATGTCAAATCCTAAACCATCATACTCCACAGGTCTCGTGACACCCGCAAAGGAAGTGGATTCTTCAGCAATCATGAGTGTTCCAGGAAAATTCTTATGTACGACCGAATTCAGATGTTTTAAAAACTCAATAGCTTCTAGATTCTCTTTACCTCCAAATTTATTGGGAATCCATTCGCCTTCCTCGCGACCATAATCTAAATATAACATGGAGGCGACGGCATCCACCCGTAGGCCATCTATATGCATCTTATCCAACCAAAACAAGGCGTTGGCAATCAGAAAATTAACCACTTCATTGCGACCAAAATTAAAAATATACGTATTCCAATGGGGATGAAAGCCCTGACGATAATCTGCATGCTCATAAAGGGCCGTGCCATCAAATTTTCCAAGTGAAAAATCATCTGTTGGAAAATGCCCAGGTACCCAATCTAAAATCACCCCAATCTGGTTCTCATGTAAATGATTGACAAACCACTGAAAATCCTCAGGCGTACCAAAACGGCTCGTCACAGAGTAAAAGCCTGAAACTTGATAACCCCAAGATTCATCCAGTGGATGTTCTTGGATGGGCAAAAGCTCTACATGGGTATATCCCATTTTATGGCAGTACAGGGCTAACTCTGCTGCTATTTCACGGTAATTCATGAAACGCCACCCCTCCTTCTTCTTCCAGGAACCTAAGTGGATTTCATAGACATTGATCGGTTTAGGTGTATGCGCTTCCTGTTTACGTTTTTCTAACCAAGCGTGGTCATTCCATGTAAACTGATCCACGTTGGCAACAATAGAAGCTGTCGCAGGTCTCATCTCGCTCTGCAGGGCCATGGGATCTGACTTAAGCCTTAGCTCATTAGATTGCGTGCGAATTTCAAATTTATATTTTTCACCCACTTCTAAGCCGGGTATAAATAATTCCCAAACACCGGAACCTCCCAAAGAACGCATGGGATTGATACGCCCATCCCAATAATTGAAATTTCCCACCAGCGAGACGCTTTTTGCATTAGGAGCCCAGACACAAAAACGTACACCTTTTGTTCCATAATGTTCGACGAGGCGACCACCCATGATATGATACAGTTGATAATGCACACCTTTGCCAAACAGATACAAATCTAACTCACCCACTGAAGGCGCAAAGCTATAGGGATCTTGTGCTAAGAGTCCATTTTGATGATAAATCTTGTAGTCTTTAAATGTGATCTGCGAGGGAGCTCGATACTCAAATAAACCGGCCGGATGGACACAACTTGCTTCCACGGTCTCATTAAAAACTTGAAGATAGACTTGGTGGGCGCCAGGCTTCCATAACCGAATGATCTTCTCTCCTTGCTCATTTTCATGCAAACCTAATACGTGATGGGGATTGTATTCATCGAAGTACATTAATCTCATGGGAGTCGCCAAAGTTTTGCTGGGGGTTTCTTCAAGAATAGTCATAGATTCCTAAGGGTATATTGATCGGGATCATAGGGAATAAGGATTCATATGTAAAGAGAAAGTCAAAAGAAATCTAGATCTCTTTCTATTTTTGAAAACGATCAAAAATATACAGCTCTCCGCTGATCACTTCTATTGGATCCTTTACTAAATGGCGCTTTCCATTTAAACGAAAATCTGTAATCGCGGGAGGAAAATGAAAATGAAGAACTTCAGTCTTAGAGGCTTTAAACAAAAGACGTCGTGGAGCTTTTTTTGTCCATTCGAGATCTAAGGCACCCAAATCTTCACACTGAACGCCTAAAAAACGCCCGCAATGAAACTGAGGCGGAAGTTTGGGTAAAATTGAAATTTCTTTAGCATGCGTGTGAACAAATAAAGAACGAATGGTCTTAGCCCCTCTGCTTAATAAAACAAGAGGAGATAAAGAGAGAGAGGGTGTTTTTAATGAAAAGCCTTGATGCTGTTCATCGACTAAACGAGGAGATAGAATCCCCTCGAATCCCGCTTTAACAAAATTTATAAAGGACGGGTAGACTGTAAGTTTAGAAGCATTTTGACACTCTAAAAGAAGAGAAGCAGTCCCTTCGTCTGCAAAATGAAATGTATCCTGGACCTGCTGACCGAGAGCAAATAATGCTGGCAAGATTTCTCCTAAATCCCCTCTCCTACTCACCATCTCCCAATCTTGACTTTTATGGTTCCCTAAGGATAAGCGCTCCCATTTCTTATTGAACGGATGATGTGTATAGGGGATACGACTAAAAAGTTCTTGTGGATACCAAGAGGATAATCCTTTTTGCACATCCACTTGAATAGAAGTTTCACCTGCTTGAATGATATAACGAAAAAACTCCTCTTCAGTTTTTCCCCATACTAAAATCCACCCCCTCTCTAAATCGAGCTGAACAGTAAACTCTTGGACAGGTCCCTTAACTGGAACAGGTATTTCGCCCAAAAGTTTTGGGTAGGCTATAGATAAATCGTATACCCTCAATAACGCAGGAAAGATTTGGAAGCGGAGCGAAGCCCCTGGTAAGATACAATAGGTTCCGGGTTGATGGGAAAACGGACGAAGACGCTCTGTAATTTTTATAGACTTCATGATGCACAACAAGCTTTTGTTTCACCCACAGAACCTATTAACCCATCGGGTGTATTAGCAATTAAATCGACTTCTACTATTTCATTAGGACCGTAGCTTTGCTTAGGGATCCAGACCATGAGAAAATTTTCTGTATGACCTGAAATTTCATCTGGACGTGAGGGGTCAAGATTTTCGGTGAGGATGGTCATGCGACGACCAACAAACTGCTCTCTCAGTTCAAAAGCCATTTGTTCTGAAAGACGCAAAACCTGCTGTTTTCTACTTTTAATGACTTCAGAAGAAACTTTATTAGGCATCAAAGCTGCTCGCGTTCTTGCTCTTTCGCTGTAGGGAAACATATGAACTTTAGCAAATTTAACTTCCTTCATCACCTCTAGCGTCTCCGCAAAGTCCCCTTCTGTTTCGCCAGGAAAACCCACAATGATATCTGTTGTAAATGTAAAATCAGGACTCGCGTTTTTTAACTTCTGCACCGTGTCTAGAAAAATTTGACGGGTGTATTTGCGATTCATGCGCTTTAACACCACATTCGATCCCGCTTGTAAGACAATATGCATGGAATGACAGGTGTGTCTGCCATTCAAAATCGCATCAGCTAAGTCCTCATCCACTTCATCAGGATCTATCGAAGAGACACGCAGACGCTCAAGCCCCGGAATTTGATCGACAAGACGAATTAACTGGGACAATCTTACGGGAGCTTCGCCTTCTTTGACGCCCCCATCAAAGTCTCCGATGTTGATGCCTGTCAACACAATATCTTTATACCCATTAGCGATTAAGCCCTCCACTTCGCGGAGGACATCCTCTACAGTACGAGATTTGGAACGCCCGCGCACATAGGGAATGATACAATAGGTACAAAAGGAATTACAGCCGTCTTGTATCTTTACAAAAGCACGGGTATGTCCTTCAAATCTTTTAATAGAAAACTCTGGCAATTCAGCCGCAGGAAACACAGATTCTAAGAGTCTATCTTTCTCTTTATTAGGTACCACATCTGTCACCCCCTCAAGAGCGCCGACTAAGTCCGGTCGTCTCTCTGCAAAACAGCCTGTAACGACCAGCCTACTCCCGGGATTTTCTCTGGCCAGTTTACGAATTTCATGTCGACTCGTGGAGTCTGCGGAATCTGTCACCGTGCAGGTATTGACAATACAAATATCTGCAGACTCATGCTCTTGAGCCGCTTGATATCCCATAGCACTCAACTGATCATGGTAAGCTTGCGATTCGTACTGATTCGTCCGACAACCTAATGTAACAATCTTAAATTTTTTCATAAGAGGATATCATATAGAAAATACGATATAAAATAAAGGAGAAGTCTCAACTTATCTTTCGACACCTCAAAGCTCTATAGATTTAATAAAATAGAGAAATGGGTTGAAGGATTCCGCTCATCGGTCTATAATTTTCCAAAACTTTCTTAAAAACATGAGGAGAGGATACAATGACACCCGAATTAGGTCCTACCATCACTGCGGCCACTATTGATGGCATTTATATGACAAGTAGTTATTTGTACAACTATCAACAAAAAAATGCTCCCATCCAAAGAAGTTGGTGGCAAAGTTTATCAAGAAATGTGACTGTATGGGAGTCGAGCCGACGCATCGGTGAGAATGCCTGGGAACTCCTAGCACCCCAACAACCCGAGGGGTACTTTAAAAAAATATGCCGACTCATTTCTGTTGCGACAAATACAACCTATCTTGTCCAGACATGGCGACGTGAAACCACAGCCTCGCGTTTAAATGCACTCGATGAAAAAAACACTTTAAACCAATTAGAGATCCAAGAAATTCAAAATAAAATTAAACAAAATCCCTTGGATGAAAGTCTTCAAGATCAATTAGATAAGAAAATTGCTTTAGCTCAAAATGATTTAAATAGGTATGAAGAGAGACTTAATAAACAAGGCTCTATTCATCCCTGGATCCTTCCACTCCAGATCACGAGCATCCTCACTGATCTTCCGGCTCAATATAAGAACGATAGAACACCATTAGACAATCTCAAAATTTGGTCTAAAAAAAATGGTCAAGACTTAGGAATCACGACGATGAACGCAGGATTGAACTACTTATCCTCTCCTTTGGCTCTTAAAACTTCAGAGGACCGGATGCTTGCCTTAAAAAAAATCGCTAATCATCCTTAAGTATTTTAGAATAAACTTCTTTCGACATTCATCTAATAGATAAAATGGCCCTTTTGCCTAGAATTTAGAAAGAAGTTTTCCTTTGAATTGCTTTTCAACTTGTATCTTGCATGTATAAATAGGAGTTTCATCTATGTCGTTAAGTAACGATCCACAATCTGGGACAATCGGACGAGAAGTCTTCACTTCTCTTAATCATTTGATCGCTAAGTTTTCAGACTATCCTCTTGGAGAAGACAAGGCTCCCTATGATATAGAAAGTTTAAGAAAAAGCTCTATTGAATCTCACGCTCGTTTGATTGAAATTTATAATAATATTCAGTACATCGATGTCTATAAAGACCTAAAGGCCAGTACAGACTTAAATGACCATGCGGAAATAAAAAAATCCACTGAAAAGTTAACTTCTTTAGATAATTCAAAACGTATATATAAAAAAATAACAGTTTTAATAGGAAGTTCTGAAAACGACGAAGATAAATTAAAATATCAACGTCTAGAATATATTTTTTTTGCAAACACCTCTAACCTCTACATAGAAAAGCTCTACCAAATCCTAAAAACAATAAAAAAAGGTAATAGAGAAGCACTAGCAACACTTGAAAAGTTTTATTCAAAAAATGAAAAACTAGAAAAAACCGCTTATCTCAAGAAGATCTTTCGCAAGCTTGATCAAACAGAAAGACATTATCAGTTTCTAACCCCTATTATACAAACTGGATTCAACCTGATCCAAGGTCCTCTCCATTTAATTTCTGTACCTTTCACTATTTTGAAACCCTATTTTTTTCAACTGTCTGCGCAAGCCATCCATCGCGTATGGCCCAACTATCTACCTTTTAAAGTCTACGACGATTACAAGAAGTTTCTGGAGGATGAATCCTTAAAAGTGGAAGAGCAGAAAAAACTTTTAATGAAATATGGTCTTGCTCAACTAGAGATCATTTCTGAACGTAAAAAACTATCTTGTAAGGCCTTAATTCGTAAAATTAACAACGACCTCGGACATTTACAGATTGATGATTCGACTCATAAATTTGAGAAGGTTGAAGAATTTAGTATCAGTCCGTATCTATTTTGTAAATTTCACAAGCAAATCCTTTCGTTTCTTACAAAACCTCAAAATAAAGACACCTTAGAAGCTAGGGACATCAAAACTACATTTGAAAAACTTTCTTGGTTTCAAAAAACCATGGAAATTCCGATAGGTCTAGAACTCAGGAATCATCAACTAATCATCATACCAGATCCCAAAAAAAACTTACCTTCATTTACAGCTTTCCTTAACGCTACATCAACAGTTTATTATTGCGGACCAGAATTGTGGGACATTGTTCAATACAATTTTGCGATGAAAAAAATAAAGGAAGGAGTCAGTGAAGAGGGTTATATAAAAATAGTAGGTCAGGACGGAGAAAAACAACTTATCGAATCTTTCGACTCTGCAATTGCAGCTCTTACGCAGATGAAGTTATCCGTTGAAATACCCCACCAAGACACCGATGTAAGTCTTCGTGAAGTTTGGAAAAGGATGATTGAGAAAAAACTGCAAAACATTTGTAAACTAGGACAGGCTCTTCTGAGTCATCTAGAAAAGGATTTTACCAATCAAATAAAGGTTTTTCCAGTGCAGATGCTAGACTCTATAAAAAAGCTCCTGTCACTCCAATCTCCACAAAAATCTTTAGTAGATGCCTTATCAAAGTTGCAACTAGAGATTCATTTAAACATCCATGATCTTAAAACAGCTTTTGAAAAGATAGAAAGAAGGTCTTTTACAGTATTAACAACTGCACTTGAGCTTTACAAAAAATCTCCCATTTACGAACGTCCTGACATAGAAAAAATCGCGCAATTTTGTGACCGTTCAATGACGGATTTGAATAAAGCCTTCCATCTCAAACTGATCATTGACTTTATATACAAAAGGAACCTTCCTGCCAGTTATCAAATCCTGCAAGAATCCTCCAGAGTCCTTTGGAGAGATAAAAATCCAGCGATGCTAAATTCTATTGTAGAATGTTACCTAGAAAAGGAGGATGATCCCGATTCACCTTTTCTAAAGCTCGTGCAAGATCATTGTCAAGGGGCCATTAAAGCTTGGATAGAATCCTACCACTCTACGTTTGATGAAGAGGATAAGTTATTAATAGATCATTTAAGAAACTACTTCGATAAATCTACTGATCAAATAAAGGAGAGCGATGAAATCATCTTAAAGAAAATTCAGCGATGGAAAATATTTACAAAGATTGATTCGCGTATGTCCAAGCTTCGCGAATTAAAAGAGGTAATAAAAAACTCCCTTGCCAAATTAGACATTAAAGATAAGTCTATTTATATAAATGATCATCTAGGAAAAATTTTACTAGAATTAGAAGATGATGAGTTAATGTATGTGTATGCCGAAAAATTTTTAAGGTTTCACCTCGAGCAGTTTCCTGGTACATTTCACTCTCAAACTATCTTCCTCCAGGAAATTCTACCTTATAATGAGGTGAAAGAAAAAATCAAAACCATTGCTTTTAATTGGGCTAAAGAACCATCGAAAATTAAAAATTCTGATATTTTTGATTCTATCCTATTATGTTTAGATGAGACACAAAAAAATATAATCCTGAAGAGTTACGAAGACTATGCTTTGAATGAAATTAAAAAAATTAATCTTGAGACGGTCAAAGAAATTGAGAATCACGTGCTATTTACAACCCTCCCTGTAACTGAAGGGTTAAAACTTGAAGTAGACAAAATTCTAGATGATGATCTGAATAAACCCGTGATGTCCATTACATCTTTTTGTATCGGTGAAAGATTTTCTTCCCCAAAATTGCAATATCTTTTTCGACTAAAAGCCTTAAACTCTTTTGTAAAAAATAAGGAACCTACGGAGATTGACAACCATCTCCAAGAGCTTAAAGTGAGCTTTTCATTATCACATCTTTATTTTGGTCACGAGAACCTTTCAGTCGTTTTGGACGAAATGGATCAGCTTTTAAATCTATGGCGAGAAGGAAAACTGAGAGATTACCAAAAAAAATTTTTAGATCATTTCTTTGTGGCAACCTCTACCAGTGATTCCACACACCCTCAACCTATCATTGAAAGATACGAAAGTTTAGCAGCAAGATTTGACAGTTTAAAAAACCCCTTTAGTCGAGAGGAAGGAAAACAGTTGGAACAGATTGTAAAGGGAGAGCCATTATTTGCCATTGACTTATTGAAGAAGTTGGATGCTAGATATGCTGAACTCTCCTGTTTAGACGAACTCATCCAGTGTGTTGAAAAAGGCTTGATTGAGGCTTTATATAAGGCCCAAGAAAAATCTGTAGTAGAAAGTTTAGTTACAAATTTAAAGGATAATTTTTTAAACAAATTAGATCCCCATACCAATAAAGACACTCTTTCATTTCTTTTGAATAATGCACAAAAACTCAAAGACTTTACAACAGTAATCGAAGAGTCTTTTTCAGGGCTTTATAATGCCAAGCTGCCAAAAATTGAACGAGCCACTTCGCTGATTAACAAGCTTAGAACAGACAACCGTTATCTTTTCCTTCCTTATTTACCTGTTATACTTAAAATTCAACTGCGTAATCTATTGGATGAATTAACCCCCTATACCTCCAACGAGATTGTAGGTAATTTAATGACTGCTTTTAAGACCTTTTTAAATACGGGTGATTTGGATCGATTAAACGATCCTTTAAAAAAGTATCAAGAATGGCTTGAAAAACAAGATGGCTAACCCGTCTAATTCCATAAGGTTTTATCCTGCTGACGGATGGACACATAGGACCCGTGGCCGATGATAAGATGATCATTCAGGGGAATGTTTAAGAGCCGCCCCGCTTTAATGAGAGCTTGGGTAAGAACAAGATCTTCTTTAGAAGGGGCGGGATCTCCACTCGGGTGATTGTGTACTAAGATGATGCTGCAGGCGTGGTGCTTAATCGCAAGATAAAAAACATCGCGCGGTTGAAGCACAGCTTCAGTCAAACTCCCCTCAGTAATACGGTGATGAGAGATTAAAAAACCTTTAGCGTCTTGCAAAAGAATCATTACAACTTCGCGCTTTTCTCTTTCCAACTCATCCTTAATATAGTGATAAGCATATAAAGGATTGGAGATCTTAAATTTTTGTGCGACAGGTTTCTTAGAAGCCCGCATACCTAAGCTCACTGAAGCTTTCAGTTGAATCGCTTTGGCCAATCCTAACCCCTTAATCTCCCGTAGCTCTGCAATGGAAGCCTCCGCAAAATTCTGTAGCGAACCAAAGCGCACGAGAATTTCCTGGGCAATTTGTAAAACAGAAGATCCTTTACTGCCGCTTCCTAAAACGATGGCAATCAGCTCTGCGGAAGTGATCGCCTCCGGACCGTATTGAAGTAAGCGCTCTCTGGGTCGTTCAGCAAGTGGAAGTTGTTGAATAGTATAATGACTCATTATTCGATAATTAATTTATTCTTAATTGCTTAGCAATCTTCAGTAAAAAACATCCATGATGGCTATTACCATTGCAACTGCGCTAATTTTTCCTCTCAGACTAATGATTGATAAAAAAAATTTCAATCATTTTACAGAAGTAACAGGTGAGATTTTACGTGGTTGGCATGAAAATTGAATACTCATTCACGTGGTTTCAAGATAGGAGGTTTCCTATGGCCGCATCTAAAAAAACTGTCTCGAAAAGTGTTAAAGTAGAAAAAAGACCTGCAGCAAAAACAACAACGAAAGCAGCTCCGCAAGTGCAAACTTCCACTGAAAGCGCTGTAGCTAAAGAAACTATGGTTAAAAAAGATCAACCGACTAAAAAAATTCTTACTGCTGAAGGTTGGAAACGAATGATGTTAAGAGAGAAGAAATCGAATAAGGGTAAATAACTCTTGATTTAGAACCGGGACGTCCTATAGCTTAACGCTATGAAAAAACTGCATATTAACATCATCATTCAAGCCAGATTAGGCTCGACACGTCTTCCAGGTAAAATACTACGCCCCATCCTGGGGCGTCCTATGTTAAGTTATCTCATTGAAAGGGTTCGCCGCATTCAGCACTCTCATAGACTCATTGTGGCGACAACCCTACTCCCCCTTGATGATGAGATTGTTTCATACTGCGAAACCGAAAATGTTTTATACTACAGAGGGAGTGAAGAAGATGTCCTAGACCGCTACTACCAAACGTGCTGTCATTTCCCTACCGATCTCATCGTGCGAATTACAAGTGATTGTCCCCTCATAGACCCTGCTATTATTGATCAAGCGATCAGTCTGATGATTAAAAATTCTTCTCAATTAGATTATGTTTCCAATACTCTGCTACGTACATTCCCGAGAGGAATGGATGTGGAAGTATTTACTTTTCAAGCACTTAAAATAGCGGCACAGGAAGCCTCTCGTCCTTTTGATCGGGAGCACGTCACTCCCTATATCTATAAACATCCAGATTTATTCAATATTGCTAATTTAGTGTACATGGCAGATGAAGCAAAATATCGACTTACGGTAGATACGGTGGAGGATTTTAATCTGGTCAATAAAATCTTCGAAAACCTGTATCCCACCAATAAAAACTTCACTCTTACGGATATTTTGGATATTTTAAGAGTCCACCCTGAGTGGAAAAAAATTAACGCGCATATTAAACAAAAAGAGACTTAATGGACGCAAAAAGGATTAGATTTGAATTAGTTAGACCTATCGAAGAAGATGCTATACAAATCATGGAATGGCGCAATGATCCCGAAACTCTACGCATGTCTGTTCACACCCAGCCTAAAATGTGGGAATCTTTTTGTTCAGAGTTTATGCATCAATATTTTTTATGGCCTTTGCTCCCCCCTTTATTTATTCTATCTGATCGACAAAGAGTGGCCTTTGTATCGTTTAAACCTGTAGAGCATCCTGAGCAACGTCATGATAGACGATGTATTGAAATTTCAATTAATGTCGCCCCTGAATTTAGGGGTTTGGGTTGGGGTTTAGAATCATTAAAAGCCACCATGGAATGGGCGCAAAAGCAAGGCATTGATGATATTTATGCAAAAGTAAAAATAGAAAACCTCGCCTCGCAAAAAGCTTTTACAGCGGCGGGATATGAAGCTTTAGAAGATGGAAAGATTGAAGACGATACAGGAAAAATCACTCCGGTCCATCGTTATATCGCACGCTTAACACCGTTAAAGCATCCAGGTGTTTTCATTATTGCTGAAGCAGGATCCAACTGGCGGATGGGATCGCAAGAAAGAGATTGGGAAATGTCTAAAACATTGATCGATTTGGCTGCTGAGGCAGGTGCTGACGCCATCAAATTTCAAGTTTTTCGTCCTGAAACTATTTATGTCTCCAATGCAGGAAAAAGCCAATATTTATCGGATGCGGGAATTGAAAAAGAGATGCAAGAAATCTTTTCAGATCTTGCTATGCCTTATGAGTTGATTCCAGATCTTGCAGCATACTGTAAAAAAGCGGGCATAGAGTTTATGGCCACACCATTTTCTAAAAGTGATTTTTTGGCGATTGATCCTTACGTCAAAAGACATAAAATCGCCTCGTATGAAATTGGGCATCTCCGTCTGATTGAGTGGATAGCGCGAACAGGCAAGCCCACCTATCTTTCCACAGGAGCTGCTAATGAAGAAGAAATTGCATGGGCGCATGACATTTTTTATCAACAGGGTGGAAAAGAGTTAACCTTATTGCAGTGTACAGCTAAATATCCTGCCGAACCCGATAGCATGAATCTTCATGCAATTCGCTGGTTAAAAGATCGTTTTAAGTGCGAGGTAGGCCTTTCAGATCATAGTCAACACCCCTATAACGCTCCCATAGCAGCCGTCGCATTAGGGGCTAGGGTCATTGAAAAACACTTTACACTCCATTCAAACTTACCAGGCCCTGACCATGCGTTTGCCGTCAATCCTCAGGAATTAAAAGAGATGATTTCGGCCATTCGACGTACCGAACAGATGCTTGGCTCTTGGGTGAAAACGATTCATAGCTCTGAACAAGAACTGCGACTGTTCGCGCGAAGAGGGATCCAAGCTTTACGCCCCATTCATCCAGGAGAAATCTTACAGGAGGGGGTCAATATTGATATTCTCAGGCCTGGTCAGCAAATCCTGGGCCTCCACCCCAAGTATCTTCTGCAGATGGAAGGAAAAAAAGCGACTCGACATCTTGAGCTAGGAGAAGGACTTCAAATGGGAGACTGGGAGTGAAGAGCCATCATTTATTTAAGCACGTAAAATGTCTTTTTATTGATTTTGATGGGACTTTAGTGGATACCATCCCCATTTTATTTAAAAACTACTTAGCTTTTTTAAAAAAATTTGGACGTGAGGGTTCGCAAAAAGAATTCGAATCTCTGATTGGACCTTCTATCGAAGAGTTTGTTCCTATTTTAAAAGAACGTTATCTGCTTGCGGAAAGCTCTCATACACTCACCCAAATCTATTTAGATGGATTAGCAGATCAATACAAAGAAGAAGCCCAATTATTGAATGGGGCGTTAGATTTTTTAACTCTAGCCAAACGATTGAATCTTCAAATGACTCTGGTCACATCCTCTTCTTACTCGTTAATTGAAAAGAGCTTAAATGCATTAGACCTTAAAAAGTTTTTCTCTCATCTAATCACAGGAGACCAAGTCAAAAAAACTAAACCTGATCCAGAAATTTATTACCGCGCCTTAAAAATTTGTCGAGTGTCTCCTCATGAGTCTTTAGCCTTCGAAGATTCTTTAAACGGTTTAAAAGCAGCTATAGAAGCGCGCATTCCAACTATAGCCATTAAAAACTCTCTCCTTGTGCAAGTTCCTCCTGAAGTTAAAATGACAGAAGATTGGCCCACTTTAACGAGATTGCTGGCGCAAACAACATGAAGAAATTTCAAATCATCTCCCTTCCTGCCGATTTTAAAATCGTGATGAATTCTCCTCTGAAAGAAAGACATCTTTCGCCCTTGCATCTTGAACGCATAGAGAGTATTTGGGCAAACGAGAGGATTCGGACAAAAGAAAAACTATTCAATGGAAAAATATTCTGTGTAGACCAACTAGAAGAAAAGCAGCTTTGTGGTCATTTTGAAGAATATAAATACTACCTTAGTCAAGTGCGGGATCCCTTACTTTTAGAAACCCTGCAATTACATCCACTATGTATTTGCAGCTATACATGTGCGGGAAATTTAGTTCTTATAGGCAAACGCGCAGGACACGTCACCGAATACCCGCATTTTTATGAGCTCGTCCCTGCGGGAGGTTTAGATCCTTCCTCTACTCATCTGGGTCAAGTCGATATAGTAAAACAATGGAAAACAGAACTTAAGGAAGAGGCCGGTATTGAAGAGGAGATGATTCTATCGATCACACCTCAATTTTTAATTCTAGACGCAGAATCTCCTAATTATGAAATATGTGCTAGGGTTGAGCTTGACACGTGTGTCTTGAATAAACAGGCGGAACGGGATGAAGAATACACCCATTTGTATTGGATTCCCAAGAAAGAGCTTCCCTCGTTTATTCATGACCATCGAGCAGAAATCCTTCCCTTATCCTTAAAAATTTTGGAAGTTTTTTAAGGTTTTAATGTAATCGCGGCTTTAAATACGGTCCTCAAGAATGTGGTTTCGGTAACGCTCCATCAATTGAACCATAAAATAGAGATTATGCGCTGTAGCTAAACTCATACAGGTCATCTCGCGCGCTTTAAAGAGATGATGCAAGTAGGCGAGCGTAAATCTTGAACAAGTAGGACATGTACAATCCTTTTCGATCGGTTCAAATTTAGTAGCATTCTCTGCCTTGGTCACGTTAAGTCCCCCTTTAGCAGTAAATAAGACACCGTGACGCGCTGCACGTGTAGGATAAGAGCTATCAAAAGTGTCTATCCCCAAAGGAACACTACGATCAATAGAAGCTAAGTCTCCGATCCCTAGCAGATGATTGGGCTTCTCTTCTGGCAAAAGAGGAAGGGTATAAGATAATAATGTATGCATCTCCTCTTTATTTTTTCCCATGCTTCCACCAATAGCAAACCCTTCAAAAGGAAGCTTTGTTAAGTAATCACAACTAGCTTTACGCAACTCAGGATCAATTCCCCCGTGGATGACTGCATACATTGCCTGGCCTTGTGGATTTTTGAGATGTTCATCCAGGGAACGTTTTTCCCAACGATGGGTTCTATCAAGGGAACGCTTAAGCGCATCTGGGGCAATGTGATAGGGAGGGAGCTCATCAAACGGAATGATAATATCTGCTCCTAAATCTTTTTGTGCTTGGATAGAACTTTCAGGGGTTAACATGACCTTTGAACCATCACGATAGGAGCGAAAGTGCACACCCTCTTCCGTAATTTTAACAACAGATGTAGTCTGTTTTTTTGTCCCGCGACTTTTCAATTCATCCGCGACTGAACCATAGGCTAAACTAAAGACTTGAAATCCCCCCGAATCTGTAATAATTGGGAGTTTACGGTTAATAAATGTATGAAGTCCACCTGCTTGCTTTACGACTTTAGTTCCGGGCTGTAATAACATGTGATAGGTATTACAAAACATTAATTGTAAACCAATATCATGAACCAAAGTATTATCTAACGCTTTAATCGTTCCATTCGTTCCTACAGCCACAAAATTGGGAGTGTTGATGATGCCATGCGGCGTGTGAATGCGTCCGACCCGTGCGCGGGATTTCTTCGAACGATGAAGAAGTTCAAAATAAAAAGGTCTCATGCCTTCGCCCACCTAAGTAAAGGAGTAAAACAAAAAATAACAAACAATTTAATCACAAAGCTAATAAAAATGATATCTGTAATCGAGGCCATCAACCCATATAAACCCACAAAGCTAAATAAAACCGTATCTAAAAATTGTGAAACAACGAGCGAAATCGAGGCTCTTACAGTAAAATTAGCCCTTGGTAAACGCTTTTTTAAAAACTCAAAGAAACGAATATCTATACGCTGAACCACAAAAAAAACACTAAGAGAGGCAATGAGTAAACGAGGAGAAGGTGATAAAAGAACTAAATAGGCCTCTTGTGTGTTGTCATAAGGGCTAGGTTGGTAGAAAAGATGCAGTTGAGAGATGATGGCAAAAAAAATCATACAAAAAAAGCAGATCCAAGTCGCTTGTTTGGCAGCGTCCTTGCCGTAGTCTTCTTGTAGAAAATTTAAGACTAAAAGACTGCCTATCGCAAAGACATCACTAGCTGTCACATGAAAGCCAAATAACATGATCTGTTTAAGGACAAAAAGATTAGCTATCAAAGCCAAAACAGACATCCAGGCAATCAAAGCAGATTTGCCTAACTTAAAGGCTCCAATGGCAAAACCCATGACGATTAATGCTTGTATGACAAATAAAACTTCATTCATGCATTCAACTACTTTCTTAAGTGTTTCATTTTATTGATATTTAGATCTTTAAAGACGATCATTATACCAGATTTTTAGGGATAAGCAAGAAAAAATGGGCTCTCAAATGAAGACAAAGATCAATGTTTCTCCTTGGCCAAAATTAAACTTACTTTTAGAATCCAATTATTCTATCTTCAACCTAAAAAGGAGATCGACATGGCCGAATCGATAAAACGTATTGTTGTGACTGGTGGAGCAGGACAAATTGCTTATAGCTTATTATTTCGTCTAGCTAATGGTGATTTGCTCGGTTCTCAGCAGCCGATCGCTCTTCACATTTTAGAGATCCCGGAAGCTTTGCAGTCCTTGCAAGGAGTGGCCATGGAGTTGGAAGATTGCGCATTCCCCTTATTAAAAAAAATCGAAATAGGGAGCGATCCATTCGAGATTTTCAAAGAAGCCGATTATGCTTTTCTGATTGGATCAAAACCTCGTGGACCTGGCATGGAAAGAAGTGATCTGTTAAACGAAAATGGAAAAATATTTATTGATCAAGGGAGAGCTCTGAATGCAGTCGCAAACCCTAACGTGAGGGTTTTAGTCGTAGGAAATCCCTGCAACACTAATTGCTTGATCGCCATGCATAATGCGCCCGATATCCCCGCGAAGAATTTTCATGCAATGACACGACTCGATCAAAATCGTGCTAATAGTTTGTTAGCTAAAAAAGCTCAAGTTGATGTAAAGGATGTCTCCAATGTCATTATTTGGGGTAATCACTCCTCGACTCAAGTCCCTGATTTCTTCAATGCTCAAATCAAAAAACATCCCGTCCTTGATACCATCGAGGATAAAAAATGGTTAGAAAATGACTTTATCTTAAAGGTTCAAAAGAGAGGGGCTGAAATTATTGCAGCCAGAGGAAAATCATCCGCCGCCTCCGCAGCCAGTTCTGCAATCGATGCGATGAAAGCAATTATCCAACCTACCCCTGATGGACAGTGGTATTCCTCTGCTGTAATCAGCGATCATAATCCCTATGGTATTGAAAAGAATTTAATTTTTTCATTCCCTTGTCGCACACGTGCTGATGGAAGCTATGAAATTGTGAAAGACATTCCTTTAAACGACTTCTTAAAAGATAAGATTGCCTTGACAGAAAGAGAACTTATGGAAGAACGTCAATTAGTAAAAGATAAACTTAATCCCTCCCACAATAGGAGTTAGATGATGAGCGAAATCCTTTTTGAAATCACCAAGGATAATTTAGAAACAGGATTACGCGGATATCCTTGCGGATACTGCACTACATCTTTTGTCGATCCTATTAAAGGCGTTTCTTACGTAGGAAGACCTGTAGATACGATTGTAGATTGGGGTCCAGAAAAAATCATTTATCTCCTTTATTCGGGAAAAGAAGGTTCAGATCATGAAATTAAGGAATTCTCCGAAGAATTAAAAAAACGTTCATCCTGCTCTCCTGATACCTTGAAGTACATACGTGCATTGCCGCGTCACGGCCATCCCATGAAATTATTCTGCGCAGCCATGCTTGTCGCTGGAATTTTTGAAGGGAAAAAAGATTACAAAGAAGATTGTTTAAACCTTATCGCCAAAATGCCTCAAATTGTCGCTACAGTGATTAACTACCATGCAGGATGGGGGGAAAATCCACCCTCGAAACCTGAGTTAGGCTACATGGAAAATTTTGCCCAAATGCTTAACGTCCCTAATCGCGATCTTCCTAAACTCACAGAAGTTTTAAAACTTTTTAATATTCTTCATTTTGATCACGGGGGTGGCAATCTCTCCACCTTTGTAGGAAAGGCTACTGCGTCTGGGTTAGAAGACATGTACGGATCTATCACTTCTGCCCTAACTGCTCTTGCTGGTCCAAGACATGGAAAAGCTAATCAAGACTGCCTGGAATTTGTGCAGAATATTTTAAACGATCTAGGGCCCGATACGACAAATCAAGAACTTGAAGAATTATTAAGACAAAAATTGGCAAACAACGAATTAATTTATGGTTTTGGACATGCTGTCTTGCGTGTAGAAGATCCACGTGCAACTGTTTTTTATGAATATGCCAAAGAGAATTTCCCAGATCATCCTCTAGTCAAAATAGCTACGCTCATTCGCGAGGTAGGCCCCATTATATTAAAAGAAAATTCCAAAATATCTGATCCTTATCCAAACGTAGATGCGATTTCAGGAACAGTTCTCTGTGCCGCTGGATTTCCCTATCCCGACTACTTCACCGTTCTATTTGGTCTTTCAAGAGCTGTCGGCATCGCCTGTCAGATAGTGTATGAAAGGTGCGAAGCACGCGAAGGCAAAGGAACGCCCATTGTACGGCCTAAATACTTATATAAATCACGAAATGAAATAAAATCATGACTTACGACGATATCCAATTAATATTTGACCGAGCGCTAACGCTCTCATTCAACAAGAAAAAAATTCTATTAGTATTTACTCTCCTAGCACTCTGCGGTGTACTAGTCGTTTTCTTCAGAGGCCTCGCCGTTGGAGCCAACGAATGGATGCTGATGAGCCTCACATTTCTCCCGATTTTCCTCTGTACCGGTTTTTTACTTTCCATGGGAATCGTCTTGATCCGGATCTACCATGACGAAATTAAAAAAAAGGAATCCAGCTATAAGGAGATTTTAAGTAAATCTTGGGAAATCATGATCGGGGCTTCCTATTTTTGCATCCCTATCATTCTGAGCTACCTTCTTCTTTGGATGTTATTAGGTGTGTTTTTTCTATTAAAAGAAATCCCTGCTGTCGGTCCATTTTTTAGTGCGATCCTCGCATTCGGTCCTTTTTTAATTAACTTAGGTTCCATTGTTTTGTGTGTTTTAAGTTTAGCTATTCTGTTCTTCGTCACCCCTATCATTGCCTTAAAAGGGCTAGATCGTATGCAGATTACCCAGACTCTGACTAGAAGACTTAATCGTGATATACTAGGCAATATCATTCTGGCGTTAATCGCAACGTTTCCTTTGTGGATTATTGTGGGAGCTCTGACATTAGCCGCTTGGATGACAGGTTCTGTTTGCTTTGCTTGTCAAAGTCCTTTACATGAAATTCTGCAATGGTTTTTTACCATGATTCCTTTTACAGCTGTTTTGGCACCAGCTGTGATTTTCTTCTTTAATTTTGCCGCAGAATCACACGTTTTAATGATGAAAAAAAGCGATAAAGTAAAAGGGTAGAATTTAACACATCTCAAACCCATGATTGCGTCCTAATCCCTGATTAACCTCTAGAGTGAGTCGCTTCTAGCAAGATTAGGACGTAATCAAGAGTCAAAATCATGGGATGAGTTCAGAAATCATCATTTTCACTAGGTTTTCTGCATAGAGGGCGTGATACAACAACCCTTTGGATCCCATTCCAGTAATCACCCAGTGTCTTGCATCCAGCTTTTTAATCAGGGGCATGTGATCCGGAGTAGAAGCGCGTATGCCTGCCCTACAAGATAATAACTCGGTCTCCCCTAAAACAGGAATTAAAGCCTTAGCCTTAGGCATTATTTCCTGATAAGCTCGATCGATATCGGGTTCATGGTTCTTGTAGCCTCTTTCATAGGTGGCTCCTACAATGCAATTTCCTTTATCTTGGATGATGTAGGCTTGAGAGTTGAGAGCAAAGGAAGGAAAAGGATAGGAAGACGGCCATGTCGTGCACAAAATCTGACCCTTTATTCCCTTAATGGGTAAAGGATCAGTTAAAAGATTATTTACTTCCGCTCCCAATGCAAATACGACGCAATCAAAATTGCTTAACTGCGTAGGAGAATCGATTTTTGATACCTCAAATCTGGCGCCTCTCCTCTGACAAGCCTGCCACAGTCCTTCAAGATAAAGCGGACAATCTACAGTGATACTTTCTGAGATGAAGATACCAGGATAAGGGCTAAGATAAGGAACTTTAGCAGTAGTCTCAGCAGCGGACATCCAGCGCACCTCTTGATATTTCTCTGAAGATAGCCAAAAATCTGTTAACTGTTTTTCACTCAGGGCAATACGCAATAATCCGTCTTGCCTAGCAACGGGTTTATTGAGTTGACGAGCGGCCACGTCTAAGAGCATTAAAGTAGACTTAAAACCCTCCCAGCCATGGCGGTTTAACTTGGCCGAAGCTCCTGCATAAGGGTGTAAAAGGCCAGCGGCCACTCCAGATGCCCCTCCTCCAATACCTTTCGAATCAAAAAAAGTGAGTTGTATAGAGGATGAAAGGACCGGGTTTTGTAATAAAAACCATCCTGTGGCTAAGCCAGATAAACCTGTACCGATGATAGCGATGCGCATAAGCACAAGATCCTATAGGATTTAGAATAAAATCTCAAGGAAAGAGCTCTCCTTCTACGAGCAGCTTGCTTTTTTAGTAAAGGCAAGTATAATATTATTTTTTACTGATGTCGGAGACTATCTTGAGTTTTGATCCGCAACTTACACCGAAACGACAAATCATTCATTTGTTAACCCTTATTTTAGCGGGAGCCCTTTGTGCGATTGCTTTAACTTTTCTCACGCTGTATTACTATAACCCTGAGGCGCATTATGTAGTGAAAAATGCACTTTTATCCCCTCAAACACTAGAGTTAATGAAAAAACCCCTGCCGGGCAAACGAGAAAGTAGAAATTCAGAACATCTTTACTTCACTTATCAGGATCCAATCTCAAAAAAAAATCTCTCTAATCCTGTGAAACTAGATGTTTACCAAAAATTTTATCAACTAATCTCTGAGGATCAAAGTCTGAATCATCTTCCCCCCGATCTTCCAAGATCCTTTGATCAAAGACCTGCTGCATCTTTAATCCTTAATGTGGCCAAAAACCATGAGGACGATCAAAAATTTCAAGAGATACAATTTCTTCCTCAAGGGGACTACTATCGGGTACAATTACGCGAAGCTCAAACCACAAGATGGATCTATTTTTATCATGCCCATATTTATGACAAGGCCATGGATTTATTGAGAGGAGAGGCGATATGAAGGTGGCTGGAAAATTTCTATTTCTCGGGACTGGTGGATCGATGGGTGTTCCCATTGTAGGATGCGACTGCGCAGTGTGCCGCTCTGATTCTTTATACAATAAACGCTTACGTCCGTCTGCCTTATTAAAAATTGATAATAAGCAAATTCTTGTTGATTGTGGGCCTGATTTTCGGGCTCAAATGCTACGCGAACACATCAAACATTTGGATGGATTAATTTTCACTCATGCTCATTATGATCATACAGGTGCCTTTGATGAAATTAGAATTTTTAATGCTCGTTCAAAACAAGCCCTCCCCTGCTTACTTTCAGAAGCGACCGCCCAAGATTTAAAAATGCGCTTTCCTTACATATTTGATGCGAGCGCCCCCATGTCTAAATTAACCACCCGCGTCTCCCTGCAATATTTAGAATCCAGTCGTGGATTTGTGCATTTCCTCGACATTCCTATCCGCTATATGACCTATGAACAAGGGGGAATGTTAGTCAATGGCTTTAGATTTGGAAATATGGCCTACATATCTGATATTCGACACTATCCCGAAACTATATTTGAAGATTTAGATGGAGTTGAAACGTTGGTGATTAGCAGTCTACGCCATCAACCCTCGGCTCTTCATTTTAACATCGAAGAAGCTGTGGCTTTTGCCGCCAAAGTAGGCGTAAACCAAGCTTGGTTTACCCACATTGCGCATGAGCTAGAACATGACCTAACGAATTCTAAACTTCCTCCAAATTATCAACTCGCTTATGATGGTCTGGAGATTGACTTTGAAGTCTCACTACATCCAAAGAAGAGCTAGTTATGAAACATATGACAGAAAAAAAACAAGACCTTACAGCAGAAGATTTACATCGGCGCAAAAAAGCTATGCTAGTATCGGTTTATAAAGGAAATAACCTTCGTTCTCTTTGCGAAGAACATCTAGATGAACTTGCCCTGCTTACGGAGACTTATGGCGTGGACGTAGCCTTAAAAGTTCCTTGCGGCATCCGTAAATTTGATGCATCCACCTTTGTGACAGAAGGAAAACTAGAGGAACTTGTGCAGCTGTCTAAAGAACATGAAGTGGATTTAGTGATTTTTGACGATGAAATAGCACCTAGCCAACAGCGTAATTTAGAGATAGTTTTCAAAATTCCTGTGATGGATCGTACGGGCGTTATTCTTGAAGTCTTTGCTCAGCGCGCGCAAACAAAAGAAGCGCGTTTGCAAATCGAATTAGCTAAAGTTAAATACCAAGCCCCGCGCTTAAAACGTATGTGGTCTCACCTATCTCGTCAAGCCGGTACTGGAGGAAAAGGGGGGGGAGCTTATTTAAAAGGCGAAGGGGAAAAACAAATTGAGATAGATAGACGCATTCTAAAAAAGCAGATCGATGTCTTACAAAAAGAAATACAGGAGGTAAAAGCTAACAGAGAAACTCAGAGAGGCCTGCGAGCACGTTCAGAAATCCCTGTATTTGCCATTATTGGATATACGAATGCTGGAAAATCCACTTTAATGAATGCCTTAACGGATGCTAAAGTATTTGTAGAAGATAAATTATTTGCCACCTTAGACACCACTACTCGCAAATTTACTCTACCTAACAACCAAGAAATTTTAGTCATCGACACGGTGGGATTTATTCGCAAACTTCCTCACCTACTCGTGGCTGCCTTCAAAAGCACCCTTGAAGAAGCTTTAGAAGCTGATATTCTCCTTCACCTTGTGGACATTAGTCATCCTATGGCAGAAGAACAGGCCGCTACGACCTATGAGGTTTTAAAAGAGCTAAACTCTAAAGATAAACCCATCATTACCGTCTTGAACAAAATTGATGCTTGTCCTCATCCACAAATTGTTACACGTTTTAGACTGCTTTATCCAAAGTCAGTCACTATTTCGGCTCTAAATAAAACCGGATTTGACGATCTTCTAGATCAAATGGTCCAAGAGCTGAATCGTAAACGAACAACGATCAAACTACGCATTCCTCAAAACGAATACCATAAAATTAGTGAAGTGATGCGCCTAGGGAATATTCTCCATCAAGAATATGAAGAAAATGATGTCCTCATGCGTGTGGATATCCCTCAATCGCTTGCCGGAAAATTGAAAAAATATGTGATTGAGGATTAGACAGATTCTCGATTACAAATAGAATAGCATAGAATAGCTAGGTAATCCCTTTAGCATAGATAGCCGTTTCGCGAGCTAGTATTCTTAGGGGTGGAGCAAAAGATCCATCGGAATTTTCATATTCGTCGTTCAGCCCTCCCCTTTTAGTTCCCCCAAAGTCTTGGACGAATTTATCCTCACTATATCCTCGAAAGTAGTTCTCCATTAACCCATCTTCTGTGTGGAATCGAGGGGTATAAGGAAAAAAACTAAATTCTCGAATAACATTTAGAAGTCTTGTTAACCAGTTTGCCTGACGAATTTGATGATCAGTCACTTGATAAAAATTTCTCAACCTATGCATGACTTGTATTCCAGCAATTCTCTCTTGAATGGTTAAGTCATCGGACTCACACCTCTCATAACCTGCATGTAAAACCTTTCTTGCGAGTGCATGGAGTGGAAATGAACCCTTATAACCGTCGACTGTAATGATGCGTTTTCCCCAGAAGGAGACACTCCCTTTAGAAATTAAAAGTAACTGAAGAACAGCAGGTAATTCATTAGCAATATGCAGAGAATTTATATACACACCAATATTCATTTTAGCCTTTACTTAATTTTTAAAAGGAACAATAGAATATGAGGCGATTATAGTTCTGTTTCACTGGACAGCAAATCCACTAGTAAACGCACACCAAACCCTGTGGCATATTTAGGATGGTAGCGTTTCTTGTCGCTCAAGTAAGCAGTACTTGCGATATCTAGATGCGCCCAGGGGGTACTCCCTACAAATTCTTGAAGAAACATGGCAGCAGTAATAGAGCTAGCAGAGCGTCCTGCACTATTTTTCATGTCTGCTATGTCGGATTTTAAATGATCGCGATATTCATCATACAAAGGCAATCGCCAAACACGTTCATAGGTTTTAGATCCAGAACGTATAAGAGAGTCTGCTAAGACATCATGATTGGAAAAGAGACCACATGCCTCTGCTCCCAAAGCAATATCAATCCCACCGGTTAAAGTGGCAATATCTATAATGCGCGTAGGATTTAACTTTTGATTGGCATAAGCAATCGCATCTGCTAAGACTAAACGCCCTTCCGCATCGGGATTATTAACTTCAATCGTGGGTCCTAAATAGCTTTTGTAGACATCGCCAGGCTTATAACTTTTTGCATCAATACTATTTTCAGTAGCTGGCACCATCACCGTCAAATTAACCTTTAATCGCAAAGATGCAACTGCATACAGCGTCCCGAGTACAGCCGCACCTCCAGCCATATCTGCTTTCATTGTCTCCATGGAAACAACGGGTTTAAGATTAAGCCCCCCTGTATCATAAGTAATTCCCTTACCGATTAGTACAGTATGATCTTTAGACTTTGGATTCCCCTTATAAGACAAAATAATTAAGGCTGGATCTTTATCTGAGCCTCTATTGACAGCCAAAATCAAACCCATTTTTTCTTTTTCCAGCTTCTTTTTGTCCAGAACAGCGACTTTCGTCTGGGGAAGCTTTTTGGCTAAATCTTGAGCGATTTTGGATAGATGTTGTGGGGTCACATCGTCGGCATTTCCATTCACTAAGTCTCGGGCCAAATAAACACCTTTGGCTATGGTCAGACAACGATTAGCTTGAGCGAGTCCCTGCTTAGAAACTCCCACTAAATTCACTGTTTTTAGAAGATTGGGTTTGGTTTTCTTTGCTTGCTTCAATTGATCAAAAGTATAATTGGCTAGTAGTAACCCTTCAGAGATTCCTAGAACGATGGACTCTTCATTTAAAATATGGTTAGGAAGTACTATATCAATCTTTTCAATTTTCTTTTGCTGACAGATCCTCGTCACTAGCGCATAATTACGCCGCAGTTTTTCTGTATTGATCTTTTCGCGATCTCCCAGACCTATGAGAAGGATTCTCTTATCCGACTTACGTTCTGAACTATAAATAAAAAGCTGCTCCCCTTCATTCCCATGAAAGTCTTCTAAAACTCCTGGAAGGTTAAAGCTGTTTTTATAGAGCCCTAAATCTGTGGCAGGTTCGGCTCGGCGAGACCCTCCAAAAAAGGGCAAAACGATGAGCTCAGCAGGAGGACGCTTTTCATCTAGGGCCTGGGTGAGAAATTCCATTTCATCTCCTTAGGTGACTAAAATGGGATACTATCATCATCCGGAGTATTAGGGGAAGAGCGATATGTAGAAGCCCCACCGCCGGCAAAGGGCGCATTTCCAAAGCCACCTGCAGCTTGTGAAGTATAAGAGGGCTCTGAGTAAGTGTTAGTACTATAACCCGCTTGGCTGGAACCTTCTTGTCCTCCGCGCTCTGTTTTGCCAAAGGGACTGAAGCGAATCATTTCAGCTGTTAAGTCTAAAGATACTTGAGGACGTCCCTCTTTATCTGTATAGATTTCAGGTTTACCCATCTCACCAATCACAATGAGAGCACTTCCCTTCTTTATGTAAGGCATCATTTTATCAAAGCGTTCGCCCCAAATTGTCACTCTCCACCAGACAGTTTCATCTTTTCCGCTTTTCCTTGTGTTGGTTGCCACACGCAATGTTGTCACTTTTTGTCCGCCGGGAGTGAAGCGCACTTCTGGATCTGCTCCGAGATGTCCTGCAATTTCAATGATAATCATTTTATTAAACCTCATAAATGTTGTAAGTTTAACCCATATTGACAAGGACCCTTTTGCGCAGAATCATTGTTTATTAAAACAGCGCACTTTATATTAACCTTAAGTTTTGGGTTTTTTAGCGCTTTCAAGTGCTCCTGGGGAGCTAAAAAAGCCAAAACTCAAGGTAATCAAGCCCCATCAAATAAAACTGAATTTCTTTGATAAATTTCCGGGTGCAACTGGGTTTTTGACATTAACAATAGAGGATCCTAAGAGCAAAATCAAGGTAAAAATGGATGCTGATATAAAGAATGAACTCATCAGATTAAAAAAAGAAATTAACTTTGTAAAAAGAGGGATCCTCAAGTGGAATTCCTTAATAGAGAAAAGGGAAGAACTCGAACTTCAAATCGATTTGCTCCAACCAGAACTTCTATCCCACCCTCTTCAACCTATGTTAATGGAAAAAAGTAGACAATTAAAAAAACACTTAAGAGAACTCGATGCATTATTAGATCATCTGGAAGAATTTTCACCCCAAAAAGTGATTGTACTCGAGAACGAACTTATCTCAAGAATCCTTCAATTAAATCCTCATCTGACCTTAGAATTCGAAAAAATCGCAAAAGGTATATATAAATCAGAAGAACAGCACGAGCAGCTACGAGAGACATACACGGTCATGATCCATCTCCAATCTCTTTTGAAAGAGGCATTAAAAGCGCGACAGAGAGTCAAACAAAAAGGAATTTTAAGTTATATTTTTGGAACCAATCCTAATCAAGTTATCTCTCAACATTTACACGCAGTGAGTGAACAAATCGACTATATCTTACCTAAAATCAAAGATGGACATCAAGAATTAACCAGTTTTTTAGAAGAGTTACATCTGGAAGCCGAGCAACGCTGGGGCTTTCGCAAAATTGATACATATTTCGCTCAAGCAGAAAACCAACTCAACAGGCATATAGAGCACATGAGAGGAGATTTAGAGGAGTTAGAACAGATAGTCATTAGGGCTAAAAATGAAAGGGAGCTGTGGATAGACACTCAGATAGGAAATACTATTTAAATAATTACACCAGGATGGATGTTTAGAGCCGAATTTCCTCAAACATTTCCTGGTGTAAATTAAGCGCTTAAATCTTAATGAAGCCTGGAGTTTTTCCTCCTCCTGGGCCGCCCATGGATGGTCCAGGACCTGTCGAAGGTGCTGGGGAAGCAGCTTTAGCTCCTTCATCACGACCTTCTGAAATTTCCTGACATATTTTGCGCCATTTTTCTACAGTCTCAACGTAAAGTGGGGCAAAAGCTCTTAGGGCAGATGGAACCGCGTGTTCCATATCAATTGTGCAGTGAATTAGAATCAATTCTTCTTTAACTGCTACACCCACACCGCCTCCAGCCATCTGACCGCCTAGCATAGATCCTTCAAGAAGACGCTCGTAGAGGCGCAATTTCGTTTTGTCATCTCTTGGGAGACCATCAAGTAAAGGGGAATATAAATACAGCCGCTTTGAATTAGGTTCATAGGTTAAATGTAAGGAAAACTCATCATCTATCCCTAATATACACGTATTATTTTCGTCGAATTCGAGCCCTTCGAGGCCTAGCTCCTTGCCGAATTCTTTGAGATTTTCTTTCGCATTTTCAAAAGACATATCAGAACCTCCTCAGGACTTATCTGCGAATTTTTTTGTCATCAAGGTCAAGAATGCATCACTTATCAATTTTAAGTAAAGATCTTTGAGAGATACGACTCTCTTAACCCGTCATTAAACTGCTTAACCTTATTATATTCACGGGTGACAATAAGAATCAATTAATTTGGAAGCAAAAAAAGCCAAGCCTCGCTCCATAAATTCATAAGTTAATGATTATTAAAAACTCACATATCTAAAGATTTTTTTTATATTCCTCAAAATAAAAACCATATAAAAAATCTAAATTCCAATTAATTTACTGAAAAAACATTGTATTGTAAAAAAATAATAAATAATATATCATAAAAATTTGAATTTACATTCTCAATTTAAGGTTTATATTTAAAATGCAACCTACACGTGTACATTCCATTCAAAATTTACCTACTGAAATATTAATAAATATCTATCAAAGATGTGGGGAGAAAGAGTCTTTTAAACAGTGGCGGACCGTGAGTCGTCTTTTTCAGGCTATAGCCACTGAATTTACCCTACAATTAGCCCTCAGGCAACCCTCTTCTCTCAATAAAGAAATCCTACCTATTGAACGGTGTATTCGCCTACGGGAAATTGAGCTTGATGCCGTTGTAGATCCTTTTTTTTGGCAAAAATTCTTGGAGGTTGCTCCTCATATTCCCACGCTCAACTCACTTAAAATTGAAAATTTTTGTGCATTGAACTTCTCTTATGACAATCTTAATTGCTCGCAATTCAAAACCTTAGAATTTATGGAGGTGAATGGAGGGATAGCAAAAAAGTTTATCATGCAACCCCAAACAACAAACTTAGAGAATTTAAAGTATGTAGGTAATCAATCTTTAGTCATTAAAGAAACTGAATTTCAACACATATTTCAAGCCAAAAGACTTGAAAAATTGATTCTAATGGATAAAACAAGTTCCATAGAATTGAGTTATATAGCGCTTCTTCTAAAAAACAATACACATCTTCAACATCTTTGCGTGCATGTGTACGCTCCTGAAAATAATTTAGATGAACTTTGTCATCTACTGCCCTCCTCTAGCTTGCAATCTTTACAACTGATTTTATCCTCACAAGCGTTAGCCGAGGTGGGGAGAATGATCTCCCATAAGAGTATTGCACAATTATCCTACTTCCATGTGGGAAAAATTTTTAGTTTTGATAAGAACTTTGAAAACCATAAAAAACAGAGTCTCTTTCTTTGTGAAACCACAGTGACAGAGAAAAATTTGGTGGAGTTTTTTAATCAAAAAGAATTTTTACAGAGATTGACTTTAGCCTTTAATCCTAACCTCTCCTTTACCTGCCGTAAACCTGAACTCACACAATTCATGGGCTCAAAATTAAAGGGCCTAGATTATTTCAAATTCCTCAAAAACCAAACCCCTTTACAAGCTAAATTTTTAGAGATATTACTGGAAAATGCCACTTCTTTAGAGGAATTACATGTTGATTTAGGTGAGGATTTATTACCCGAACATATCCATCTTTTATCTAATAGCAAAAGCTTGAAGCATGTGACATTAAACCTTACAGGTTCGTTGAATAAAAAGACCTTAAAAGCCCTGAAAAATTATTACAAAATGATTAATGATACAAATCAGCTAAAGACATTAATCATTCATTACAAATCAAAAAAAATTTACTTATTTCCCAAAATAGAAAAAAAAACCTAATCTCCTCCTTTTTCTTACAATAATTATTTTCACTCTGCTATGTTCGCAACTATGAATACACAACCTTTCATCATCCATCCTGGCGATCCCTTACCTCTCGGTGCTTCGCACAAGCAGCAGGGAATTAATTTTGCAATTGCATCGAGTGAAGCAACAGCAATCACCCTAGTCCTTTATGATCTTGAACATGAGGAACCATTCAGGGAAATTGTTTTAGATCCCAGTCAACACAAAACCGGTGATGTCTGGCATATTTTTGTGGAATTAGACATAGATAAAACATGGGGATATGGTTATCAAGTACAATTAGGCTCTTCTGATGAGCTCCTCTCAAACCGTATTCTCCTAGATCCTTATGCACGCGCTGTGGCATCCACCAATCAATGGGGAACCTCTTGCAAGGATGGAAAAGACCTCTACCATCCCTACGGACTGATTCCTCCTCCTGAAGATTTTTTTTGGGAAAATGATAAGCCCCTTGGCATTCATGAAAAAGACTTGATCATCTATGAAATGCATATTCGAGGATTTACTCAACACTCTTCGAGTCAAGTTCAATCGCCAGGGACATTTTTGGGTGTCATTGAAAAAATCCCCCATTTAAAAGATTTAGGCATTAACGCCGTGGAGTTTCTTCCTCTTCAGGAATTTAACGAATGTGAATATCAAGTTTCGCATGCACAGAGCACCTTCAAGCTTTACCAGTACTGGGGATATTCTACTGTCAATTTCTTTTCTCCTATGAATCGGTACAGCTCCAGTGCTGAACCTGCGGCTGCAATTAAAGAGTTTAAAGCAATGGTGAAAGCTCTTCATCAAAATCAAATTGCTGTCATTTTAGATGTGGTTTTTAATCATACGAATGAAGGAAACGGGGACGGCCCCATCCTTTCCTACAAAGGAATCGACCCGAATCGTTATTATCTTATCGATAATGAGGGGAAGCATCTGAACTTTACAGGATGCGGCAACACCTTCAACGGAAACCATCCTCTAGCTTTACAACTCATTATTGATACTTTGCGTTACTGGGTGATTGAAATGCATGTGGATGGCTTTCGTTTTGATTTAGCCTCAATCTTTTACCGAGGCTCAGGAGGAGAGGTTCTTTTTCTTGCCCCTCTTATGGAAGCAATTTCGAATGATCCAATACTTGCAGACACTGTTTTAATTGCCGAGCCGTGGGACGCCGCCGGACTATATCAAGTCGGAAGTTTTTACCCTCAAAAAAATCGTTGGAGCGAATGGAATGCCCACTACAGAGACACGGTAAGAAAATTTATTAAAGGTACCCCCCATGTGAAAGGCAAATTTGCATCTAAAATTTCTGGGTCTCAGGATCTATATGACAATAGATGTCCCACAAGTAGTATCAATTTTATTGTTGCTCATGACGGTTTTACCCTGCGAGATCTTGTCTCTTATAATCAGAAGCATAATTTAGCCAACGGGGAAAACAACCGCGATGGAACCAATCACAACGATAGTTGGAACTGCGGAGCCGAAGGAGAAACCGATGATCCTGAAATTCGAAATTTGCGCCAACGTCAAATGCGAAATTTTCATCTAGCTTTAATGATCTCACAAGGAATTCCCATGTTATTGATGGGTGATGAATATGGGCATACTAAAAAGGGGAATAATAATACGTGGTGCCAAGATAATGAGCTTAATTGGTTTCTATGGGATCAACTACAGCCAAACGCCGATTTTTATCGATTTTACAAAAAGATGATCCACTTTAGAAGACAATCCCCTATCCTTCGGCAAGGACGTTTTTTAACTGAGAATGATATTAATTGGTGGGGTACGGATGGCCATCCTGCAGGATGGGATAAAGACTCGCAATTCTTAGCTTTCACTCTTAAAGGCGAAGAAGAGTCTAACACATCCCTCTACTGTGCTTTTAACGCACAAAATGCCCCCTTAGACATTACCATTCCTCCCCTAAATGAACAGACTTATTGGGCATTGACTGTCAACACTGCCAATGCCTCGCCCGAAGATTTTTTTGAGGAAGGAAAGGAACCGCCCTTGCATACGTCTTTTACGATGTGCCCTTATTCAGCCATTCTTTGTACTTCTAAGAAAAAGGATCCACAGACTCTTTAACTAAAAATTTTTGGAGCGGGGGTGGAATAGCAGATTTTTGATCAGATCATGGGGTCTACTGCTCTAGCTAAAAGCTAAAAAAGCCTTTTCTTTATAAAACATTAATGTAGATATGTTAAGATTTAATAAAAAAGCACACTACCTAACTTATGAAAGTTCATCCTTCACATTATACTGGGCATTTTCAAGAGTACTCTTTTAAGCCTCTTTCATGCGGCATTCAATTGCGTAAAAAAATTCACTCAGTCACACAAAAAGCCCTAGAAAATTTCAGCGATTTTAAAACACACACCCAAAATTTATTAAAAAAAATTATCGTGTGGCTTCGATCAACTTTCCAGAGAATTTCAAATTGTTTTAGTCAACATTTCAAACTGTCTAGAGCAAAAGATTCTTCAAATGAAACACGGTCTTCAAATTCAAAATTGAAAGAACTCCATATAAAAAATTTAACTGAATTTCATGAAAATCCAGAGCGCTACCTAAAAAACATAGAGTTAAATTTAATCATTTTAAAGGGGCGTCTTTCCCTTTTTGAAATCCATTCAACGGAAGACGTGATAAAATTCAATCAATTGAAAAAGAAAATTCAAGAGCTTGAGTCGAAAATCAAAACATTAGGAGATCCAGAAGTTCCAAATGAATTCCAAGAAAAAATAGCTTTATACAAAGATAGCTTTCTAGGCCTCCAAGAGATTTTAGCACAACAAGTAAAACAAAATGCTGTTTGGCTGCAATTTTTTAAAGAATCCATTAAATTCCCCTCTGATCAGTCGGCTTCTGAACCCTTGAATCCCCAATTAATTCCTCCTCACTTAAAGCATGGGGATCTTTATGTCAATAATTGTTGGTTACACTCCTCTGCTCAACTATTAAGAGCCATGGGCAAAGATTTTGTAGACTTAGTGAATAAAAAAGAGAGCAGCATTCATAAAGAAAGAGAAAAAAAATGGATGGCCCTCTCCCAAAATCCCAAAGGCTTGGAAGAGATCCATCTTTATTATCAAAAGAGAGCCGAAGCTTTGGCACAAGTAGATCTATTGGAGAACTATCTGAATCAATATAATGCGCATCATCAAGTAGCCACAAAGATGGAAAAAGATTATCTTCAGGCTTTCCAGGTCTACGAGAAAAATTTAGCTCAATTTGAAAATGAACAAAGAGAGTGGGAAGAGTATTCAAGGTTGCTGAATGTATGGAAGAGTTCCGATCAAACCACTCCAATGCCTGTACAACCATTGAAAAAATCCCCTGAAAAACCCGAAAAACCTACAAAACCCCCTCTTCAAGAATTTCAAGAAGTCTATCCAAGTCCACTTGAAACTCCAGAGAAACCGGCTCATTTACATTCACTTTATTCCAATATAATGTCTGAAAATGAATGTCGTTTTTTTTCAGCTCTCAAAAAAATTTCTGCAGCTATCCAAACGGGTAATCACCCTTCTTTTATTCAAGCTGTGAAGAGTTTAGAAAAGATACTTCCGCTGGTTAACGATAATTTTCCGTTAAAAGTTCAAAATGATGCTACGGAATGCATTCAGTTCATCTTACAATTTTTATCCCCACCTTTATTTTATACAGCCACTAAAAGAGTGGGCCTTGAGGACTCCATCTTTAAAAATAAAATCCAAGAAGCTACAGACCCCCATAATTGCTTAATCTTAGATTTACAAGAAGGTCCGTCAAATTTCCAAGAACTTTTAAATCATTATTTTGCAGAAAAAAAGATTGATGATCCCGAAAATGGTGTTTTTGTAGATGGGGTGCGAATGACTCAGTATGTAGAAAAGACTCGCTTCATCCAGCCGAAGGAGCCAACAAATTCCCTCTCTCCAACCAGTGAAACAGCCTCTGAGCCAATCTTGATCCCACCGGATTTTATTATGATTATGCTTAAAAGATTTAATCATGAACAAGTAGGCCAAGATTCTCACGATTACAAACTGACTAAAAACACATCTTCGTTAAAACTCCCTGAGGGTCAAAAAATTAATTTTGGTGCCCCTTTTGGAAGTCATCCGTCTGACCCTTACTTTGAGTATGAACTGCATAGTTGCATCATTCATCAAGGTGCTTCTAAAGATAGAGGACACTATATAGCCACTGTTTTGAATGCCAATCAGAATCAAGAAAAGCAATGGTACTACGCAGACAATGCCCATTCTAGAGTGGAGCAGCTTTCGAATCAGGCAGCACAAAAAATCAATGAACAGGGCTACTTTTATTACTTTAAAAGAGTCCTTCGAAAAAATAGCACATGATCCCATCACGTGATCTAAGATCTTGCCTTCCTCTGCCAATTTGCTGTAGAATTTAGTTTACGGTGGCCACCGATTAAGGCTCTCAGGTTTGGTGTGGCAAGAAAAGAGCCTGTCTAGAGCTGATCCAAAACAAACTTAAATCGTCATCCCAGACATGCGAGCTAACTCTTGTTCGCGGCTGGCATCTAATAAAAGCTGAATACAGGTAACGGTTCTATCGCCCACCACTTTTTTAGATATTTGTAGATGGGAATCTGCAAATCTTGCCACTTGAGGGAAATGTGTAATGCACAAAACCTGTTGCTTTTGTCCAATTGCCTTTAATTTTCCGCCCACAATGGAAGCAGTCTCCCCACCAATATTAGAATCTATCTCATCAAAAACAAGTGTAGGGATGCTCTGCTTGCCACTTAACACAGTTTGTAATGATAGCATGACGCGGGACAATTCTCCCCCGCTGGCGCAATCTTTTACAGGAATTCGATGTTCTCCTATGTTAGGTAATAAGAAAAATTCTATGCGATCGTCACCAAAGCGCGTCCGTTTTTGCGAAGTCACTTCAATTTGAAAATCGACCTGAGGCATATTTAAAGAGTGTAATTCGCGTTTTAATTCCGCAGCAAGGTGTAATGCAACTTGTTTTCGATAGGTTGTCAACTTAGCTGCTTGTTCATTATTCTTGTCTTTCAAAATTTTTACCTTTTGAGTCAACTCCTCAATCCTTTCATCAGCATTTTCTAGATGAATCAGCCTTTTTCTATTTTCATCAGCAAAAGCATGAATATCCTCTAATGTAGCCCCATATTTCTTTTTTAAGCGCGTGATTAAAGTCAAACGTTCATTCACTTCACTAAGACGCACAGGATTATACTCCAAACGCGATTGATAAACGTGAAGAGTATTGGCTATTTCTTGGAGTTCTAAAGTGGCATTTTGAAAGGATTCCGCGATCGGACCAAAAGTCGCATCTACGCGATTTAAATATTCAAATAGACTTTTCATACGAAATAGGTGGGAAAGAACAGCCGTTTTATCTCCCTGTAATCCAAAGCAGAGCTCTTCTACTTTTATACCTATCTCCTCCGCGTGCGCCAGAAGGGTATATTCTTTAAACAATTCTTCCTCTTCGTCCTTTTTTAATTGGGCTTCTTCTAGCTCCTCTAAAATCCTTTGACACATTTCGATCTCTCGTAGCCTTTGAGCTTCACCCGCAATCAGAGCGTCTAATTCTTTTTGACAACGATTTTCTTCCTCCCATCCCAAACTGAAAAGTTTTACATCTTCTGCGTATCCACCAAAAACATCTAAAATTTCACGATGACGTTCTAAAGATAATAAATCTTGATTGGCATGTTGGCCGACAAGATGAAGCAAATGTACGCATAAGCCTCTCAAGACGCTTAACTGTGCCAATTGATTATTTATAAAAGCGCGGCTCTTGCCTGACGCTAAGATTTCCCTACGTATATAAAGCTCTGACTCCGCTTCTAAATCAATGCCACTTTGTTCAAGTAAGGTTTGAATAGCAGAAATTTCCTTGATGTCAAAAACCGCTTCAACGATCGCTTTTTCTGCTCCTTTACGAATAATACCTGTTTCAGCCCGCTCTCCAGAAATTAAAGAAATGGCGTTCAAGATCGCAGATTTCCCCGAACCTGTCTCGCCTGATAAAACATTAAACCCTTCTTTAAAATCAATGATGGCGGATTCAATTAAGATGATATTTGAGATGCGTAATTGTTTAAGCATGTTAAAACCTAATATTCACGGATACATTTTGAAGTCATCTAACCCCATTCTAAGCTTAGCTTTCTTTTTTAGGGTTCGAACGATAGATGAGAAATATTATAAGATCAAAGTATTGTACACAACATTTTGTGTGAGAACAAACAAATCGAAGGTTTTTTTTCTAGGATGGATCATAAGCATTTGCTAACACGTTTTTTAATCCCCCACGACTGGTGTCTCTCATGAGCCCAGAGGGATTCAACTCTGAATTAGAAAAAATGAGATTATTATCGTTGTATTCAATAGGGATGAGGATCATGTCAGGGGCATTAAATCGATAGATAATGATTTTTGTAAAGTCTAGCTTGGATTTTACATTTTTTACTGAAGACTGAGGAGTTGTAAGGGATTTATTAACATAGCCAATCACTTCATTTTGTTGCTGAAAATTTAATGTATACAACTTCTGCTCGTGTTCAATCGCTATCCCTCGCACATCATTATACTTTATATATTTTTCTTTAGGGGGGGACCAGATTAATGGAACAGAATTAAACAAGAGTAAGGCGATCATGCATAAAACCACGAGTCCAGTTAACCAATAGATGGCCCGATCACTCATAAGAATCCTTAAATTAAATAATGTCACTATCTAACGTATAAAAAAAATAGTCAATCAAAAGTGAAGCGCATTCAAATTTTGATAGAAAACGCAGAAAAAATTTTATCCAAGAATTGCATCAAGCGTTTTGAAATGGAGTTTTCCAACCTGTTCTAAAACCTCCCCTCCATATTCTCGGACTAATTTTTTGCCCGCTTGAATGACTTGAGAGGAAGCTCCTTTTGGAAGCTGTATTTTATACCTTTCGGATAATAGCGCGATTCCATTTAAAAATTCTTGGCGGGCTAAAATAGAGGCAGCTGCCACCACTAAATCTTCTTCAGCACGATGTCTCTGAGTTAATTGTATCGACATTTTTTTACGTTGCAAGGCACGGATAACCACGCGCTCGTCTGCAAATTGGTCAATAATCACATTTTCACATTTTGTACGTGCAACTAGCTGTTCAATTGTCGTGGCATGCCCCCAGGCTAGTAAGTGGTTCAAGTTCTTAAATTGAGCATAAAGCTCATTATACTTCGCAGGATTGATTTTAACGACATGATGAAGATATTCCGCACGGATTCTGTTGCCTATTTTGATAATTGTGGCATCACTTAATGATTTGGAATCTTTTACACCTAATTTTTTAAGTTGTGTTACCGCGGACCCTTCAGCATAAACTCCTGCCACACAGAGCGGACCAAAAAAATCCCCTTTACCCGATTCATCGATCCCAATACGGCCGATTTCATCGACTTGCACATCTTGATAGGTAAAATTAAACTCCTTTAAGATATGTGGCTCTAAATAAAACTCCATGAATTCTGCCATCTCTTTTCCCTGAACCATCAGCTTGCCTGATTCGTATAAGGTACAACTAATTCCCTTTTTTTTTGCGGCAAAAAGCGTATAGGCAGGCCTGCTGATTTCAAACCCTTGGTCCAGCAGGTCTTGCTTAAATTTATCCGCAATGGCTAGTGAAACTGTCGTTACAAAATAATTTGGCTTGTTTATATAAGATGAATCTGACATGCATTGACTTGAGTTATTATTGGTTTTATAGTATAAGTGTTAGTTTTGATAACTGTCAACATAAGGAGGAGGTTGATCTCCAGAGATCGTACCTGTATATGAAGATCAGAGAAGAACTTACTCAGATTGGCGAACTTTTTAAACAACGTCGTAAAGAACTCAATCTTTCACTAAAAGAGATTGAAAATGCTACATCTATACGCATGACCTATCTTCAAGCCATCGAAGATGGCGAAATTCATAAATTGAACTCCCCTGTCTATGCGCAAGGTTTTGTCAGACAATACGCCTCATTTCTCGGAATAGATGGAGAGAAAATTGTTAGAGATAACCCCGAAGTATTTTTACGCCCCGAAGCACAGGAATTTGCCTATGGCATAGGAACTCTTGAAGTGCGTGGTAATCCAGGAGCCGGAGTCAAATGGTTTCCTAATGCGATATGGATTAGTGCTTTTGTCCTACTTATCATTACAGCTTGGTTTACGGCAAGATACTTTGGAGTCCTTTGATGTCCTCCGCCTCCGTAGATCAGAAAACCGAAAATCAAACCATGCAATGGGTGCGCCTTATCTGTTGTGGCTTGTGTATGGGAACAGCCGATATCATTCCTGGCATTTCAGGGGGAACCATCGCATTCATCATGGGCTTCTATGAAGAACTCCTTAACAGTATAAAAAGTTTTAATTTACACGCATTAAAACAATTAAGCAAAGGACATTTTAGAGAGTTTTTTAAGCTTATTTCCTGGAAATTTTTACTAGGGCTTATTTCTGGCATCGTCGTGGCTATGGTATGTCTTGCCCACCTTGTCACTTATATATTAAATCATGAGAACTACCGTATTTTTCTATACGCTTCATTTTTTGGCCTTATAGTTGCAGCAGCCTTCCTGTGCAGCCAACAGTTAAAAAGTTGGAAATGGTCTTATATTATTATTTTTGTCCTATCAGCTTCTATGGCTTATATATTTTCAGGAAAATCCTTCGTTCTAGATACGAAAGAAGATTTATTTAATGTTAAGGTAGAATTTAAGGGCACTGAAAAGCCTTTAAATAATTATGATGCTGACTCCCAAATGTTACTTAAACTGCCCAAATCTACTGTCTCTGCCATGCTAGCTAAGGGTGTCATCCACAACCATACGTATGTGTACAGTTTTGCTGATCAACGCTATGGTAAGGTTAACGATTTTATTAAAACCGCTTATCTCAAAAAATTGGATGGATGGATCATTTTTTGTGGAGCTATAGCAATTTGTGCGATGATCCTTCCAGGAATATCCGGTAGTTATCTGTTATCCATTCTAGGAGTGTATGCCACTGTCGTAGGTGCTTTAGCAGACTTTGCAGGTGGCTTAACCCATGCCCATTTAGATATTCCAGCATTGATGATCCTAACAAACATGTTAATAGGCATCTTTTTAGGTGCTATCTTCTTCACGCGATTTGTGAGTTGGGTGCTGAATAAATATCATGATATAGCCATTATTGCCTTAACTGGCTTTATGATTGGAGCATTAAAATCGGTCTGGCCTTTTTGGACCTATCAATACACTCTTCTTCCTTTAAATTTATCAAAAGGTCCTCAATTAGAAGTGATTGAGCCCTATTTACCTTCTTTAGATCCACAAACTTTCTTAGCTATCTCTTTAGCTTTAGCTGGAGCTTTAATAGTCATCACCTTGAATAAACTTGCTCATTTTATGCAGATGAAAAATCGTGCTTATGTGAATAGCTAGTTTATATTAAGAATAAACAACACGATTTAAAAATAAACCGTGGGCTGGCGCTGTAATGCCAGCTTGAGTCCGGTCATGGGCTGATAAGATTTTAGGAACCTGTGCTACCTTCAACTTACCGAGCCCTACGTAAACTAAAGTTCCCACGATATTTCGCACCATTTTATATAAAAAGTTTTTTCCTTCGATTTTAAACACAATCCTTTTTGATTCTATTTCTTCAAGATGGATAGAATAGACTTCACGAATATAGTGTTCATAATGCATCTGCTTTCTAATGTTACAGAGGGAGGAAAAGTCATGCTTACCCGTAAAGTAAGCGGCAGCTTCACGCATTTCTGACAAATGTTCTAATCGAGGACAATGCCAAGAATAAAGTCGCTGGGAAGGCATTTGAACCTTGTCACAACAAATATAGTAGCAGTATTCTTTCTTAATACAATCCAAGGTAGGATGAAATTCTAGATGCGCTTTTTTTATATCTAATACTACAATTCCGGCAGGCAATAATTGATTTAAGCTCACAAATAATCTTGGACAGTTTATCTTTTCTTGATCTAAGATAAAATTCACAACCTGACCATTGGCATGTACGCCAGCATCCGTGCGGCTAGCTGCTTGCAACCGTATAGGTCTTTGAAGAATTTTTTCTAAAACATGCTGCAGAGAACCTTCTATACTGGGTCCCATGGGCGTTTTTTGCCACCCCAGATAGCTGGTACCGTCATATGCAACGATGAGTTGAATATTTATCATTTGGATTTCGTTTAACTTTCTTCCTAAGAAAAGGTCATCTTACAAAAAAACTCTATCTAGATTTTGACTGCAAACGAACCCTGCTAGAAAGGCCCTCTTAAAGATTAAGTGTGCAATGTCGCTATAAATTCTTGTATGCCTTCCATGCATCTTTGGACAGCCAGCATGACTAATAACATTCCAGCTAATCGCTCACCTGCCATCAAGCCATTAGATCCTAGACAGCGCTGAATTTGCCTTGCAAATAACAGAACAAGTGTTGCAACCCCCCAAGCTACCAAGATGGCAAACAACATTGCAGGTTGGCTAGTTTCCAAATGAGCTAGTAGCATTATTGTCGCTAAGAGCGAAGGACCTGCCACTAAGGGAACAGCTAAAGGGATCACAAAAGGTTCTCCTTTAGGCCAATTAGCTCGTAAGCTATTAGAAGAAGGAAAAAGAATTTTTATTGCTGTAAGGAATAAAATCACAGCAGATGCTAGCTGCACAGTTGGGTTATCTAGCTGAAGAATAATGAAAATATATTCTCCTAAAAAATTAAAAAATAACATAAACCCTAAGGCAATGAGCATTTCTCTAAGCACGATCCATGTAATTCTTTTTGGTGGTAACCCGTCGACCATTTGTAAAAATGTAGAAATATTACCAATAGGGTCCATGATTAAGAAAAGAATCACAATCACTGTAAATAAGGGAATTTCCATAGAGATGCTTTATGTTTGTTTATAATTTTCTACGAATAATTTTATACCATTTAAGATCATACCAGCTGACATCATGGCTAACAACATTCCCATCAATTGCTCTAAAGCCACCAGCCCCCTTTTCCCTAATAACTTCTGTAAGTAAGGTGCAGCCGCTACAACTGCTAAAACAAAGACCCAGGCCAGCAGTATAGCCAGAGTAATTTTTAAATTATTACTTTCTTGTCTTGAAAAAAGCATAATAATTGCCATTAAACCGGGGCCGGAAAGAATAGGCGTGGCTATAGGAACTATAAATGGCTCTTGTTTTTGTTCACTAGAAGAGCTAGAGGAAGGCTCTGTAGAAAAGATCATGGATAAGGCCACAAGGAATAATAACACTCCCCCCGTGATACTGACAGCAAAGTTTTTTACATGGAGTACGCCTAGAAAAACTTCCCCAAAATATTGAAAAAATAAAGCAATCAATAGGGCAATTAACCCTTCCCGTATCAGGATTTTTTTTTGTCTTTCAAATTCAAAATCTTTAACAAGCGCTAAAATCGTTGGAGAATTTCCAATAGGATTCGTAACTAAAAAAAAAGTGAGCGCAATTTGGAAAAGAGACACTTGAGTTCCTTAGTTTTAATCTAAAATATATCAAATGGAGAAGATTTGTTTCAACCTCTGATTCCCTCCTATCATCCCATTTCAATGAATCGACATAGCCCCTATCGAAACTTCTAAAAATTTTTAGAGACATCGAGGCAGATAGTTATGCATGACAGGGAAGAGATTTTGAATTTGTCAAACAACCTCTTTACACTTATTCAGTTTATTTCATAATATCCCGGTTATGATCGCCTCAATATTTTTCTTTAATTTCTTCCCAATCAGGCATGCTGCCTACTAGTACCATGCTACAATTGATTCCCTTTATCAACTCCTACAGGGCTCACACAAAAAAAATCATGTGGTTAACGGACCTCCATTTGGATGCTGCCAAGCAGAAGGATGTCTATCAGCTCGTCCACGAAATGAATAAAATTCAACCAGATCTCATTTTAGTGGGCGGGGATACGAGTAATGGACATATTGCTCTCTATTATCTTCTTGCTTTATCCAAAATGACCAAAAAAGACATTTATTTTGTCCTGGGAAACCATGAATTCTACCATAGCTCCATCGCACGCACGAGAACGTTTGCTTTTCAAACCACGCAATGCCATCCGCACTTACACTACATGACTAAGGAACATCTGGTAGAGTTGAATAGTGAGACCGTTCTAATCGGACATGATGGATGGTCCGATGCGAGAGCAGGTCATTTTATGAATTCTACGGTTACCTTACATGATTATAGACTTATTCAAGACTTAAAAAACTTATCAAAACCACAACTTCAAATGAAGTTGCACCGTCTAGGCAGTCAGGCAGCCATTGACATTGAAAAAAAACTTAAAAAATGCTTTGAAAAATATACCAACGCCTTAATACTTACTCATACACCGCCATTTCAAGCTGCCTGCATTTACAATAAGCGCATCTCTGACGACAATTGGGCGCCTCACTTTGTATGTAAAGTTTTAGGGGATCAATTGGTAAAGATCATGAAAAAGCATCCCAATCATCGTGCAGTAGTTTTATGCGGGCATGCTCATCATGCCGCTGATATTGAAGTTCTTCCGAATTTGAGAGTTATTGTCGGTGAGAGCCTCTTGGGATCACCCAAAATCCAAGCAGTCTTATCTATCTAACAGGCTAGTTTCCAGCACCGCTTACACGTGGCAATGTCTTTGAAAACTGCTCATAAGTTGACTTGATTTGTTCAACAATGTTATCTAAAGTTTCCGAAGAAATATTATTTCCCTCAGACAGTGTGGTAACCACGATCTTTTTGTTAAATTTACCTGACTGCACATATCCTGAATTTTGAACATTTTTTTCGAGTAAACTCAAGGCTGTTTTCCCTCTGCTTAGAGATAGCAAAATGCAATTCGAGTAGATATCGCTCATCTCCCGTTGTGCATTATTTAGACGGGCCCAATCGATTTTTTCGGCATTGCCAAAGATGTTAAACGCCAGGACAGGGATTCCTTCTAAATTATTTATATGTCTTGTCCTAGTGGTCCAGACGACATCCACATTTTTTGAAAATAGATTAGAAAGTTTTTCTGCAATGCTTTCGACAGCTTGATCTAGTCCACTACTAATTAAAACGATTTTAGGTTTGTGGTAGAAATGCGTATAATCAATAGGGCTGTTTGTTTGCTCTTCAACGACCTTCGTATTTTTTACTTCCTCTGCAGATTCTGCCACTTTTATAGTCTCTGTTTGATTGTACTCTATGACTTTTTCGTTTTCCCAAGATTTATACTCTGGCAAATTATTTTTTATAATCACACGCTCTTGTCGACCAAAGAGCGGCTTTCTAGTTAGACATCCACACTTAATGAATGCTTCTTCAATAGCGTTAATACCAAAAAATTGACGCACAGTAAATTTTGTCATCACTTCAATGACTTTATTTGCCGCTTCTCTCTGCTTATCACTAAGGGAGGGTAATTCTTTTTTCAATTGGCTAATTTGCTTTGCATAAAACGTTCCCTTTTGAAAAGGCGCTAAGCGTTTGTAAAAAGCAGATCTTTGATTTAAATATTCATTATAAGCTCCCGACAAAAAGCGCCGCGCAAAAGGTTCACAGTCAGAAACGGACATACCCCTCCTCTATTCATAAAAAAGTTTCGTTGTACAGCAATTAAATATTTTACTTGAACTATAAAACGTAAAGAATATTTTAGAAAAGAGAAAGTTTGTTTTTATGAATTGTGATGAAAAAGGTAATCTATCTGGATATGTATCTGTAATTTTACCCGAGATTGACGCAAAAAGGCACAATCTCGGGTTTTAAGTCTTAACGGGTCACAGATTGAACAGCTTGTGTACGACTTCTTTCGTTTTCAGCAGCAGCTTGATTTTCTGCTTGGACTTTTTGCTTATCGTCTTGCTCGTTACGACTTTGCTCTTCGCGTCGTTGCTTAGTCAGGGTATCAATAGACTCTTGCTCAATGTCAAGACCTCGTCGTTTTTCCGATTGTACCTGATCAAATTTTTCAGCTACAGTAGCTCCAGAATTTGCAAAAGGGGCTGCAGAACCTAGGCCTTTTAAAACAGCTCCAACTTTTGAAGCATCATTCAAAATGGATCCACCCACAGATGCCAACGAAAAAGCGGCGGAAACGATATGAAAACCCACAGTAAACCATGTGCTCGTTTTATCGTAATCTGTATGAGCCTTTACTCTTTTTTGTACATTTGTTTTGATTAGTTTTGTTAAAGATTCAATTTCCTCATTGCTATAACGGCGGCTTAAAGATCTTAAATAAATGCTGAGTTTTCTTATAAACTCCATGAGTGCATTCGGATTAGCATGTTCTTTACTTGCCTCTTTAACGTACTCAATATAGGCATCTTCTACTTTTTTTAGAAGCTGCGTGTCATTTTTATTCTGTGTAATCACTTGTATAGGATCAGCCTCTGAAGACTTTACAGGGGCGACAGTTTTTTGAATGCTCGCCTTTTTAGGAATATCTGCTTTATCTATAGAACTCGAAGTAAATAAATTAGAAATTTTTCTTTTTAAATAACTTAAAGAAAAAATATTCTTTTTATTTTTATCTTGGCTATTTTTTTCGCTAATAGGATGTTCCAGAACCGATTCATCAAAGATAGCTTTGGTATGCATCACATTTGCATGAATCGAAAGAGGATGGGTTACACAGGAAGTAATTGTATTGGAATAAGGATCTTGTAGAGGATTAATTCCCCGATTTGCCACATTTAATTCCGCGATGTCTGCTGACATGTTCACATCAGGTTGATGATGCGTTTTTTCTTTTATTAAGTCACCTGGCATAGCAAATCCCTCCTTTTACTCATTTATTTTCCGTATTGAGTAGCCAATAAACTACTTCCAATATCTGACAAACCTGTCAAGGATGTCAAGGCATTCTTCACATCATCCACATGAAGTTTAATTTGAAATTGGCAATCTTCGCGCTCTGCATTTTTTTGCAGCATTTCAGCTTTAAGTTTATCAGTTTTTTCCTTCGTGTCGCCTTTTAGCCAAGCATTGAAGGCTTTGGCTCCATGCACAACCCCATTAAAAACGGCTGTCACAACTAACAAAGGCGCTGCAGCCCCACCTGTGGCAATCGTTGCAGCAGTAGCCACTACCATAGCAGAAGATGTAACGGCTGCAATAATTTGCGCAGCATTTAAAGCTACATCCACTTTTCCAATCAATCCCGAGCGCTTGCCAACCAAAGCTATTTCAGCATGAATCTTCATACGATCATCCTGAATGTCTTTTAAACTTTGCTGCATGTTCAATACTCTTTGATAAATAACAGCAGCCTCCTCTTGTCGCAAATCTCCTTGCTTGACTAATAAAATCATCATGGCCCTCAAGGGATCCATGGCAGTAATATCAAGATATTTAAAATCTTCGTCAATTTCACTAGGCGAATTACGCTCAATAGGCTTAGCCGTACGGGAACGATCACGTTCAATTGATTTAGGAGTGGCCTTTCTAATTCCTATCCATTCTAAAAGGGAATTCCACTTATCCTTTAGCCAGTCCCAAGTTTTTTCAAAAACGTTCTTATTTTCCTTAGGCTGTTTAAGGTTGTTTGATTGGTTAGAGTTATCAGAGGGTCCTTTCGCCTGTTTTTTACTCACTTGAACCGACTTCTCTACCGATAGCTGATGGCTCTTATTTTGATTGAGTTTTGCGGATGGACGTAAGTCTTCAATGGGTGCACTTTTTTGATGCCAACGTTCAGAAAAATTCCTGAAAAAATTTTTTATCCAGTTTGACAAAGAATGTTGATTAGGGTTTTGATTCTTTGTTATTACAGGCAAAGGGTCATCTACAGGTTTTAACGAGGTGAGTGAGCATGCGTAGATAGAATTAGTAGCTTCACAAAGGGGTTTTCCATGCTTTTTTAAATACTCATTTGAGCGCGTCTGTTCATCCTTCTGATCTAAGGAAGTCCAATCCGTATTAACGGAAGTGCGTAAACTTTCAATAGGCATGATCTCTCCTTAAATTAGCGGCCCGCAATGGCTCTTGCTTTACTCAGCTTATCATCATGGATGGGTTTTAAAATGGCTCTTGCCATTTGATAGGATTCATAACGTTCGTTAATGAGTCTTGTGACTGTTTGCAGCTGCATATCATTTTTAGTATTATGATCATCAATTGACATTCGAATATTGTCGATCAGTCTTTCTCTTTGATCTTTTGTGTAAACTACTTTACCGTCTTTAATTTGACCTTCTTGGAATTCTATTCCTAAGTTTTCTTTAGCATTTTTTAAATGGCTAGATAAGTCACTTTCTAAATCAAAGCAGAGTTCATTATCATCTGTCGTATTACTATTGATGGATTTCAGAACCTTATGCATTTGCACAACTTCTTCTTGACGCTTCTTCAGCTCCTGAAATTCATCTGTGCTTTTCTTTTGAAGCTGTTTTAATCTCTCTGTAAGAAGAAGGAAAACGAGTTGCTCCAATTCCATCTCTTTGGGATCTTTAACCTCAGCACTTTTCACGGCTTCAAGCGCTGTTAGATCAACCGTCTGAGTATTATCCTGAACCATTATGCCTCCTTATACCTGATACTTTAAACATGCTTTAGTGCTACTGCTCGTTAAGCATAAACAACTAAAAATGGGCGTCATAAATTCCGATTTTACATGGATTCCCTAAATAAAGGCAACCAAATTTAAATAAAATTAATTGAACATCAATCTAATTGGCCCACATTTTTCTACGATATACTATATATCCTCAACGTCTAATTATTTTATATTATGGAATTGTTTAACCTTAAGATCTAAGCTTAGGATCTCAATCTAAAACTATACCAAAAATTCATGATCATAGACACTCTTTCCTTGTAAACTAGTGCATGAATGATTAAGCGTTATAGATAAGACCTGGAGTTTTAATCTAAAAACTGACAAAATAACTCCGAAAAAGCGACACCCTTTTAGTTTCTTAGAATATTCTTAACCGAATAAGTTTTTCCAGGGTATTTTTTGATGCTGAATACATAATTTTATAATCTTTAGTGTGCACAAAAAATAAATTAATACAAAAACCGTAAAAAAATGGGATGATTAATGACTAGACCTTCTTGGAGTTCTCGAGTCGGCTTTATTTTTGCAGTTGCCGGTTCAGCTGTGGGCCTTGCTAATATTTGGCGTTTTCCTTACATCGTCGGACAGTACGGGGGATCAGCCTTTATTATTGTTTATCTTATCTGTTTATTCCTTATTGGATTCCCCGTTTTTATGTCTGAAATGTTAATTGGACGCACCGCCCAAACAAGTCCCAGTGGAGCTTTTCGTCTTTTGGGAGGAAGTAATTTATGGTCTTGGGCAGGAAAGCTCACGATTTTAACTGGGTTTATTGTCAGTTCTTTTTATAGCGCCGTCGCCGCCTGGGTACTAGGATATCTTATTGAAGCCATCCAGGGAAATGTATCAAGTTTTAGCTCCACCGAACAAGTGGCTTTGCACCATCAAAATCTGATGAATAACCCCTGGTGGGGCCTTAGCTTTCATTTTTGTTTCCTGGCCATTTGTGTATCTATTCTTTATCTCGGAGTCAGAAATGGGATTGAGCGTGGGAATAAGATTATGATGCCTTTGCTCTTTGGTGTTCTTATTTTCTTAGTTATCAATGGCTTATCCATGCCGAAAGCCAAATTAGGTTTAGAGTTTTTATTAAAGCCGGACTGGAGTTTAATTACGCCAACAGCTGTCTTGATTGCCCTAGGACAATCGTTTTTTACCTTAAGTCTTGGCCAGGGAACAATCGTCACTTATGGTAGTTATTTAAAACCTGATGAAAATTTAGTCAAAAGTAGCTATCCAATTGTGATCATGGATACCCTCGTTTCCCTCCTTTCCGCAATCGCAGTCTTTACAATCGTATTTTCTGTGGATTTACAACCGGATCAAGGACCAGGCTTAATCTTTCATACACTCCCTTGGGTTTTTAGCCATGTTCCAGCAGGACACTTGCTAGCGATCATGTTTTTTCTCTTAGTGGTCTTGGCAGCCACAACATCAGAAATTTCTGCCATGGAGCCTACCATTGCATATCTAATGGATGAATGGGGATGGAAGCGCCATCAAGCTGTGATCATTTGCGGTATAGGAGCTTTTTTACTGGGAATTCCAAGTGCTCTTTCCACTAGCTTATTAGCCGATGTAAGGTGGCAGGGAATGACATTTTTAGATTTAGCTGATTTTATCGCAAACAGCATCTTAATCCCTTTAGGAGGTTTTTTAGCGGTGATTTTAGTAGGATGGATCTGGGGAACTAAAAAAAGTTTAAATAGCTTAAAATTAGGATCTTCTGATTTTTTTGATCGAAATAAATGGCTGCTAAGTTATTTTTGGTTTTGCTTTAAATACAGCGCTCCGATTTTAATAATGTTTGTTTTTCTAAATGCACTGGGAATTTTTTCCTGAAAAGACAAAGACATGGAATCAACAAATTACATTGAATCTAATCTTGGGAGAGAGGATTTATCTTTCGAAGTCCCTTTAAGACCTCAATCTCTCTCCGATTTTCTAGGCCAAGAGTCGCTGCGCGATCGCTTGTCAGTGTTGATTGCAGCAGCCAAACAACGCAACGAGGCTTTAGGACATTGTCTTTTTTCTGGCCCCCCCGGACTAGGAAAAACAACTTTGGCTAACATTTTAGCAAAGGCGATGGGAACCAACATCATTGTAACTTCAGGACCCGTCATAGAAAAGCCTGGCGACTTAGCAGGTATTTTGACTAACCTGAAAGATGGTGATATCCTCTTCATTGATGAAATTCATCGTTTGAATCGTAATGTAGAGGAATATCTTTATCCAGCGATGGAAGATGCTGTTCTCGATCTAATGATTGATAGTGGTCCGAATGCAAGAAGCGTACAAGTGAAGTTAAATAAATTCACACTTGCAGGAGCCACCACACGAACAGGATTACTTTCTAGCCCCTTACGTTCCCGATTTGTACTTAGTTGTCGATTGGAGTATTACCAACCCGATGTATTAGTCAAAATCCTACAAAGAACAGGCCGTATTTTAAATCTTCATTTGATTGAAGAAGCTGCTTTAGAAATTGCCCGTCGCTCGCGCGGTACCCCTCGAATTGCCAATAATCTTTTACGCTGGGTAAGGGACTATTCTCAAATACGCGCAAATAATCGTGTAGATCATGAAGTCGTTTCCAAGGCCCTAGATATGCTATCTATAGATCATTTAGGGTTAGATGAAATGGATATCAAAATCTTAGAAACGATGATTCATCATTACAAAGGAGGCCCTGTAGGCCTTAATACCATCGCTATCGCAATTGGCGAAGAAGCTGTCACTATTGAAGAAGTCTATGAACCTTATTTGATTATGCTAGGTTTTATTAAACGCACTCCTCGTGGCCGCGAAGTCACACCCTTAGCATATCAGCACTTAGAATCTCGAAATAAAAATTAGGAGAAATAACATGTTTAAAAGAATACTCATCGCTTTATGTCTTGTTCTGCAAGCTCATACAGCCTACGCTGGAGTCATGGATTCCGTGGCCAATTTCTTTAATAGACCATTGGCACCCTCGAAAGACAGTTTAAAAATTTTGATTGTTCATAATAAACCAGGGGTCGTTCTTGAGGTTAAAGGCAAGTATCAACTTTATGATCCCAATGCCAATAGCCACATGAGTACACGTTTTGTGGGTAAAAGAAAATATATTCAACCCTTAAACAATGGTTTAAAATGGGGAGAAGAATTTCCAGGTGTTTTTCAAATTATGATTCTACCTGATGATAAAGCGACAACAACTGTCGTCGATGGAATTGAATACAAAGGACGTATTTATATATATGATATTGGAGGCTCCATTAGCATCGTCAATGAAATTTCCTTTGATGAATATGTTAAAACGGTCCTTTCTACACGTCTACAGCAACCTCTTCCTGAAGAAGCTTTAGCGGCTTTGGCTATTGCGACACGCACCAATGCCTATTTTCTAAAACAACACTCCCCTAGTCAATTTTGGGATATCGAGAGTAAGCAAATTAGTTACCAAGGTTACGCTCTTTCCAACCCTTCCAGCCTCATTGAACAAGCCGTAAAAGCCACACACAACATGGTCATGAAGCTTTCCTCTGGACCTTTTATCACGCAATGGGATGTTGTAGAAGCTGCGAACCTTCCTAATGCAAATCCAGTGGATTCAAAAATTACTATTGATCAAGCCGCTATGTATGCTCATCAAGGAGAACATGCTGCGCAAATTTTAAAGAAAGCCTATCCTAATGCACAAATAGACTTAGTGTTAGAGTAATAGTAGTATAAGCCAAGGAAACTTTTTCCTTGGCTTTCGTTGATAAAACACGATAACTTTTTCAGAAGATCCCAATATCAAAATCACCTTCAAGAATATTCAAGGAATTATAACGTGAAAAATAGATTTGCTTTAACAAGCTATCTCTATGATCTACCTGAAGATTTGATCGCTCAATATCCCTGCCATCCCCGTGATGCTTCACGCTTGCTCGTCGTAGAAAGAGATACAGAAAAAATTTATGAAATGCCTTTCAAGGAACTCTGTCACTATCTAGAAAAAGGAGACAGTTTAGTTTTCAACGATACCAAGGTCATTCCTTCAAGATTGATTGGCCAACGCCTATCAGGAGGAAAAGCAGAGGTTTTTTTACTAAAAAAAATTTCCTCCCACCAGTGGGAAGCATTGGTAAAACCGGGAAAAAAAATGGGAATTGGAACCCGTGTTTATTTTGGGGATGGTTTTTTCTGCGAAGTGATCGATATTCATGCAAATGGACAACGTCTTGTGCAGCTGGAATATACGGGAAGTATTGAGGAAGCCATAGAAAAATTTGGACACGTCCCTCTTCCCTATTATATGCGGCGTGAAAGCTTAAACGAAGTGGATAAAGAGCGCTATCAAACTGTGTATGCCCAAAATCCAGGCTCTGTTGCAGCGCCTACCGCAGGACTTCACTTCACCGATGAGATGGTAAGCCATCTAGTAGACAAAGGAGTTCTGATTGATAAAATTACATTACATATAGGCTTAGGCACATTTCTCCCTGTAAAAACAGAGGACATTAGACATCATCAAATGCACGAAGAAATTTTTGAAATCACTGAAACTACAGCGCAAAATCTTAACGCTAGAAATCCTTCTCGAAAACAGATTTGTGTAGGAACAACGACTTGCCGTGCCCTTGAATCTGCTGCCTCGCCAGAAGGATGCATTCAAAGTGGAAAATACCACACGAATATATTCATTCATCCTGGTTATAAATTTAAGTACGTAAAAAATCTTCTAACCAACTTTCATCAACCAGGATCAAGTTTAATTATCTTAGTAAGCACGTTTGCTTCTCATGAACTCATTCAAAATGCCTATCAAAAAGCTGTAAAAGACCGCTATCGCTTTCTATCCTATGGAGATGCGATGCTCATTTTATGAGGAAATCCTTGCCTCCATAAATCCAGTAAACAATAAAATATTATAACAATTAATAAACCGATAAAATTTGAGATTTTAATGACAACTTCTATCTGTAGTTATCCCAGGGAACCTCTTACATGGACGCCTGAGGCAGAACAAAAACACATAAAATCTAATAAAAAAATTCCGAGTCCTTGCCACATTGAGTCTTCACGATCTGCACAACCTCTAATGGAGAGAGTTCGTCATCTGTTTGGAAAAAAACAGAGTGCGCTTACTCAAATGATCAAGAAACTCGCTCGTGATCACCAACTAATTAAAGACAAAGACGAAAAAATTCATCAAATCCTTAATGCAATCGCTAGTCAAGATTTTTCGTCGTTAAAAAAAGATTTAAAAATCATTATAAATAAGCTGTCTGATGCCGAAAGAAAGCAGCTGTTAGAAACTGCTTTACGAAAAGATTTCAGTGCCGGCACCAAGTCGATAGGCAATCAGTGTATTCAACTCTTCACATTACAACAAATGCGTGAATTAATTCAGTCTATCTATGCAAATCTTGAAACAACAGATCTGGATTTTAAACCCCAATTTATAAGCCTTCAAGCTACGGCGAAACAATTTGCAGATATTCATCAAACAATAAAAAAATATGACATAGAAACAGAAAGACAAAATTTAATTAAAGACTCAAAGCAATTTTTTTTAGTCCGGGTCTTAAAAAACTTTGTGCGTACGCTAGCCCTAGCGTTTAATATTATAGATCTTGGCAAAGAACCTAATACCTATTTTGAAACCAAATACATGCTCGATATCGTTTGGAGGCTACTAGAAATTCCGATCAAAATGGTGCGCTTTATCTTAAGTTTCATTGTGAATCCCCTCATCTCTGCGGCTGTGGTTGTGGGTAGTGCAGTCATTGCTTCCTTATTAGGCTTTATCTTTAGTAAACTTTTAAATCGATGCCCAGATCAGCTGCCCTTTTGCAAAAATATGATCGAAGAGGTTAAAAAGGGACGCATTCTTCCGCTATTTGGACGTGAAAAAGAGTTGGATGATCTTATAAATGCCTTAGCCGCCAATAATGAAACCGGCCGCAAACATCCTTTATTGATAGGAGAGTCTGGAGTCGGCAAGTCCAAACTAATGGACGGACTCGCTTGGCGTCTTGCTAAAGGTGAAGTTCCAGATTCTCTTAAAGGAAAAAAACTCTTTTATATCCGTACTTCCGAGATTATAAAAAAAAATAACCCTTTCGATTTTAAAGATCCTCTCACTCAGATCGAAGATAAGATTGGCCCTCATAAAAAAGACGCGATTCTTGTTTTCGAAGAAGCACACAACTTAGCTGATATGCTAGGGCAACGTTTCAATAGTTCCGCCGATACATCCACGGATAGTTTATTCTATATCATCGGATTAACAACCCCTCTTGAATATGAAAATAAAATTAAGAACACGACACTAAAACGTAGATTTAAAAAGATTCAGATTGAAGAAACATCAGCAGAGCAAACTTATGAAATATTAAGGCACATGAATCAGCATGAAGCGCAAGATATTAAGGTTTCAGATACAGTCTTACACAAAATCTTTATAGATGGACAAAAAAACATTCTTTCAAGGCATCATCCAGATAAAGCCACTTATATCCTTTCAGAAGCATTTAGCGAAGTCCGCCGCTTGCAAAATGGAGGAGCCTACGATAAGGATATGCATACACTCCTCTCCCAAAAGGCAGACATTACCTCTAAGCTCTCTCAAGAAAAGCTGCATGGACTATTTATTCATTCAAAAAAATTTCAAGAGTTATTGCAGCAATTAAAAACGAATGAACAAAACATGAAAGAAAAAAAACAGCTCATTCACCAAAAACAATGGGATTCTAAAATCTATAAAGATTTAGAAAATTATCGAAGATGGCATGAAAAGTGGCTCTACAAAATGAGTGAAGAGATTGTAGAAAAAAATGGAAAGGTATCTGAAATTTTGGAGAAACTTTTCCTATTAAATGCTTATTTTATCCTACCACAACTAGATCTCTATCTTGATGAACTTAGAACTAAAAAAGGATTAGAGATAGAAGTTACAGAGGATATAATTAATCGTATCATCCAGTCAGTGGCCAATGAAGATAAAGATCCCTCAAAATAAGGGCAAAAATTCGTTTTGGAAATTATTCCAAAACGATATGCTGCGAATCATTACCCCTATTCATCAAAAATGAGTGTAAAAATGAAAACTTCCGAAGCAACAAAACATTACCAGAATATTTTCGAAAAATCACGTCATAGTCGAATTCTTAGCAGTATATCGGCTTTGCTCGACTGGGATCAAGAAACTTATATGCCCATAGGAGCTGCCACCATTCGCTCAGAACAAATGAAGGTTCTGGCTGGATTAATCCATAAATCTAGGACAAGTCCTAGCTTTGCTAAAGCATTGAGTCAACTTATAGATCTAAAGAGCGGTGAAATACTGGTTAAAGGTCTAAGTTCGCCGCAAAAGGCTGCGGTCAAGCAATGGCATCGCGATTATGTAAAAGAAACATGCCTTCCTTCTAGTTTTGTAGAAGAATTTGCACAAGTCTGCTCTCAATCTGTGACTGTGTGGCGTTCAGCTAAAAACCAAAACACCTTTCATACCTTTGCCCCTTATCTAGATAAGCTAGTTTATATGAATAGAAAAAAAGCGGAATTGCTAGGCTACGAGAACCATCCTTACGATGCTTTATTAGATCTTTATGAACCCGACACCACAACGGCTGAAATTGAGGGACTTTTTAACAGTCTAAAAAAATCCTTGCTCAGTCTTTTAAAAAAAATCAAACAGGCTAAGCCTATTGATAATTCGTTTTTATATGGTAAATTCGAGGAAAAAAAGCAACTGGCTCTGAGTGCTTTTTTGATGGAGGCATTAGGGCATGACAAATCCAAAGGACGTTTAGACATCTCTTCTCATCCATTTTCAACGGGTATGCATCCTACGGATAGTCGAATTACGACAAGAATTCATCCTACATCATTAATTAGCAATATCTCTACCACTCTGCATGAATGTGGTCACGGGTTATACGAAATGGGTCTCTCAGAAGAACACTACGGAAGTCCCCTTGGAGAACCCATCTCCTTAGGCATTCATGAAAGTCAATCCCGGTGGTGGGAAACCTTAATTGGACAAAGCTCCTCCTTTTGGAAGTACTTCTTACCCGTTCTTAAAAAAGCATTTCCAAAAGAATTAGAATCGATCACAGTGGATAAAATTTATCGAGCTGTAAACAAAGTACATCCCTCTCTTATTCGGGTCGAATCTGATGAAGTCACCTACAGCCTTCATGTGATTTTACGTTTTGAACTGGAAAAAGAACTCATTGAAGGGTCCTTATCTGTGAGAGACATTCCTGAAGCGTGGAATGCCAAGATGCAAGAACTTTTAGGTGTAACCCCCTCTAATAATACGGAAGGATGTTTGCAAGATATTCATTGGGCCATGGGTGCCTTTGGATACTTCCCCACTTATACATTAGGAAATCTTTATGCAGCGCATCTTTTTACAGCCTTTGAGCACGATCACCCCACTTGGCAAAATCGTCTAGCCAAAGGGGATCTTTTATTTATTAAACAATGGCTGAATACTCATATCCACCAGTATGGTCGACAATATGGTAGCAAAGAGCTTTTAAAGAAAGTGACAGGAAAAGCTTTTTCAGCAGACGCTTTTAACCACTATATAAATAGAAAGTATACAGATTTATATAAATTAAAATAACAAGGTGAGCTCCCCTATTGCTCCGTCAGTCCGGAACAATAGGGTTCAAACAAACTGTTATAAACGTTCTTTAGCGAGGAATGATCAATTTTGAATCAAAAACATTAGATTTATATAATCGACCAAAAGCCTCCCTCATTAAAATTTTAAAGTTGGTCAGTCCATGTTCATCACGAATCGTTTCAAAGAGTTTTATAGCACTTAGCATCCGTTTAAAGCGCTCTGGATTAACCATTCGTTCACGTGCAAGCATGGCCGGAAAATAAATGATGACATTCATATAATCTATTAAAGACTCATGGGGTTGATCTTCATTTAAGAGAGTATAGATGGCATATAATAGAGCGGTACTTGTATTCCCCACGTCTACACCATCTTTGCAAGTAAAACTAAAGGACGAAATGTCTTGGGTCTCTAAAATTTTTAAAACTAAAAACGAGTAGAAAATTTCAATAAAATCGAGACGATGATCCTGCAACAAAACGTTTTTACTATGAAAAAAAATGCGATGAATAGATGCGATTAGCTCATCCAAAAAGCCTTCTGTAAGCTCTTTTTTTATGGCTTCAGGAAAATAAAAACCTGTAGATTCATCCAACACCTGATCTTTTAATCTTTTAAAAAAATCTTGCCCATGCCGATCACTGAGATATGGAGCGAGTTGATGGTAAAACTCTGTATCTTTAGGAAGGGTGATCACCACTAATTGATGAGCAAAATCTTCCTTGTACTGCAACTCTTCAAGAGTTCTACACCTTTCGTACTCTCTCCAAGACGTTCTATCCTGTAAGTTAATGAGTAAATGTTTACCCATACCCTGTTTTTTTATTCGACTAAGAAAGTTCTTAAACTCTTCGTTAACGACAGCTTTTGTAATAATTTCTTGTCTTATCGGGCAAGGCAAATGTAGGCAATCTATCTTATTATCATTAAAGTAGAGGGTATAGTATTGGCTGGATACACCTCCTTGTATGATAGGATCAAAGGCCGTGTGGTTTTCCTCAATCATGTTCAGGATTTTCAACAAATGCCCATTTCTGCGTTTAATCAGTTTATTCATGGCTGAATGATCGTAACCTAGACGATTCCATAGTTGGTGATTCCTTTTTGCCGCCTCCAAATGTTCCTGAGAAATATTGAGTTTTGCTTCTTTAATTAAATTTTGGATAGGTATGATTAGTTCTCTAGAAGCCCTGGATGACTTAAAAAATGATGCGCATAAAGCCTGTACGGTTTTGATGATACTATTCTCTTCTTCGTCTGAACTAGTGTATGTCATGAGTCGTTGATATTCACTATTAACTAATATATCTCTTAAATATTTTTGAAAATCCTGAAAGTATTCCAGACATACTTTAGGCGGAGAGTTACGCATCAGATGACGAGAGTTTGAGCTTAGCATGAGCGCCATGATAGCCTTATTGATGCAATGCACAAGCTCTTGATTCCTATGCTTAATCCCCTTTTGATAAAATTCTTTTATTTCTTGATGAACTTCATGATAAAGATCCTTGGCACAAGCATGTAGAAAGCGATCCTGCCATAGAGGGAGATCAGCTAAAGGATCATCTGTTTTTGGCTCCGTTAAATAATCCCCAAAATCACAAACTAACTTCATATTTCTAATGAGTTTTGGACTAAAAAAACGGGATCCATCTTCTTTTCGAATGAAAAATAATTCGTGTTCCGTATCTTTTTTAACCGCTTCTAAATCAACAAAAACATGTTTTGCTTGGAGTCCTTTTTCTAATGTGGAAGGTAAAGGAGTTTCCGTATTAAAGGCTCTTTGAGCTAGGCCTAAAATCCACTTACTTAAAACCCCCTCATCTATATGCCTTGCAATACGACTGAGATAAAAGTCCTGTAGCTGCTTATATTCTTTCCATTCTGTCACACGCTCGGCACTAGAACGATTAAAAACGGCTGTGAACCGATCTAATTTTTTGGCAGCTTCCCCCACTAGAACCATGATATTTTTAATACCTTCAATATTTTGTTGATGATCAATTTGAAGATATTGTTTTTTATAGTAATCCTTTAAATAAGTCAGAACCACTTTAAAAACTTCACGTAAATCCTTAAGCTTGGAGTCGACATCTTCGTTATGCAACCATTCAATGGAACGATAACTGACCGCCTGAGAACCCAGTGTGATTTTGTGGGTTTTAGCGATGCCTACATCAGCAAGAATCTGTAAATCGATGATATCGGAAAGAGTTTCCACAGCCTCTAAAATAGAGACACCCTCGTGATCTTGGTTTTTCCCTCTATTGTTCATGACTCAGTCCTATTTTTAATAAATTGATTTAACAATCTTATTAATATTATGACATTTTTTAATTTATAAAGTCACAGATTTATAATAAAAAATTAACAATTTAAAACTTCTAAATTTAATATGAAAATGTTAAAATGCTTAGAAATTTCTTGAATTTTGAATCAATCTCTTTTGTAAAATCGAATCGATGTGAAAGCAAAAAGCCAAATATGGGTGGACATAGACTCTATAAGCGCTAATCCCATAAAAAACTAAAGGAATTAGATCTGCTAAGATTTTAACTTGAATTATTTATAACGATGCGCTATAAGTGTGCCTTCGAATCTGGAAGAGTGGCAGAGTGGCCGATTGCGTCTGTCTTGAAAACAGAAGGCGGGGTGACCCGTCCGGGGGTTCGAATCCCTCCTCTTCCGTTCATTATTTTAGATTTAACCAATAACGCGTGTAACGCAGTTCGCCAGTCTTAACCAATGCCCCTAAAGAAACTAGTTCAGCAAGGTCTCGAGTTGCTGTAGCTCGAGAAGCTTTAGTAATTGCAATGTAGTTTTCAGCACTTAAGCCACACTGAAATCCAGCAGAACCACATTCAAACATCCTTAGGAGAACTTTTTCTTGCCTAACATTAATTTTTCCAGCCAAGGCACTAAGCAACTTAGATTTTGCAACTAAAAATTGGATGAGACCCATCGAATCTTTCTGAGCTTGTAACACAGATTCAGAGAAAAATTGAACCCATGGTTGAGCATTAAGCGTCCTATTACAACTTTCAAGAGCGGCGTAATACTCTTTCTTTCTTTTTTCTAAAACTCTCGAAACAGAAATTAAAATGGGCCTTCCTACTATTCTAGAAAAGAATTTTTCAATCAACGCCCTTCCAATTCTACCATTACCATCTTCAAAGGGATGAATACTTTCAAAATATATGTGAGCAATGGCTGCTTGTCCTAAAACGGAACTCTTTTGATCTATCGCATTAAACCAATCGATAAATGTATCCATTTCATAAAGAACTCTATCGGAAGGAGGTGCCTCAAAGAAAACTTTCGTAACATCCAATCGATTGGATACGATTTGCATCGCCACAGAATGTGTACGATATTGTCCACTTTCTCTAGTATCCATAAACAGCATTTCATGCCATTTGAACAACACTTCATGGTTCAATGGTTTTTGAAACGATTCATAAACATCACAAAGCAAATGAGCCATCCCCAACTCTTTTTTGCCTATATGCTTTATAGGTGCAACCAATCCAAAGTGCTTCTTAATTGAAGATTGCAAACTCTCTCTTTCAAGAATTTCTCCCTCAATTTTTGAACTTTCTATTCCTTCCTGACTTAGGATTTCAATGACAAACTTATAGTATTCAGATTCTTCAATGGTCTTTAAAAAAGCCATGGCGCTTCCTAACCCCAATAAAAACTGTTTTTCCAGCTCTGCAATACTTGCGGGATCATAATAAAACTTAGGCCATTCTTTTAATTGCCAATTCCAAAGCATGAGTTATAGACTCCATTTCTATAACTCATATTTATATCATTTTTTGAGTTATAGAACAAACTTCTATTACTCACATTTACATGAATTTGGGATATCACCAAGAGTGTTATACTAGGCGTTTAGCAGGAACATAAGCTCAATTCATTATGTCTGAGCTATTTGGTGTCAAAATCCAGCGATTCCCAAAAACATCTGAAAAATATCTAAGAAAGCAAGGAATTAAGTCCTGTAGCAACTATTTCCATAATGGAAATAGTTCAAATGGAGGGGGTTTAGAACTTATTTGATCTCAGAAGCTTATAGATTGAAAGTTTTATAATGGATGATTCCATCATCTGAAACACCCGCAATCGAAATAATTTTATCAACTACTTCCTCAGTAAACTCTTGCTGTCTGTCGGTAAGTGACGAATGAAATTGAGGAATGGTTTTGCAAAATTGATTAGAGCCTGTCGATTAGCAAAAGGGGTGTCATACCAGGAACCGATGACCGATACCTGATGAAACCCAGCACATTCAAGAAGAGTTTGATATTCCTTATCTGTAAAAAATACACGTTGTTTAATGTCTGGATAGATTAGGAGACAAATTAAGACAGAAAATCTTAGTTCTAGATAAGATAAACGAAACCTATGGAATAATTGCAAGTAACGTACATGGCTATAACCAGCATTTTACTAAAAAAATGATTAACCATGTTTGATTTTGAATTTTGTGCTTATGGATACAGGGTCTATGATATTGCCACTTTTCGATGGAGTCGCGGTTCGGATAATACTGAACTATGGAATGCATTTTACCAATCTCTAGAAGACATTTTCTGCTTCACATAATATTTTCGATTTCAAAGCTGGATGTAAAGCATCCTTAGTTACCAAATCAATATTGCAATCAAGAAGATTTTCTAGGTAACTTTTTAGACCCACAAATGCAAATACCCCCCTCTTAGAGTCAAAATCAATCAAAATATCTACATCACTCTTAGAAGTACTTTCATTTCGTGCAACCGATCCAAAAATTGCCAGTGAGCGCCCCCCCTGTTCTGCTAACTCTTCTTTATGCTGTTTCAAAATTTTAGATGCCGATTTTAATAACATACCTTATCAACCGTTTCTTAATCATTCTCTTAAAATATTATAAAAAATATAAAAGATAGAAAAATTGGCGTCACTTTAAACGAAATAAAAAGGAAAAGTTCAGAGACCATCCGATGTTTCCCATCCCTTCAAAGCCTAGTCTAGCATTCTCTCGCATCATTCAACAGAATAGACATTTGTGTTTTTTTAATACTATTTCCCTATATTTACAAAGAAGTCATAGACAGAAATAACCATTCATATGGAGGTGAGTTAAATATAAGTAAATCCTTTAAGAATGGCGTAAATTCATACCACCATGTTACGTTCTCCCTGCAAAATTCCAAAAGTTTTGTACTCAAATTGTTTTTTATATCTAAATATGGCAAACTAAATTTCAAAAAACAGCCTACAGGAGTTAGGAACACTAAATGGGGTCCTAATTAATAAAATTTTTTAGGAGTTTTAAGGAAGCATCTCATGTAATTAAAAGATGATCCAACCTGCGGTCTGTTTTCCTCCCGTATATACAACATATTTATAAAAGTGAGATATTTATGCCCTTAGAAGTTAGCCATACAAATTCATCTGTTTCATTAGGTATCCCAGATCAACCCTTATCTGCAAAATCCCTTCAAATCTCTTTACCTAATAAACGCTTAACCGATTGGTCTCCTCTTCACCACAGAGATTCTCATAGTCTAATCCTTAGGACTGTGCAAGCCTGGAAAGACAACAGCATTACTGATCAATATCTGATTTACGCCAAAGTGGATTCTCAGACTTTTAAGTGGGAAATGGTTCCCTACCAGAAGTGTAAAAGCTTTGTAACACGAGCGATCCAGCAAATAAAAATTCTATGGAGAATTGTGTTCGGGGGAATAAAAATAAGTGAAAAAAACAAAAAAGAAATCCTGGAAAAATACCGTGAGATATTCCAGAAACCAATCACTAAAAAACATTCAGCTGAAGAATCTAAAAGTAACGATGCTTTTTGCAAAGAGGAAACGATTAAACGTCAGCTAGTTTTATCTGGTAATAAAGTGAATGTCTTGTTCAACTATGCACCCATTGGGTTTGGTGGAGAGAAGCTTCACTTTCTGGTTGTGCCAAAAAGACATTGTGAAAATATTAGCAACCTGACGCAAGATGAGTTTTGTGAATCCATGGATTTAACACAAAAAATTGTGGAGCATCTCCAAAAGACTCGACAAATCAAAGCGGTCTATATTTTTGGCAAAGAAGGAAAGGATGCGGGTCAAACAGTTTCACACGCGCATATTCAATTGACTGCCACAACCAAGACAGCTCAAGATATTATGGGTAAACTCACTGTCTTTAAAAATATTTTGTTTGGATCCAAGCCGATGAAAGCAAAAGATCTACAAGAAAGGGTTCGCACCCTTAGCCATGAGTTTACAAATCTTAGATTAACTCCCGCTAATACATGAAATAAATCACATCCATAGCTCACGACGTGATCTAACCATTTAAGATCACATCGTGAAGCTTAAATTGATCATCCTAGGTTTACAAGAGCTTTCAAGATAAGGGTGAGGACAATAAATGAAAGCTAATACATTTCTTATTCAACAAACTGCAACGATTGCAGAACTCTAAATTTGACACGATATCATCGTTTACATTTATCCCATACCCCCATCTCTGTTTCAATAAATACAATCTTGCAATTGTTTAATACATTTTTGTCCTTTCTTGCATATAAGGCTTGTGCTAATTTTAGGTCGTTTGAAAATTTTTGCTAGATGGCGAAATCATGATCAAGCTTACAAATCAATAAATATAAAAAATGACACAACTCCCTCTCCTCCTTCTTATCCTGGCCTCCCTACTTATGCATGGAATCTCCTTAGCAGATGAGACTGTATGTACTCCTCGGGCCTGTAATCTAGACTGTTTTTCAGAACAAAATCTTACTGAAAACCTTTTTGAAGGGGAACAAAAAGACTGTGAGGAACCCAAAAGGCGAGCATTGCCAGCGCCGTTTGATTCTCCTCCATTTCCTTCTGCAGAGTATCAAGGAAGTCCTTTAATTGGAGTTCCCCCTAATGATACCGTTTATCCATTGATGAAAGTCATTTATAATTCTTGCTATGGAGAAGCCATCAAAAAAAGTCGCATCAAGGCCTACGGGTGGGTCAACGGATCGGTCAACGTAAGTACATGTAAAAATTCGAACACCCCAGACTCTTATTGGATTGTCCCTAATCGATTTGAACTTGATCAATTTATCTTTCGTGTAGAAAGAGAATTAGATTCTGTTCAAACGAGTCATGTCGATATAGGATTTAGATCTACTTTTTTATTTGGGATCGATTATCGCTACATGACAGCGGGAGGATGGACAAGTCGTCAATTGTTAAAGCACAACAATCTTTATGGCTATGATTTTACAGAACAATATGTCGATATTTATACACCAGCAGTTGCTCAAGGCATGATTGTTCGATTAGGAAGATGGATTGCCTGTCCTGATATCGAAACCCAATTTGCTCCAGATAATTACATGGGAACACATTCATTGCTTTTTACATTTGATACGTATACTCAAACTGGAATGATGGCAACGATCATGCTCAACAAGAACTGGACGATCCAAGCAGCCCTCCATGCAGGAACTGATATGGCTCCCTGGTATAAAGGAGCTGTCCCCACTGGTATGCTCGGTGTTCGCTGGGTCTCCTGTGACAACAACGACTCCATCTACTTGGTACTCAATGCTATTAATGGTGCAAAGTTTCGGCGCTTTCAAATGTATGGCCAACCGCTGGGCCACGACAACTTTAATTACGTTGTAGGTACATGGCAGCATAAATTTAACGATGACTTTCATACAAAAACAGAAGGGTATTTCATGTGGCAACGTGAGGCAGTGGTCGGTGGAACTCCAAGTGCTGGACCTGTTAAATCATTTGGAGGCGGCGGGGGGATTGGCGCTAATATACCTGGCACAACATTCACTTATGGAATTGTTAATTACACCCTGTTCAAATTTAATGAAAAAGCCTTTACGACTCTCCGTAATGAAGTTTGGCGAGATGAAGATGGAGAGCGCAGTGGTTTTCCTGGCACTTACACAAGTCATGCCGTTGGTTTAACCTATAACTTTAATTCAATCGTCCAGATTCGTCCTGAAATTGGTTACTATCGAAATTGGGATCATAGAGCTTTTGATCTGGGAAAAAGAAAAGGTATGGTCTTGGCAGGTATGGATATGACTGTGCGATTCTAAAATAAATTTCATATTTAAGTATCTCTGACTGCACAACAAATCTAACTTCCTTACGAAGCTGATGAACATTCAGAAGAGTTGATATAAGATCTCAAACTATAGGTAGTTGGTTGTAAGAAATGCTAACTTCTTTTAAGCAGAGCAAATTTTACCTCTTTTGTTGACAATAATATCTATTTATCCGAGATTGCTTTTCATTGTTCCCTGTTAAAACAAAGCTATATAAAAATGTGGATCGTTTGGCTTATCAATTAGACTAAGACGAAACTTAGGGACAATCCCCGAATTAGCGTTCATTGACTGAATTCTAATTTAGAGATAACCACTTAAAAGATTTTCTTATGACGATGCAATATAAACTCTATTGTCTGTTTTACATACTGATCTTTAGTCAGCCATCCATTTTGCATGCTAGACAACCCTACCATGCGACAGTAAGCGTGGAGGGTTTTCACAAAACTGTGAGTGCTCCTAATCTCGTGGATTTAAAAAGAGAACTTCAGACTCCCCATATTCAAAAATTCATCCCTCTCTACACGCCTCGTTTATCTACATCGCTGGAGTTTAATCTAAGGGGCATTAAGGCCTTCGCTTTATTCCCTGCTGACTCAAGTGCGCTTATTGTCCAAATTCCACAAATTGGCACAAAAAAAATATTTACCGGAGCTACGCGTGACGACAGTCTTACTCTTTTTAAAGATTATATTCGTGATGGAGGCGATCACCACAAACTCTTTAAAGCGTATGCAAGGTATTCTCCTATTGATCCCATCGCTGGAAATCCTAATAGTCTCCAATCTCAGATGGCTCAGGCAGACTACGAAATTGGCATTTTAAATCCTATGAGCGGCTGTGAATGTGATTGGAATTCTCAACCTACGGTCCATCAATATCAGGTGGGTGTAAGCGCAGGACGCGCTTTTACTAAAGGATTTGACACCACGGTTGTCACTTTTCCCTTACGCTATTCATTTTCACCCGATCTAAATAGAGCTTTTATTATCGATGCTCCAATATCTTATCTTAGAAATGGTGGGGCTTCTTCCGTGGTAGGATCCCTAGGATTCGGTTTCCGATTTCCCATTCAAACTTCTTGGTCTCTCACACCTATGCTTCGAATGGGTGCAGGGGGCTCTTTAGATCTATGTACAGCCGGTTCTTTTGCATCGATAGGCCTCACAAGTGTATATAATTACAAGATCCAGCGTTACATTTTGTCTATGACAAATTATGTAGGCTATTTTACTACAACGAATCTCTGGTTGACGGGTGTCAATTTTACTTATCACCTCCATAACTATATCTACAAAAATGGACTTTCTTTTAGAACTTGTAGAGGGTGGAGGATGGGCACTAGAAATGTAAACTTTAATGTCACTTTTGAAGATACATATATTGCAAGAGACCATCTATTTATAAGACATTACGAAGAAATTGGACTCTCTTTGACTAGTGATTGTTTAATACCCTATTGGAATGATGATTGTCTTTCATTAAAGTTTTCTTATCAATTTGGAAGGAAAGACTATAGGGGTTACTTTTTTAATTTGACCTATCAATTTTAAAAGTCGTCTTTAAATTTTCTGGAGCCATGTGAAGTTCTCAACATATTTCCCCATTTTTGAGATCATTCTGCCATCACGCGTTTTTTACTTGCATCTCTCTATATAAATTGTTATGGGTAAGCCACCCTTTTATATAGGATGTAACCGATGTGTTTTTCAGCAGAAGCAAGCTTTACAGCCTCAGCTGTCATAGCCGCTATTAGTGGGATGAACCTAAAAAGTATACAAACGAAAAAATTTTTTCTTATGGGATTCATTCCCTTCTTATTTGCTTTGCAACAATTTTCAGAGGGGATTCTATGGATATCTCTCCCCTACCCTCCTTTAGGACCTATTGGAATTCTAGCTAAATATTATTTTGTCACATTTGCTTATCTTATGTGGCCCGTATTAATCCCCCTAGCCTTCATACTCATTGAACCAAACCCAGCCAGAAAAAAATTACTGTATGGAGTGCTTCTTTTAGGCCTTAGCCAATCTTTAGTCCTGATCTTTAGCTTTATTCATCATGGAGTGGAAGCCGCCATCTTTAATCACAGTATCCAATATGATGCTCGCGTTCAAAATAGTTATATTTTGCCTGCACTCTATGTCATAGGTGTCGTATTTCCTTGGTTTGTTTCCAGCTTGAAAGCCACCTCTTATTTAGGAATTCTAGCGGCTTTATCGTTTATGATCGCAAGTCTCTTTTTTTACGCCACTTTAGCTTCGGTATGGTGCTTTCTCGCAGCTTTTATCAGTCTTTTGTTTTATGTCATCATCAAATTAAATGATCGCGCCGAGGAAAGCGTTCCCTCCAATGATCGAACACATCTTATCTAGCGGTCATATTCTTTTGATATCGATACGATCACTATCCGGATGTAAAAGTCCTGTAATCAAGGTCAGATATTCTCGAAGATGCCGCGTGATCAAAAAATGATCCCTCACAAATTGACACCCCGTATGTCCCATCTCAGCCATAATTTTGGGATTTTGTAATAGATAGCGCATGCGCAAGGCAGCCCCTTCGGGTGTGTTAACTAAAAAACCTGTATGATGATCTACGACTTGCAAGCGAATCCCTCCGGTATTTCCTCCAATCACGGGCTTTTTTTTCCATAAGGCTTCTGTCACTGTTAGGCCAAAGCCTTCTTTAATCGATTTTTGCAAAACGATATCTGCAGTTCTCTGTAAAGCATTAATGGTACGATGCGAATCAGGAGGGAGATAAAGAATATGAATATCAGGATCATGCGCTGCCGCTTCCTTCACTTGATTTAAAATCACCTCCCCCTCAGGGTCATCTGGGGCACCACCTCCAGCTAATATCAACTGGACGTCCTTTTGAAATTTTTTCACTAACTGATAAGCCTTAATCACCCCTAATGGATCCTTAAAGCGATCAAAGCGAGATACCTGTAATAGAATTGAGCGTTGGGGATCCAAACCAAAACGCGGGTATATAGCTTGTAGTTCTTGCTCAGGCAATTCGATATTTTTTTCATTCAAAGGATCTATACTCGGTGGAATCAAATAGACCGGATGGGGTAATGGTTGTACAAAGTCAGCTAAGGAAAAAATACTCGCATCGAATTGCATAATAAAGTTACGCAGGTACTTCCACACAAAACGATCCGGGTTAGATACGTCAATATGACAGCGCCAGATCCATTTATTTTTACGCTGAGGGAAAAACTTAATTAATGCGGCTGGCTGAGGGTCATGGATGAAAACGAAATCGGCTTCATCGAGAATCGGTCTTAAAATTTCTGCATTATCCTCGTTCACCTTTTCATAAACTTGCAACAATCGATTAGAAGGTATGGTCTGCTTATATCCCTGTAAAGAATTATGAAACCCCTTGGTACATTCAAAAAAATCTGAAGTACCATTGATCACTTCCCACCGTGTTTCAATACCTAAAGCAGAGGTTAGGTGTGTCATCATGGTTAAAATTTCAGCAACTCCGCCTCCCACTTTTGTGGAATTCACATGGACAATCTTTTTACCTTGTAAGGAATCAGCCATTTGACGAAGTTCATCAATTATATCAGAGCCGACGGCATCTTTATATTTATCTAAAAGATCCTGCATAATTTTTCCATTTGTTATTTAAAATAATCTTCAATGGTTTTACTAAATTTTCTTCTAATTTCTGAAAGCGTAAGAAAGTAAGGATCAATCATGCGAATTCTATTCACTAGTTCTTCATAACCCGCGTTATAACTACTCAACCAAAGGGAAAAATCATCTACTCCTTGTGCTGTTCTTCCGCGAGCATCAATAAAGTGATAATAAATACTACTGGGAGTCATATGGGAGAGCATTTTAGGCAAATCTTGAGGAGAAATGATTTGATAAGGCGTCTCAAATACAATAATTTTGGAACGTATAAAGTGAAAAAACTGTTCTTTAGTCGTCCAATGCACCATGGCAGTTTCATCGATTCTTTCTTCGATCACATCTAAAAGTTTTTCTCTAAGTTGTTCTAAATGATTATAATCTGTCGGATCAATCACACTTAATCTTTCCGCTAATGTCAAATCATGAAGATGATGAAATGCCCAACTAGCAAAATCATTATGATATTCGGGATAGACAAATTCGGAATGCATACGGCTGCCCCAAAAGTGATAATATATACAACCTGTATGCGTCACCAAAAGCTTATCTCTTAACTCGATTAAAGATCCGGCCTTTTCTCCAGTTGCTATTGCCGCTAAAGCACAATTTTTTATATAGAAGGGGTAGCTTTCATTTTTTTCATTCATTTTGGCCCCCTAATTTACGTTGCAATTTTTTTAAAGTAGCTCTTATATCTACTCCTTTACCCAAAACGGGTAAAAAAAGATCTCCCGTTTTTTTTAATCGTTTTGGCACATTTTGAATGGTATAATCTTCAGGATCTAATCCCTTTTTTACCTCTGTCCATTTTAGAGGTGTTGAGACTGTGGCATATTCCGTTCCGCGTGCAGAGTAAGGAGCAATCACTGTCTGCTTATAATGATTTTGCAACACATCTAAATACACTTTTTTTTGGCGTTTAGCGGGCTGCCTTTCTAAAGAAGTGATTTGTGGGATTTGAGAATGTACATATTGAACAATAATTTGTCCAAATCTTAAGGCTTCTTCAAATGTATATTTCTGATGCATGGGAATACAGATGTGTAACCCCCGTTTTCCAGATGTTTTACAAAGGCTAGGAATATTCAGTTCTTCTAAGATCTTATGAAGCACCTGCGCTACCTCAATGACAGAAGAAAAATGAATGTCTTCAGGGTCAAGATCGATCACAAAATAATCCGGATATTCAGGATTATTTATCTGTGAAAGAAAAGGATGCATTTCAATCGTTCCTAAGTTTACAACAAATTCTAAACTTTCTAAATCCTGTATTAAAAAGTAGGAAATTTTTTTATGGGAATGCACGATATCCACAGTCTGCAACCAAGAGGGTAGATGTAAATTTCGACTATCTTTTTGAACAAAAGCCTGTCCTGTAATTCCCTCTGGATATCTTTTCAACATCATCGGACGATTTTTTAAATACGGTAAAAGAATTTCTGCTACTGATTGATAATAGTGAACAAGATCCCCTTTAGTGAGTTTTAATTGGGGCCAATAAAGTTTATCTGCGTGCGTGATTGAAACAGGTTTTTCTTGTGTCAATTTTTTAATCTCCTTTAGGGGAACTTCACGTTTGATGAGAGGCGCTTTTTTATCTTGGCGCATTCCTTCGAAGATGGGTTGACGTAAATGTCCATCTGTCGTCCATTCAGCAAATGAAACTTCGCACACTAGCTGAGGTTTGACCCATGTAGGATGAGTATTTGTCTTCGGAATAGTCTGAAAAGGACATTTTTTTTGTTCAAGAGAATGTAATTGAAGCGAAATTTTTTCTAAAAGCTTTTGATCAAATCCCCCTCCCACATGGCCCACATATATAAATTCTTTCTTGTCATTATAAACGCCCAAAAGCAAAGCTCCAAAATGTTTCCTTCCTCCGCGAGGTTGAGTATAACCTCCAATAATCACTTCTTGACGTTGGTGGGTTTTAATTTTTAACCACTCATGACTCCTTTTAGATACATAATGACTATCAATTTTTTTAGCCATAATTCCCTCAAGTTTTTGCTTAAGGGCTTCTTCAAATAACTTTTTTCCTTTTTTCAATACATGGTCGCTGTATCGCACAAACTTAAACGAGCTCTGATCTATTAAATTCTTCAAAATCTGTTTTCTTTCCAGTAACGGTCTATCTCTTAAATCATGACCATTTAGATAAAGAAGATCAAAAACATAATAATAAAGTTGACCTTGCGGGGTTGTTTGATAATTTTGTATGAGTTGAAAATTGGGTCGCCCTTTAGAATCCAAAATCACAATTTCCCCATCTAATAGAGCCTGTTCCTTTAAATGGGAGAGATCCTCTACAATAGGACGAAACTGTTGGTTAAAACTTTTTTCATTCCGTGATAATAACTCAACCTTTTTATCAATATTTGCAAGAGCTCGATAGCCGTCCCATTTAATTTCAAAAAGCCAATTTTCATCATCAAAGGGATGGCTTATCAAGGAAGCTAGCATCGGCTTAATAAAGACAGGTTGTTTTGAAGATTTTTTTTTGGTAAATTTTGGGATATTTATTTTGGGGTTTTCTTGTCTATACGCAATCTCATCTAACGATCTTTGTGTTCTTGCGGAACGATCTTGGAGGAGAACATCTTCATTGGAAGAGGCATAAGAATCTTTTTTTTTGATTAAAAGCCATTGATGATCTTCTTTGTTGATTAGCTGTAAAGCAAAATGGCCATGAAGTTTCTTTCCGTATAAATTTAAATCAATATGACCTTTTTCTAGGCCTTTTATAATCGCTTTTTCAATCTCTTTTTTACTTTGAGCTTCCTCGGAAGTATAAACACCTTCGTCCCAAATCATTACAGTGCCTGCCCCATAATTCCCTGAAGGAATGACTCCTTCAAAGTGACGATAATCTAGGGGATGATCTTCTACATGGATCGCTAAACGTTTTTGAAGGGGATCTAGTGAGGGTCCTTTGGGAATGGCCCAGCTTAATAAAACACCTCGACACTCAATGCGAAAGTCATAGTGTAGGTGGGAGGCGTCGTGTTTTTGTATACAAAACAGAGGAAGGTTTTTGAGAGGGCTTGTATCGTGTGAGGTGAAAGGTTCCGGGCTTGTTTTAGAACTTCTTTTTTCATGATATTTTTTTAAAGTCATGCTGATTTTCGTTTTCGCTTACTTTTTTTAGGAGGCTCATCAAGACTTGCTTTAAGAAGAGACATGATATCTTGTACCTTGGAAGGTCTTGGTTCTTGCCCTTTGGGATGTATCTTACGGCCTTTAGCCTTCTGATTGATAATATCTTTAATTTCTTCTGTATATGTATCTTTATATTTTTTGGGCTGAAAATCAGCTGTCAGATGATCAATTAATTTCAATGCAACTTCTAATTCCTTTGGCGCCACTTTTTCTTTCTGGGGGAGATTTAAATCTTGAGGTTCGATGATTTCTTCTACATAGCGGAGCTCATTTAATATAATGGCTTCTTCAAAGGGTTTAATGACTGCTATATGTTCTCGATTATGAATAACAAACTTGGCTATTCCTACTTTTTTAGATTTTTTCAAAGCTTCTCGAAGTAAAGCGTAAGCTTTATGCGCATTTTTCTCGGGTTCTAAAAAGTAAGGTTTGGAATAAAAGACAGTGTTAATTTCTTCTTCTTTAACGAAATCTATAATTTCTATTGCTTTAGATTTTGTCAAATTAGCCTTTTTAAAATCTTCTTCATTTAATACAACAAATTCTCCTGGTTCATACTCATAACCTTTCACTATCTCATCCCAGGGGACTTCCTTATCTTCATTTTTACAGATACGTGCATAGCGAATTTGGGAAAGATCCTTTTTATGCAGCATGACAAACTTAAATTCTTTTTCATGGCTAGCCACATACATTTTTACCGGGATATTTACCAGGCCAAAGCTAATGGAACCTTTCCAAAGTGCACGCATAATCCTACCTATCATAAAAGAAGGTGCCCGAAAGAAAAATCTTTCAGGCACAACATGTTAACCCGATGCTTTCTTATTCACACCCGAATTGAATAAAGATCCTTCTGCAATTTTTGTTAATTTTTTATCTGCAGCAGACTCTTCTTCTAAGGTTTCTGCTAGCAAATCAGCAATCTCATCTAAATCTAACAACTTAGCATGAGCTTTTGCTGTTCCATAACCAGCGATCTCATAGTGTTCGATTTTTTGAGCAGCGCCGATCATAGCAGCATCTTTTAAAATGGCAGATGAAGAACTGTTCAGTATCTCTTCTGCTTCAGTAATCAGACCCTTCATGGCTTCACAAACCTGACCTTTCGTATCAGCTTGCAATAAGTTAAGAGCAGTTTCTAAGCGCTCAGCTTGTAACTTTGTCTCTGCTAAATGCTTTTTTAGAGCTTCTTTGAGCTCGTGGCTTGAAGCTGCATTTTGCATTTTTGGTAACGCTTTAAGGAGCTGACTTTCAGCACTAAAGAGATCTTGTAATTCATTAACAAGTAGTTTTTCCATGCTATCTAGTTGCATATTACTTCCTCTCTGACTTTTTGGCTTCGTACTTCCAGCTGTTGATTTCCTTCTCTACCTGGTCTTTTTTATAACCATAGGATTTTTCTAAACTCCCTAAAAAATTCTCCCACTTTCCATCAATTTTCTTCATATCATCATCGGTGAGTTTCCCCCACTTTTCCTTAATTTTTCCTTTAAGCTCGTGCCAGTGGCCTTCAAAAATTTCTTTATTCATAGGTCCTCTCTTATATATTAATGAATATTTTGAGACTCAATCCCGCAAAATAATCCCTATTTTTTAAAGACAATCCGCATTTTGAATAGATCACTCCTTGACTATAGATTTCTATTATCAAGAAGTGATCTTTCAATCTGCAGTGTTGACATCCTTAAAAATACGCATGATTTTGCGGGATTGACCACACTAACTAAATTAACGGCTTGATTTACGTGCTGTACGAGTTGAAGTTTTTGAAGAAGCCTTTTTAGCTGTTATTCCAAATTTGGAAGTTTTACGACGTGAAGTTGTTTTTTTTTGAACCATAATCCTGACTCCTTAATATAAACCTACATGAGGTCTAAGTTTTAAAACACTTGTTAGAACATCGAATGAATCCATTCGAACATTGAACAAAGATTAAGTGATATTGCGAGGATATTGTGGATATAACTTCAGCATGACAAATATCAGAATGAAGGTCAAACAATTTTTAAAATTATTTTTATCCATCTGGAAGCGAATTGGATGACAAACACTTTATTTTTCTTATCTTTCAAACATAGTAAAATTATTACAAAATTCAACTGCTCACTTTTTGAATCCATGAATAAAAAAATTTACTAAATGATTAAAACACAGAATTTAATTTCATATTTTCAAACTAAACATCGTCCAGGCCACTACAAAAATTATTTTTTAACGGCATCCATGATTAAACGACGAAATCACCTCTCAAAAAATCCCCCTTTTGTGTTTTGAGTGCGGGAGGTCTAAACCTGGGGAGATGGATCAAAAAAAAGAGCTGTTTTAGCTAACACATGGAGCTATTGAAAAAAGTCTATTGATTTTACAGAGGATTTTTGGCAAACTATGTAGCCTTTGGAAGAGTGGCAGAGTGGCCGATTGCGTCTGTTTCGAAAACAGATGTACCAGCGATGGTACCGGGGGTTCAAATCCCTCCTCTTCCGCAATTATCAATAAAAACCATTTTCTCTCCTAAAACCCATTGACTTTTCTTTATTGACTGTTTAAAAGCCAAATAAACTCTAAGTCTGAGGAGAGATTGATGTCGTTTCTACAAGAATTTAAAACGTTTGCCATGCGAGGAAATGTTGTCGATTTAGCTGTAGGATTTATTATTGGCGCTTCATTCGGCAAGATTGTAAGTTCCCTAGTCACAGACGTCATTATGCCGCCTATAGGGCTTATATTAGGCGGTGTAGACTTTAGCAACCTTTCTTTGAAATTAAAAGAATCTTCTGGGAGTATTCCTGCCGTTGAAATTAAATACGGCCAATTCTTGAATACCGTGATTGATTTTGCCATCATTGCTTTTGTGATCTTTGTACTAGTCAAAGTCATGAATAAGCTGCAAGGAGCTGTGGTTGCACCAGAACCCACCAAAGTACAATGTCCAGAATGCTTGATGGAAGTGCCTATTCATGCCAAAAAATGCGGGCATTGTAGTTCTGTGATTGAAGGAAAGGTATAACCCGGGATTACGCCTTATTCCTTGACCAGCCGCCGTAGATGGGTCTCAGATTAAGGCAGCGCAATCACCGGGTATAATTTACTGAATGTATAGGTAAAGTTGACGATAAAAATTATCTAAGTCAAGGCTGGAATATTCTTTATTCTTTAGCTTAATCTCTACCTCTTTACAGATTTCACTAGCTTTTGATCGACCATAAAGGCCAGCACTACCCGCTATTTTATGCACCACATTTTTTAATTCTTCCCAGAGTGCATCTGTAGCCTGTTTTTTTAGGGCTTGAATGAGATGCTCGATATGCGCGAGGCGTTCAAAAGCTAAATTTAGGTAGTCTTGCATTAAACTTTCTGGGATTTCTGCTACCCAATCGCACTCTGGTTCTAAACGATTCGCTAATCTGCATAATTTAGTTAATAAGTAGTGGGCTTCATCAGCACTCATGGACTGCCCTCCTACATACTCTACTCCTGACAGCTTAGACTCCTTTAAATCAGAGACAATAGGTAAGGTTTTGTATATCAATGAAGTTTTAATTCCATCCTCAGAAATTTTAGTACGATAATTTGCATTTAAAACGCAAGCTGCAGGCTTTAGATCCCGCACTTTTTCATCAATCTGTTCAGGCGAAACAACACTGATTTGAATACCGATGGCATTTGCTTCATTTTTAAGCATTTGACAAAACGTCGGATCATCATCGATACACAAAATATGCATTTTAATTTCCTTTATTGACTTTTTAGAAAATCCACGTTAAACGTGAAGTAGATACCCTATTCTTAAAAAAATGTTGCCTAAGTAAAACGTCTAGTTAATAAAACAGATTTTAAGAACATTTAAACATTAATATAACATAAATTGACAACGATTCAACAAAATAATTTTTATGAAAATTGAACAAAAAGAAAAAGATGGGTTTTACATCTGTACCCCTTTTATTCGACGATTAGATGTGACAAATTCTGATACCTTTAAAACTGAGATGGCCAAAATTATCCATAAAGGTTGTAAATTTATAATTTTAAATCTATCAAAGATTGATTTTATGGATAGTCAAGGATTAGCGTCCTTGATCTCTGTGTTTAAAAATCTAGCAAAAGAAGGCTCTTTAGGACTCTGCGCAGCGACCACAAACATACAGGATCTCTTCACGCTGACACGCATGAACCGTTTATTTGACCTTTACAACAATGAAGAAGAGGCTATCCAGAGAGAACTCTCTAAAAAAGAACTATTTGACAAATAAAATTGTTAAAGCTAAATTTATCGTTTTTATCTTCAATTTAAACGGCTGTTATGAAAATTCATTCATCTATTAAGCTCTTTCTCCATGTTCTCGTCCTTAGCCTTTAAGGCTAAACATTTTCTCATCCCCTACATTCTTTTTATAAAAACTAAATAAAAATTGTTAAAGTCAAAACTTTATTGATCAAGGAATTTCTCTATATGTCTCAACCTCAAACAAAAACTTGGAAAAGCCAATCGGGTTATATTTGGTCGCTGATTGGATCTGCGGTAGGTTTTGCTAATATTCTGAGCTTTAGTGCCCAAGTTTATATTAATGGTGGGGGGGCTTTTTTGATCCCTTATATTGTGGCAATATTCCTATTAGGTGTTCCTATGCTTATGTTGGAAGGACTTATTGGTTACAAATGGAAACTTCCCATCGTCTCTGCCTATAATAAGGTCTTAGGAAATAAAGGAAAGGTACTAGGATGGTTGTCTGTTATTGCGTGTTTAACTATAGGCGCTTTTTATATTGTGCTAACATCCTATTCAGCCGCATACACCTACTTTTCAGCCACAAGACAGATCCCACCGGACTCCAAGGCATTTTTTTTAAATGAATTTTTGAAAACAACTGAAAGTGTCCGAGACTTTGGTGCGATGTCTATTCCAGTGTTAGTAGCCACAGTAATTATTTGCATATTAACCTATTTAGTGATGATTAGAAATATCCGCGATGGCATTGAAAAAGTTTGTACATTATTTATGCCTTTACTAGCTTTCATTATGACAGCCTTTGCAGTTAGCACTTTATTTTTACCCGGGGGCATTAATGCTTTAGAACATTACTTAAAGCCAGATTTTTCAAAACTTTCTGATCCGGGTTTATGGCGCGATGTTTTTGGACAACTTTTCTTTAGTCTTTCTTTAGGCTTAGGCATCATTGTGGGCTATTCTCGTCATACAGATCAAAAGACTAATGTCGCAAAAGCCATGTTTTGGGTGACTTTTGGCGACTTTGCAGTTTCATTCATCTCTGGCCTCGCCATCTTTGGATGTTTGGCTCATATTAGCCATACACAGCAAATTCCTTTTGATCAAATTTTAGTTTCGGACTCCACTTTTGAAATTGGTTTTATTCTTTTTCCAAAGATTCTGCAATCATTTGGAGAAAATTGGGCACAGATTGTAGGAACCATCTTTTTCTTTTGCATCTTTATCGCTGGGATTACAGGTGTGTTTTCAATTGCAGAAAGCATCGTAGGGAATTTTGAACACGAATTCACAATGTCCCGCAAAAAAGCTGTCTCTATTACGATGTCAATGATTTTGGTTGCCGCTGTTATATTCTGCTTCGGTAATGCTTCACATATTATAGACGCTCTAGCCCCTATGGTATTAGGCATTAATATGCTGATCGGTGGCATTGCGCTAATCATCACATTCCAATATCTTTGTCCTGCAACGCGCAATGATCCTTTGTGGTACCGAGGAAACTCGCTAACCTTTTTTGGTTTTTCCTTGCGTTATGTTGGACCGATTCTTTTGATTTTAATATTGCTCACAAACCTTTGGTATGAGTTGCACGCGACTGATATTTCATTTGCAATCCGCTGGACATGGTTTGCGCTCGCTCTTATCAGCTCAATTTTTATAGCTTCTAAGGATAAGCATCAAGAGCCAGCGTTAAGGAGTTAAACCTAAAGACTACTTCCAAAAACACCTTAATGACCTTACATTAAACTCATCAACAAATTTTGAGAGTATATATCAACATAGAGTCGAAAACTTTGAGGATGATGTCAAAAGTCGCGATTTAACGACCCAATGGTGTTTCGGAAGAAGTCTAATATGGAGGATGAAAAAGTAATCGATTGTTTGTTGCGACAGTCAGAGAGCTTTTTCTTTATTCGTGAAGCGATAATGGGTTATAAAGTAAGCCTTCAAACTACGGGTCTAGATATTAGGGGCGCGGCTTTTAAATTCAGCTTAGCGCACCCTAAACCTAAATAAGACGTTTACATGATCAAGAGGGAGAAAACAAAAGCAAAAAGAGACACTGATTCGATAATCCCAATCGCAGCAAAGCACTTACCAAAGATGGAAGGTTCTTTTAGAGTGGCTTGTATACCAGTCGCGCACACTTTCCCTTGGTAGATCGAAGATAACATAATGGCACCCCCTGCAAAAACACCAATAAATACAGCTGATAAAGGAGAAAGAGTTCCAGCCTGGATCGCTTTACTCATTAATAGCATTTCCAAAAAACCATAAATACACTGGGAAGAAGGGGCTGCTGACATACCGATAAACTTTCCGTGGCCTTCTTCAGTGCGGCTCATCGCTGCATGAGAAGCAGCACCTGCAATGTAACAGCCTATACTACTACCAATCAAACTTAGGCCAAGCGCGATTGCGGGCCCTGCCATACTAAAATCCATGATATTCTCCTAATTGATGAGTTATAAATTAATCATTATCTTTGTCTAAAAGTCTTAGTGGGTTAAATTTTTTTCCGCCCCCTTCGAATGAATAATGATACCATTCGAGGAAATTAAGACGTAACCCATGGATGACACCGCCCATGATACTTAAAACAATATTTGTGAGATGGCCGATGATAAAAAGTAAGGCCCCCACAACAAATACAGTGGCTCCAGCAAATTCATTGATCGTTGCGCTCACCATGGCACCCGCCAGGCTTAAGGCATAAATACGCAAATACGACATGGAGTCTGCAAATATTTGAATAACAGTCATAGGCTCCAAGAGTCCTTTGAGGCGATGTTGAATCAAGGCTAAAATAAAGGCTAAAGAACCTCCACCGATGATAAGATAAAGGCCATCCTGAGCCATAGATTTAGGAATACCGAAAGCAAAATGAATGATGGAAGTCGCATTGAGATAATGAGGAATATATAGATAAGCTCCGATCATAAATATGACCCAACCCACAGCGCTCCAATTACGATCAACATATCTAAGTAAAGAAATAATGATATGAATCACACCTACCATTAGTGCTAGCTCAAAAAGAACGTTATCGTAAAATTTAAAGTACATCACGTGTTCAGATTTCCCATTTTTTTCTACAACAGCTTGATGCAAAAACTCCTTAGGAGTTTTCGCTGCACTTAAATTAGGAATTTCCTTCACAAATGCTTCATAAACATCATCACGATGATTAAAATGGTATTCAGCTTTTTTTTCTACAAGCCAATGAATGATTGAAATTTTACGCAAAGGATTATTAACATCGAGTTGTATACCGAAAAAAGAAGATGTTAAAGCACCCCAGAGAATACATGCAGCACTGAGGATAAGCGTAAGCTTCCACACGCGAAATCCCAACCCCTTCATGTGGGAATTCTTGTAACGAATATAGAGAGCCACTAGAAGAAAAATCAGCCCGTAGCCCGCATCGCCTACGATCATAGCAAAAAATGTGGCAAAGCATGTGATAATCCAAAAAGAGGGATCCTTATCTGTGTGGGAGGGAGTATCGTAGATGCCCACAAGATCTTCCCCCATTCTATTGTAGCCTTCATTTTCCAAGTATGTGGGAATAGCATCCGTGGGCTCAATAGCGATCTCCTCGACATGCACGCCTGTCTGCTCCGCCAATTGAAGGAGCTGGCTCACCTTATCCTCAGGGATCCATCCTGCAACCGCAAATAAATGCCCATTTAAAGGCTTTTCAGAATAGTTTTGAGTAGATGTTAATTGATATGAATTAAATTTATAAATTAACGCGCGGTGCAAAAAGTCATTGTATTTTGCATAATCTTTTAGGCGATGATCCACTTCATGATATTCATGTTTAATATCTACGAGCTGTTTTTTTAGTTCACTGACAGTTTTATCTATGCGCATCTCACTAAAGCCTTCATACTGCATCGGCTCAGGATTGATGGACATAAAATAATCTAATCCGTGTTCACTATTTATGTAGATGAGATTGTCTGGTAAATCCTCTCTTTCTGCCGTGCCACTTTTGGCTGCAAAAAATTGGATAGAACGCTGTGCATTTTTTTCTATAAAAGCAATATCGTCGTGCGAAAAATCTCCGAAAGCTTCCACACGCACAATCTCTAAACTTGTTAAACGTTCAGCTTCTGTAAGCTTAAGTAGCTTTTGGTGCAGCTGCAAAATTTTATTCACTAGACCCTCAGCCAAAAGATATTCGCGCGTTTCATCTTGTTCAGTGGGTGGTAATCCACGCAGAATTTTAATGGCCTGAATGTGATCATGGATTTCAACGGGAAGTTCTTTAACGGCAGAAGGATTAGGATCAATGAAATGCACCAGACCTAACTTCTGAGCTTCTGCAAAAAAAGAGGTGCGCTCTTCTTCAATCCCGATTATTAAGTACTTTTTTAGATCAACTCTCATCATTCACCCCCAGAGCGAAGAGATCTTTGCTCAAGCATATGCTTTTTATGTTCTTCTATTTTTCGCTTGGCCACCTTAGCGCGTGAGACAGCAGCTAATTGTTGATCTCCCAGAAAGACCTTAATCACCTTAATATTTTCTAAAGCACGCGGGATTAAGATTTTTTCAAAAAGATTTACACGGATAGACACTTCGCGCAATTCCTTTTCTAAGGCAGCTTTTTTTTCGCGAGCAATATCGATTTTAATCTGAGCCTCTGCTAATCCTCGGACCCCTTTAACGACACCATCTAACCAAGGAGGCGTATCAAATAAGGAATAACTAAAATCTGCAAAGGAAACTCCTTCAAAATAAGGCACCTCGACACCCGCTATATTTTCATACCGCTTATTAATTTGCGTCACTTGAGCTGCCCCCATAGGATCAATCTCAGACTTGTCTGAAAGAAGAGCAGCATAGCTTTTGACCTCCGTACGCAGAGAATCATAGACGTGCTCTAATTTGGAAATCTCCAGGCGAGCATCATTCACCTCTAGTTGGAGCATAGCTTTTTTAAGCTGGAGCGTCGGCAAATATTTTTGCAGTTGCGCTAACTTATTCTGCTGAGATCTGAGTTCATTTTTCGTTAACTTTATTTCTGCCACTGCGACTCCTATTCAAAAAATAACTTTTGAGAACAATCTCTTAAGTAGAAAAAGATCATTTAGCTAAAGCAGGCTCTATATTAACATTAGAGGGCCAATACTTATTGACAATGGATTGTTTGATCCCAATCTCTTCCGGTTTGAAACATTCAGCGAGGGTCTGCCAACCTAAATCCAACGCCTTTTCTATAGGTAGATTAACATCGAGTCGCATCATGCGATCTTCAAATAGCTTGGAATAATTAATTAATTGTTCATCCCAACGCGATAATCTAAAGCCCATCCCTTGTCGTTCACGAGCTTTCTTAGATTCAGCATATAGACGAATCATTCCATTGGCTAAGTCTCCGTGATCTTCACGTGTGGCTTGGCCGATCACTAATTGTTTTAAACGGGATAATGAACCAAATGGATCAATTTGTTTATTGTGCAAGTAAAATTGCCCTTCTGTAATATATCCCGTATTGTCAGGGACTGGGTGCGTCACATCGTCACCAGGCATGGTCGTCACACCGACAATTGTAATAGAACCACTCCCCTCAATTAAAACCGCTTTTTCATAACGAGAGGCTAAATCAGAGTAAAGGGATCCCGGATACCCTCGATTGGAAGGAACCTGATCCATCGTGATCGCAATTTCTTTAATAGCATCTGCAAACGCTGTCATATCTGTGAGTAGCACCAGCACATGCTTTCCTTCAATGGCAAATTTCTCAGCACACGCTAGGGCCATATCAGGGACTAGTAAACATTCAACAGCTGGATCTGTCGCGCGGTGAATAAACATCGCTGTTTTATTTAATGACCCTGATTCTTCGGCATTATCAATAAAGGCTTGATAGTCCTTAAAAGTTAATCCCATTCCCCCAATAATGACGACATCAGCATCGGTTTGGTTAGCAATACGCATGAGTAAGGCGTTATAAGGTTCACCAGCAACCGAAAAAATAGGAATCTTTTGAGATTTAACAAGACAGTTAAAGACATCGATCATGGGGATATTCGTACGCACCATTTGCCTTGGAATAATACGTTTGACGGGATTGAAAGAAGGGGTACCAATATTAATATTTTCGCCAAAAATCGCTGGCCCTCCGTCTACAGGAATCCCCGCGCCATTGAGACGCCGTCCTAGTAGGTCTTCCCCATAAGTCGCTTGAATCTGACGTTTTAAAAACACCACTTTATCGTGTGTGGAGATGCCGCGTGTATTTTGAAAAACCTGCAGAGTCACCTGGTCTCCTTCAATACGTAAAACTGAAGCGTAGACACTCCGTCCATCCTGCAAGTCAATGCGCGCCAACTCACCCAAGCTTACATCGGTCGCTGTAACGGTGATCAAATTTCCGCGCATGTCGTTTATTCTATCGTAGACTTTTTTCATGTCAACTACCCTTTAGTTTGCGTTTTCGATGAGTTGCTCGATATGAGCAAAGGTATCTTGATATTGCTTTGAATCCATGGACATAAAGTTCATGTTTTTTAGCTGGTTTTGCAAGTTAATAAAGTATTGTCTAGCTTCATCGTGAGAATGGAATTTAAACTGTTTATCGAAGATCTTATTGATCAATTTGAAGAGAACAATTTGTCTCTTTAAAGGACAGTAAGCATCTTCTTTATCAAAAGCATTTTGCTGTAAGTAAGAAAAATCATAAAGTTCGGCCTTAAGGTATACTAACATGTCCTCAAGAGCTGTACCCTCCTCGCCAACCACTTCCATACGTTTACCGATCTCAGTGCCCATACGTAAGATATGTTCAGCCTTATGCACCATATCTCCCCAGCCTTCACATTCATTTTCAAGGCCTTCACTCACTTGATTGACATATTTTGACCATGAAATAAGTGGATCAATCGCTGGATAGCGCCGCGAATCAGATCTTTCTCTTGAAAGTCCAAGGAACGCACCTACAACAGCTAGTGTCGCTTGAGTCACAGGCTCTTCAAAGTTTCCTCCTGCGGGTGAAACGGCTCCCCCTATCGTGACAGAGCCCTGAGCTCCGTTTCTTAACGCCATCACGCCTGAGCGCTCATAAAATTCGGCAATTCTAGAGGCTAAATAGGCCGGAAAAGCTTCTTCCCCTGGAATTTCCTCAAGACGACCCGACATTTCGCGTAAGGCTTGAGCCCAACGTGAGGTTGAATCAGCAAGCAAAAGAATATCCAATCCCATCTGCCGATAATATTCAGCAATCGTGATGCCCATATAGATGGAAGATTCGCGTGCAGCCACTGGCATAGATGACGTATTGCAAATGATGACCGTGCGTGTCATTAATGTTTGTCCAGTATGCGGATCAATCAAATGAGGAAATTCACGCAAGATTTCGACGACCTCACCTGCACGCTCCCCGCAAGCCACTACCACTACGATATCCACCGAAGAATATTTGGAAAGATGGTGCTGAAGAACTGTTTTACCCGCACCAAAGGGTCCTGGGCTGCAAAAAGTACCACCTTTCATTAATGGAAATTGCGTGTCAATTATACGTAATCCTGTATCCATCATCTTCGAAGGCTTAATTTTTTCCCCTTGAAAAAGAGCATTTTTGATGGGCCACTTTTGTACCATAGTAAATGAATGCTCTTTTCCACTTTCATCTGTCGCCTTGGCTACCACAGTATCAATTGTATAAGAACCTGGCTTGATTACCCATGTAATTTTATACTTCCCAAAGCGTGCAAAAGGAAGCATTACATGATGTTTAAAGCGTTCTTCCATGGTTGTACCGAGGGTATCCCCTCGCTCCAAAACATCACCCACTTTTGCGGTAGGTGTGTAATCCCATCGTCTTTGACGATCCAAGGCAGGAATATAGATACCACGCGGCAGAAAAAAACCCGCCACATCAGCCACTTTTTCTAAAGGATTTTGCAAACCATCTACAATAGATGTTAAAAGGCCCGGGCCTAATTCAGCTTCAAGGAGCTCGCCCGTAAACATGACTGGGGTGCCATATTCAATCCCTTTAGTGTCTTCATAGACTTGTATTTTAGCCTCTTTTCCTACAATTTCAATGACTTCGGCTTTTAGGGACACTTCGCCAATGTCGACCATAGCCACTTCCCCTTGGCGAATATTGCCCTCAAATTCAACATGTAATAAGTTGCCAAAAGCTTTAACAACCTTGCCTTTTTTTGAGCTAATGATCTCTTTGTCTGTAGTTAAAACTTCGCTCATGATTTACCTTCAATGATGTTGTCTACGATTTTTAATCCTTGTTCCCTATCTAAAGCCATCCATTTCTCAACAATGAAATAACTTGCTAAATAGGCTAAAATGCGATCAAAAGAAAAAACATTAAACCCACTTATCTCATCTAGTTTTTTAAAACGATATTCATTTAGAGCCTTTTGCAAGGCAAGTGGAGAGGCATAGTTTTCATCTAAAATCGCTTTAAGATCCTCAAAACCTTCCGGAGGATCGAAATTTTTTGAATCTTTTTGTGAAATTAATTGTACAATTAAGTTTTCATCAGGGTTTTCAAATTGTAGCTCTTTTGCTATATCCCGATTGAGCTGTTTGGCACGATATGCAGTTAAAACTAACCTTAAGTTTCTTTCAAAAATTAAATAATGTTTTAAAAAACCTGATTGACTGTCTACCTCTTCTCTAAAAAAAGCAGCCACCAGTTCTGGAAAATGGTAAAGACGATCTTCTTTTGTTTCATAACGATCTAAATAATTCATCACATAGAGAGGAAATGCACCGGGCTCACCCAGTATTCCCTCTTCAATTTCATTTAAATCTAAGTTTCCATAGGGATCTAGAGGTTCTTTTTTTAAAAAAAATCGTATATTTAATATATCAAAATACCGCCTTAAAACTTTTGTCTGGGCATAATCATGCTCGGACAAATTATCTTTCAATAATCTTTGAAGATGGTCCCAACTAATTTCAGGAGTCTCTCCGATATGCAAAGGGGGTAATGATGTACCGATAAAATAGTATTGATGATTCATCATTTCTGTGATCCACCAAAAATCAATTGACGAAAATCTTTTCTGATATATCTAGAAACAAGATCTTTGATAGCTTCTTCACTAATATCGATCGTAAAATTTTTATCCACAAATTTAACCTGTGCACCACCTGAAAAATCACTCAAAGTAACACTTTGATCTTTTAAACGTTTTATGACAGCCTCTGTAAGATAAACGTTTACATCTCTTGCAGATACAGCTTGAGGAATCGCCGCTGAGAGATCTCCTGAAAGCCCTTCTTTTTGAATAGCTTGAACAATCGCATTGATCAAATCTGCAATCACTTGAGGATTGGAAGACGCTCTATTAAGTTCTTTATTTAATTGATCATTAAATAAATTTTGTTCAATCGATTGTCTCAAGGCCTCCATCACCTGTTTGGAAGCTTGCTGGAGGGAAGAATGGAATACATTTCTTTCTTGTTCAATAGATTTACGCGCAGCGTGTACAATTTCTTCAGCTTGTTTTTCTGCTTCCATATTCAAGTGAGAAGCCTTTCTTTTAGCTTCCTCGATGATTTTTTTAGCTTCTTCTTGGGCGGGTTCGAGTATTTCTCGTCTAAGCTGATCGGAAATTTTTTGTATTTTATCCTGGCCTTTTTCCAATGTCTTCATTGCATCCATCCTTATAGCTAGATTATACTTCGGAATCTTAGGGATCCCTATCAGATTTTTTCAAGATATTTTACTCGCTTAAAATTCAGGGGTCATGATAATGATTTACATAAATTCTATTAATCAAGGACCTATGAATTATTTCAGCAATAAATTAAATATTTCGTTTTATTTTTATTTTTTCACCCTTTTGTTCGTCTCAATTTTCGCTACAAAAATTATAGCGGAAACTCAGAGTTTTTTAGAAGAAAGCACACCTGCACCAGGTATAGCTACATTTTCACCCCCGAAGGGATGGTTAGCAGCCGATAAAAATGTACTCTCAGAGCATGTGAAAATCCTCGTCGTTGGACCTAAGATAAAAAACGACATGCCTCCTACCATGAATTTGATGATAGAGCCTTATAATGGCACACTTAAGACTTACTTGAAAAGTGTAAAGAAAATTAATGACGCTCATGGAGATGCATGGAAAGATCTAGGAACGCTCAAAACAAAGTCTGGAGAGGCTAGTTTATCTCAAGTAGAAATTCGCTCTAAATGGGGTGGTGAAAAGCTTATGCATGCCATCATTGTTAAAAATGGATATGCCTACGTGTTAACAGCTTCAGCGGCAAAAAATGAGTTTGGGCGTTTTTATCAGCAATTTTATAGCTCTTTAAGATCTTTGCAAATCTATGATCATATTTTTGATCTCATTTCTGATGTTAACAAAAAAAAATCCGTTGAAAATGCTTTTCAGAAAATAGCAAACAACTTTAAAGAAGAGATTAGATTACAATCCTCTTACGGAAGTACCCCTGAGAATATTTTCTCAGATGCTAATTTCCAAAATAATGACTGGATACCCTTCATAAATATGCTTAAAAGTGAATTTAAGGATCTTGGAGAAGACTGGCAAAATAGTGTTGCTATGAGCTTTAAAGAAAAGCTGTTAAAGGAGAAAAATTGACACCTATAGATCAAAGGATTTTTTGTTTTATATCTCCTTGATTTACAAGATCAAAAAAAAAGTTTTCTCTGTAGAATCACAGATAACGAAAGAAAAAAATTGCAGAAAATATCTTTAATCTGTCATAAGAACATTTGATGCAATAATTTATAATTATTAACACTAAAACAAAGGTACCAAGGAGTACAGAAGATGAAAAAATTCAAGAAGATGATTGCTTTGGCAACTCTGTTAGCGATGTTCGGATCCGCCGCTAACACACAAGCGCAAGAATATGTAAGCAATGTAGGTGGAATTGGCTACGAAGAAAGCCGTCAAGCTCACAGTTTAGCTCCTGCAATTGCTCTTGGAACTATCGCTGCAGTTGCTATCATTGCTATTGCTGTTCAAAACAGAAGCCACGGTGGACACGGCCACGGCCACGCTCATTAATCTGAACTCTAGTGCATGATTATATGCCGAGCAAAAAAGTTACAGGGAAAAGGGTCTATATAACCCTTTTCTCTTTTTTTATTTTGAGTGCATGCTCCCCTTCCATTCGACAGTGGCAATGTGATCACATGCAGGGGTCCAGCCCACATTTTGAATCCTATCAACTTAAATTACCTTCTGAGAATGCTTATTCTGGTATCGAATTCGAGATTCTCCACAGTCGGCAAGGTCAGTTTGTCTATCTTAACATCTTGGGTTCAAAGTTAATAGCCGAGGATCAAGGCCTTGTCACTCTAACGATCAACACAGAGAATACATCTCAAGATTTTAAAGCTTATCTTTTAGAAGGTGGACATCGCATCCTCCTAGACCCTACTGCCTCAAAATATGTAATCGATAGACTGGAAAACAATCAAGAAATCAAAATCTCTGTCCAGGGACTTTCTGTGACAATTATTCCTCAAGGTTTTAGCCCCCATTTTAAAAAGCTCTCCTAAAAGATTTAAACTCAACTTGCAGCCTAAATCGTGGTAAAAACTCAATTAGAGCAATTAATCCCATGTAGACGATGATTTAACACCCTTCACTTCACATATTTGGAATTTAAATCGGTCTTGTCTTAGCAAAATTTCCATAAAAAATAAGCTCGACTCAGTACCTATGGATAATAATTTCTGCTTAGATCATTTGACATTGCTTATCATTTTTTAATCCGCAATCAGAAAGAAAGTCGTCACAAACACAGTAGATACAAATAATTTCGATGTGCAAAAAAATCCTCTAGTAAAGAGAGAGACTATGCACAAAAAGTCTCACGCTTGAAGATTGCCGAGCTTGATAAGTTAAAGACAAAGGCTTGGCCAAGGAGCTTTGCCTTTCCTTGGGCAAGTGCTGGCTTGTTCAAGCGTGATTTAGGTTGCAAGTTGAGTTTTAACACATTTTTTTTAGAACATTCGTACCCATTTCATCCATTGAATTTAGAAGAATAACTGCATTAAAAAATACTTTCGAAGTAGATAATTGCGGTTATCAGACAGGTCAAACAAGATGCTTGGTAGCGTTTTCCTATCAATTCAAAGGGTCAAAAAAAAGAACATTAATCAGATTAGGGCATGGGCAGGGAAATGGATGAAGAGATCTATTTTCTAACCTAGAAAGACACTCCTATTGAATGTGTCAATAAGAGTGTCTTTGCAACAATTAAAGTTGACAACGATGCTTAAGAGTTCATTTTATTAGAGTTTATCAACTCTAAAATTTCATGCAGATCTCTTGCTTTTGATGTTCCCCTATACCAAGATAAATTCACATCACTCCAATCATAGAGGGATAGCTTTCCTTTTACAGGAATATTTATATCAGCACCTCTATCTAACAACCATTTTACAGACTGAAGATCACAATTTTTCACAGCCGCCTCCAAGGCAGTTTCTGTCGCATCGTATCCATCAGTTCTACCTTCATTATTATTCACTTCATTCACATCTATCCCATGATCGAGTAACCATTGAGCAAGCTCATAATGTTTATTCTGAATGGCTAAACTTAAATAACCTTCTTCATAGGGCTGTCTTTTTAGCTCTGCACCTTTTGAAAAGAACTCTTTACATGCGTCAAGGTCTTGATTAATCACAGCTTGACGAAACTCATCCTGTAGTTGACGTCTTTTGTCATGGAGCTCGTGGATCTCAACCTCTTCTTGCTTATCAGCAATATCTTTAAAGGATTCTATGAGTTTTTCTCTCAGTTCATTATTTTTTTGAGTTTCCTGAGCTGGGATATGAACTTTAGCCCAATTGTATAAACTTCTACATTCAGCAGCACTCTTAGGCATTTGAAATTCATTTTTTACAATCCAAAAAAATGCAACAAGGTTAAGATCCCTCAAAACCGTTTGTAGGATTGATTCACCGTTTGCATCTCGTGCATTAATATCCACCTCTTGGTCCACAAGGTATTGAGCAATTTTGAAGTGATTGTTATTTTTAACTATTTCCTCAACTTCCTCAGGTTTACTTTTGAAATCTATTTCAATCCCTTTTGTTCCACTCAAAGCCAATTTAAGATAGCTATCAGATGATGCTGGGGCTTTAAGACTAGCACCTTGCTTATGGAGTTTTTTGCATTCGTCCAAATTTCCGTTTTTAATGGCCTGTGTAAAATCTTTTTGAATTTTTTCTTTACCCTTGATCCCTAATATTTTTTCAATCGCTTGTTGGACAGATTCGCTCTGATGCGAGAGTTTTTCTAAATTTGTTGGGGAAATTTTTTCCGGATTAACGCGATTGATCCATTTTACCAAGCTTCTGCAATTGAAGTAAAAAACCCCATTTTCTGCTTCCACACGTACAGCTTTATGAAAAACCTTTTCTAAAAGCCAACCTATAATCTTTCCTAGAGAGCCTTTATATCCGTTCACTCCGCTAATGGTCTTTCCGTTTTTAACAAACCCTGGGTCTGGGATGTTATTTATATCCAAACGATTTGAACTATTTATTAAGATTTTCATAATTACCTTCCTACAAGAAAATTTTTATCAAATTATATCTTATATATTTAATAAAAGCGATCTAAATTTTTACTGCGAGGTAATTGACAGTTTGAAGTTGCATAATAAACTTCGTCCGAAATTGCATTTGATCGTTAAATCGCGACTTTTGGCATCTTCATCGTCTGCATAACTTTATCTCTTCTCGTTGAAAAACAGTTAAAAGGTACAAAGTTTGATCAGTGAATGAGGTTTTTTAACTAATAATCTACCTAGTCATAAGTGAAGTTATTGAGCTAATTCAGTTGCCCTTTTTACCCCATAATCGATAGAATGTAAGCCAAAAAGGAAAAATTCATGCAAAAAGGTCATATTCTCCAATTCGACTGTCAACAGTGCAAAAATAACGTTGAATTTTCTATCTTTGAGTTAGAGGAACCGGGTCATTGTATTGAATGTACGCATTGCCATAAGAAATACTTATTTAATGATTCTGTATTGATCCGACAACTGAATAAATTTGCCTCCTTATGTCGCCAACTTATTGAATCTGAAGAAATTCTTAGCCATACGGCGGTAGGAATTGATGTGGGTGATAAAAAAGTCAAAGTCCCTTTTAAAATACTTCTTACTAGATTCACCCCAACTTTAGACTTGATTGTCGGTGAACAACCTGTTAGCATCCGCTTTCGCATAGAACCATTAAATGATACCCCACAGAACAAGTGAGCATAAAATGCCTAATAAACTTGAACAACTAAGAAAATTAACAACCATCGTTGTGGATACAGGCGATATTGAAGCCATCAAAAAATTTACTCCACAAGATGCAACGACAAACCCTTCGTTAATATTAGCTGCCACACAAAAGCCTCAATACAGTCCCCTGATTGAAGAAGCTGTCCATTACGCCAAAAAAACAGCTAAAACCCCTCATGAAATCCGCACAATCATGATGGATAAATTGTTTGTTAATTTTGGCGTGGAAATATTAAAATTGATTCCTGGCCGTGTTTCTACTGAAGTCGATGCCCGCCTCTCTTTTGATGTAGAGGGAAGTATTGCTAAGGCACACACACTCATTAAACTGTATGAAGAAGCTGGTATCCAAAAAGAACGTATTTTAATCAAATTAGCTTCCACTTGGGAAGGCACACAGGCAGCCAAAGTCCTAGAAAAAGAAGGCATTCACTGCAATATGACCCTCTTATTCAGCATGCCTCAAGCCATTGCTTGCGCAGAAGCTGGAGCGACGCTCATTTCTCCTTTCGTAGGGCGCATTTTAGATTGGTATAAGAAAAATGAAAATGTTCAAGGCTATGCTCCAGAAGAAGATCCGGGCGTACAGTCTGTGACACAAATCTATAATTACTTCAAAAAGTTCAATTACAAGACGCAAGTCATGGGGGCTAGTTTCCGCAATGTGGATGAAATTATTGAATTAGCAGGTTGCGATCTTCTAACCATCTCTCCTCAGCTCTTGGAAGAATTGAAAAATACACAAGGCCCTGTGGCTAAAAAACTAGATGCAGATAAAGCTCATCAACTGGATATAAAGAAAATTACCTTGGATGAGAAAACTTTCCGCCTGATGCTCAATGATAATGCCATGGGTACGGAAAAATTATCCGAAGGAATCCGAAACTTTGCGAAAGATGCAGCCAAACTTGAAAAACATCTTGTCGAAACTTACAAGTTATAAAGAAGAAGAGTGTGGAGTCTCCACACTCTTATCTTCCTATCTTTTATACTCTCTCTCGTTGATCCATTCAACGATATCTTTTATGACACGATACTCTTCAGTGGGTTTATAATAGACCTCAGAGCTCTTTTTAATCGATTCAGTCAAAGTCTTTATTGTGGTCTGTAATTCAGTAAGTGTATTGATTTTCTTGTTCGTACGTTGACTAATGTACACATTGGTTTTACTCAGGGGCACAACTGACATTTCACTCAAAACGTCTATATATTCTTCTGGCTCGTCTGCATATTTTTTGAAATAACCTTTCTTAAACTCTAAGGGTTTTAAAGCCTCCTCTTTTTTCAATAATCCATTTTTAATGCGGTTAATTTCTTCTTCTTTTTTAGCTTTTTCTGCTCTTAAAGCTTCTTGTGCGGCATCATCCACTTTTTTCTGCTCTTCTGCAGCTTTTATAATGACATCCATGCGCACCTGAGCATACTTTAAGAAATTTTCAAAATAATCGATATACTTAAGCAAGGCTCCTTTAAAGTCATCAGCATTATTTAACCCCGGAATAAAACTCATAAAAAGATTGGATCCTGATAATTTTTCATCAGCAATCAACTGCTCTTTGTTTAGTTTTCCTAAGGCTTCTACATCTTTATTTTGCAAGGCTTCATCTAAAAATTCTAAGATCTCTTTGATGTATCTTTTAATATTGGCAATACCGCCTTTACTGCGTTGCTCAAAGTAGATATCCACCTTTTTTTTATGTTTGAGTTCAAGTTGTAATGCAATTTTATCTGTCTGCCGCATGGCATCTTTGGAGCCCACCATATTTTTTAAATCGGCTGCTTTCCGAATCGCATCCAATAAGGACCCATTGACGCTTAGAGCTTGTGCGCCTTGTTCCTCCAGCGAAAAGGATGTTTTAGATGTCTGACCCAGATTTGGTGGAGGAGGAGGGAGAGGAATATTTGAAGATTCTTCAGAAAGGCTTCCAAATATTTGATCTGCTTTATTTAAAACTTCATGATTAATTTCTTTTACAGACCCATCCAACACAGAAGAGGACAAATTCAACGGAGGTACGATGTACGGCTCAGAGTCTTCATTAGAAGCTGTAAGAATAGCGATATCAATCTCTTTATTTTTTAAGCTTTTTTGCAGAGAGCCTAATTGCGTCTCTAGATTTTCTTGCGTTTGTTCTGCGATTCCTAGCAATTTTTCTTTTGTCTCTATTTCCCCTTTTAACTGCGAATACTTATGATGGAGGTCGTCTAATTGCTGTTTTAAAGCGATTTTTTCATTTTGGAGTGCAGTCAATTGCAATTGTGTTTGATTAGACTTTTTGGTCGCTTCTTCGATTTGTTTTTTTTGAATCTCAAGCTTCCCTTGCAAGTCCTTAACTGTTGTTGAGTCGGAATTTTCTTTCAATCTTCCTTTAAGCTGCTCGTGGCATTCCTGTAATTCTTTCTTAACATCCGCCAGTGTATTTTTGTAGTTCTCAATTTCTGATTCCAAATTTTTAATGCATTGACTTTTTTCCTCACTCTCCTTGAGGGCGGCATGAAGCTCATCTTCTTTCTGTTTTAAGCTCTGTTCAAACTGATCTTTTTGATCTCTAAGAAGGGTCATCTTTTGAGCGAGATCGAGCGTAGCGGTCTGGCTTTCTTGCTGCTTTTTTACATGTTCAGCTAGCTGTTTTTCCAAAAGATCTTTTTGATGGCCCAATTCTTTTAATTGTTCATCGTGCGCATTTTTTTTAGTTGTCAGCTCTTGAATTTCATCTTTTTTTTCATCTAATTCTTGTTGTAGCTTAGTAAAGTCCCCATTGACATCTTTTATCTCACCTTTCAGCTTTTCAACTTCTTGATCCAGTTTTTCAATTTCCCCATTCAAATGCTTAGTGATCTTACTCAGATTATCTATTTGTAGATTTTGAGCCTTTACTTGTTGTTTTAGGGCTTCAGCATGTTTTTTATGGAAATGCAGCTCGGCTTCCGTTTTATTACTCATTCGATAGGCACGGTCAGGATCGATCAGCATTAACAAGGGAGCAATAAATGTATTGAAAAACCCATGGATCGATTGCATTAAATGCACTAGCGGAGAAGAGAGATGAAGATCTCTAGGCAACTTAAATCCCGCTCTAAAAGGAAGGACAGCCAATGATGCAGGACTTTTACCACTCGCCAGAGCCAAATGCATAAAAAAATCAGCTAAACTAGCGAAAATCGCCCCCACAAAACCTACCACACGAGCCCCTATGGGTCCTAAAATCTTGTGCTTCGGGTCGTTATTCCAGGCGGCCATTTTTGCTGCTAACGCGCCTAAATTGCTGTGGGACTCTACAGCAGTTAAATGGTGAGAACTAAATTCTATCTTACTCATTAATTACCTTAATATTTTATAAAAAGTTTATAACATTTTAACATATTGATATTAAGGTTTTATAAAGACATATCTATACAAACATTATTTTACACGTCCTTGATTAAGTAAATCGAGAATACTCTTAAGACTCTTCAATTTTTCTGTATCTGTGATAAGCCCTGCCTCAGCTTCTTCTAAATATTTTTCTAATAGGTCTAGGCTACCGATGGTTTCATTTGTCACGTGTCTAATTAATTGGAGAGCATTGATCGTAAACATAGGATTTTTTTCAAGCTCAGTTTGAATGTTAATTAAGGTTAAATCTCTAAGCGCCTGTTTTTTTGGATCAGTATCTGTAAATATTTTTCCGCGATAATAATGCTTATTAAGATCTTTTACGATCTTCGAAATTCCATTAAATTTCGGGTGACGCTGTGGATTAAATACAGGTTCTTCACTAATTTTTGCTTTAATTTCTGCAGCAGCTTCCATTAAATCCGTGAGTGTATCAATCTCGAGTTGCTCCTTTAAAGCAATCCCACGGATGATATTATTAGTTACTGTTATATGCTTTCTAGCTTCTGATTCTACACTAAAAAATTTGTAAGAGTAGGTGCTTGCGGGGGTATCAGATTTAGTAGATTGTTGCGTGATACATTGACTCTTTAAGCTAGCCACTCGATCGATGAATCTTTGATAGAATTCTTTTTTTGTGTCTATATAGGCATGGACCTCTGTTTCGGGGACCCATTTTTTTTTATCCTCAAAAACTCTTACTTCAGACCCAGCAAGAACGCGTAAGGAATAAAACTGTCCAGCGTAATTTTCCTTCCAAAGAGTCTCATAATTGGGAAGATAAGACATAGATGAATTTGCGCTATCAAAATACTTCAGCATTTCTTTCGCGAAAAGTTCAAATTCAGTGAAGATCCGTGGAACCTTGATGCTCCCTAAATACTCTAACTTACTTTCTAAATCTTTTTTAATTCCTTCTTCATCTAAGGGCTCGATTTTTCTCACCTGGTAAGGGGTAAAATGAAATTCATCGGCACGTTCAGGGGATTTAGTAGGCGTAGGAAATTCTAAACTCATGCTGTCTATAATACTAGACAGCTCCTTAACCTTTTTTTGAGCTGAAGAGGGAGGGTGGTAAACTTTTGTCATTACGCGATTTAGTGTGATTCCCACTTTTATAGATTTCAAAAATTCTGAAGGTAACCCGCATTGACTTTTTGACGGTGTTCCACTGAAAGAATTACGTCTTTTATGGGACGTCATGTGCAAATTTTTTTCATTAACCCCTTCTGCACCTTTTTTAGGAGTATTAAAATCTAATTTTTTACTGACTTCTTTCAATTCTCCTCCTTTTTTTAAACCTCGATCCTGACTATCGTTGGGACGTCTGAAAGTAGGGGTATTAGGATAGGCTTCATGATGGGTCTTTCCACCCTCTTGATGTGTCAAAGAATCTATCACTGTGAAGTCTTTTGACTTTTTCATAGAAGCATGGGGAATTTGCAACTCCCTTTTTTGCTTTTCAATTTTATCGTTCAGATCTTTCATGATAACTTGTAGACTTTGAATTTCTTTTAGAGAAACACCTTCAAACTCGGCCGCCCCATGGGCTCTATTCGGATCCAATAAGCAGATAAAAGGTAAGACCACGATCTTGCTGAGACGACTTGCAGCGTTCGCCAAGTGAATCAAAGGAGACGAGAGATCTAAATCTTTAGGAACTTTTAGGCAAAGAGTAAAAGGCTTTGCAGGAAGTACAACAAAGCTTTTACCTAGAAACATGCCTGTATGGATAATCACATCGCCTGCCATCGCAAAGACAATACTAACAACTCCTACAATACGTGCTGCCAATGGCCCTAAAAGGCGATGCTGTGTAGATAGATTCCACTCTTTCATCTTGCCTGTTAACATCGATGTCAGTGAAAATCTTTCAGCCTCTGTGAATTGATGTATACTTTTGCTAAGCACTAAACGATCAGACATAAAAAACCTCAACCAGAAATTAAAATCAATGAGAGGATATTAGTGGATTGACAAGATTTTACAAAGAAGAAAAACAAGTTTATTTAGCCTGCCTTTCTGAATTAAATTTGAATGGAAAGTAGAATCAAATAACCAAAAAAATAAAATGTTCACTTTAGTCATTTGCATTGTATATTCTAAATACAACAGAATGTCACATCTGATTAAGCCTGCTCACAGGTCTCATTATCTTCTTGCGAAGATTTTGATTCAGAAGATGATTGATTAATGGCTCCACATTTATCCTGGAAGCTTCTGCTGATAAGAAAAAGATTTGCTCAAAAAAGAGCTGTATTAAACAGTCGCCTTCCTCGCTTTTAGAAACACAGGTGATCTGTTGAATCAAGTCTTCCACTTTTTTATTTTGTACACAATATTCATTGTCTTCTGCAGATTCTATGGTTTCTTCAAATTTTGAATTCAAAGCATCTACTTGCTTTAAATGTGAATAGAGAGTTTGCCAAGGTGCTGAGGCTTTCTGCACAAGCGCATCGGTTGCTTCTGAAAATACACGTGTGGAGTCATTCAGTATTTTTTGCAACACTACTTTTTTCACTACTCGCAGATCTACATGATAGATTTCATATTCAGGGATAGATGCTAAAAGTTCATTTAAAGAAAATTTAGCCAATAAAGTAACAATCTCTTCCTCAACTTGGGAGGGGCTTGAAGGGAGTTTTTTGTACACTTGATAGAGCTTTTTGAGGGTCGCTCGATCCTCTTGCTCCAAAACTGTCTGAACAGGATAGTACCTTTGAATAAACTCGTTTGTATATGGGTTATTTATAAATTTATTATTTTGGAATAGGTCCATGTAAATTTTCGTCATTTGAAAACGGGCCGTTATGCGATCATAGATATTTTGGTCAACCAAACTTCTAAAAAAAACATTACAACGCATAGGTGTGATTTCATTCATTGTCAAATAACTGATCATGCCATCTAAACACTCAGATGGAAAATGTTCGAGACTCACAAGGGAGGCTAGACTTATTGGACTCATACTTACCATAATGAATTTAAAAGAATATATTATTAAATAATAAATAATAAATCAATTTTTAAATTCAACAAAAACCGAAATACTTTATATATAATATTTATATTTATATAGAAAATTAACATTAAAACATTAAGCTATTTTTGTGTGACATCTAGGATTGACCTACTCGCTATACAGGGGAATTTTACTTTGATATTACAGCCTTGCAATTTATAAAGCTGAATTGTATGGTCAAAATATAGTAGATTTTTTTCGAAATTTGCTTTACTGGCTAAGTTTGTCCTCAATTTTCAAGTAAAGGGATTTGAAAGTTTTTGAAAACTCGTGTTTTGAGAGATGAAAAATTGAGAACCGAATGAATGCATTTAACAGTGAATAAAATATCGAAGCAAGTCTAACGCTTACCTACATTTTCATATCACAAGACGATACAGTGACCTCAATAGGTAAAGTTAGCCTTAAATTGAGTTTAGATGAGTTAATCAAGATCATTAATTTCAAATATGGAGTATTTATGAAAACAAATTGGCTGTTACTTCCTTCCTTAGCCCTTGTTCTATGTGCTTGTGAACAATCAGATAAAACTGTTCCTCCCTCTAGAACTGTGGACCAAAATAATTCCACTATAGATGCAAACAGCAATTCAGTCTCGGTCGACCAATCGACAGAAACAGAAGCTGATCGTACATTAGCACAAAGAATTCGTAAAGCGATTGGAGACGATAGCTCTCTTTCTAGCAATGCGAGAAATATTATTATTGTCACACGTAATGGGATTGTGACTATCCGTGGAACTGCAAAAGATTCTCAGGAAAAGTCTACTATAGAATTAAAAATTCAGAGAATTCCTGGTGTTTCTAGAGTGAACAATCAACTCGACACCAATCAGTAAGAAAATAAAAAAAAAGATTTCAGAAGTACAACAGACATTGTACTTCTGAAATCTCTGAATTAAGCGCTTGCGGCTACGGCATCATCATCGAAGTTGAACAATAATTCTTCTTCATGCTCTTTATCCACAAATTTCTTCACGCGCTTATGATAAGCAAAACCTGTACCACCAGGAATGATGTGTCCCATGATCACGTTTTCTTTAAAGCCCATTAAGAAGTCTGTTTTACCTGCACAAGCGGCCTCAGTCAATACACGTGTCGTGTCTTGGAAAGATGCAGCGGAAATAAACGATTCAGTACTTAAAGAAGCTTTGGTGATACCCAAGAGAACAGGCGTTCCCTGAGCTGCTTTTCCACCTTCTTTCATGACTTTCGTATTTTCTTGCTCAAATTCACGCTTATCTACTTCTTCCCCGAACAGCATGCTCGTGTCACCTGGATCAATGACTCTTACCTTCTTAAGCATTTGGCGTACAATAATTTCGATATGTTTATCGTTAATATCCACACCCTGCAGACGGTAAACTTCTTGCACCTGATTCACCAGATATTTTTGCAATTCGCGTACACCGCAAACTTCAAGAATTTCATGAGGAATCACAATACCATCGGTCAACTGTTGTCCTTTAATCACATGGTCGCCACGCTGAACGATTAAGTGTTTAGTATGAGGAATAAGATGTTCTTCTTCCATACCAGAGACTTCATCTCTTACTACCACAATACGTTTGTTCTTCTGCACGCCACGGAAGTCCACAACACCATCAATTTTCGCAATCTCTGCGGAATCTTTGGGTTTACGAGCTTCAAATAACTCGGCTACACGAGGTAGACCCCCCGTGATATCTTTTGTTTTTACAGCTCCGCGAGGCAATCTAGCTAAAAGTTTACCCCCACTGGAATACTGCCCTTCCGCCACCGAAATAATAGCACCTGATGGAATCGGATAAGTCCCTACAAGCTCCGTGTATTCTTTATCAGCATAAATGACGATCTGTGGATGAAGCTCACCACGGTGTTGTTTTACAACAAGCTCAGCCTGACCGGTTTGCTTATTCACATCGCGTTCTGTCGATATCCCTTCGACGAGATCTTCATACTTTACATATCCTGGGCGATCGCAAATAATAGGAATATTGTGCTGTTCCCATTCGGCGATTTTCTTGCCCAATTTTACTTTTGAACCATCAGCGACGAGTATCTTCGTCCCGAGTTCTACAGTGAATGTCTGTAAAGGTTCAATCGACTTCGTACTTAGAAGCTTTTTGTACTCTTCTAGGGTACGGCCTTCGTCTCGAACGATATTTAGAGAACCATTCTTATTAAGCGCAATCCAGAAGCCCTCGTCATTCTGCACGACACGGAGATCTGTGTAGATAACAATTCCCTCTTGCTCAGTGATTAACTCTGGACTTACGCTAGCAGAAGCAATACCACCCAAGTGGAATGTACGCATCGTTAACTGTGTTCCAGGTTCACCGATCGACTGTGCAGCGATGATACCGACAGCTTCACCTTGACCTACCGAACGTCCATTCGCTAAATTGAGACCATAACATTTCGCACAAACACCACGTCGTGTTTCACAAGTTAACACAGAACGGATTCTTACATGCTCTATGCCTGAGTCATCAATCGCTTCAGCTTGTTGAATCGTTAATATATCCCCGGATTTAGCCAATAGTTTTGTGCTATCTCCTGGTAGATAGATATCATCACAAACAGTACGTCCAAAAATACGGTCTTTTAAAGGAAGCAATTCTTCTTGACCTTGCTTAATTGCAGAAACTTCAATACCATTCAAAGTTCCACAGTCAGCTTCAGTAATAATCACATCCTGCGCTACATCCACTAAACGACGTGTTAGATAACCAGAGTCAGCAGTTTTTAACGCTGTATCCGCTAGACCTTTACGCGCACCGTGAGAGGAAATAGAATACTCAAGAACTGTCAACCCTTCACGGAAGTTAGACGTAATAGGCGATTCAATAATTGCCCCTGATGGTTTCGCCATCAATCCCCGTAATGCACCAAGCTGTCTGATCTGCGATTTGTTACCACGCGCACCAGAATCTAACATCATATACAAGGGGTTACGCTTAGAATTTTTAACTTCCCCGACAAGTTTAAAGAGTTCTTCTGAAACTTGCTCAGATACTTCTGTCCAAATGCTGATCGTCTTAGATTGACGTTCACCATCGGTAATAATCCCTTCTTCGTACTGCTTTTTAACTTGTGCGACGCGCTCATGTGCATCTGCAATAATCTTTTCCTTAATCTCAGGAATTCTAACATCGCAAACACCCATCGAAAGAGCTGCTTTTGTAGCTTCAGAGAAACCTAACGACTTCACATTATCTAGGAATCTTACAGTCGCCTCTAAACCAGCCTTTTTATAGCACTGCATCACCAGCTCACTCATTTTTTTCTTGGGTAAGCTATAGTTCTGGAATCCCAATTCTTTGGGTACAATTGTGTTAAATAACACGCGCCCTGGCGTCGTTTCAATAATACCGGCATCTGTACGAAGTTTAATCAATTCGTGGATACGCAATCCTCGGCTATAATGCTCTTTGGATGTATAGTCTCCCTTATCAGATTTTTTATTGCCATTTTCGTCTTCATACCAGTTATAACTTCCACTCGCGTGTAAGGCCATCAACACTTCTTGCGCATCACGGAATACACGGGTTTTTAAGCCATGATCTTCAGGATAATACAAGGGGTCATGCATCAGATAGTACAGACCGAGTGTCATATCTTGTGAAGGTACTGCAACTGGTTTACCAGAGGATGGTAAGAATATGTTATCTGGTGCCATCATCAATAATTTAGCTTCTAACTGTGCTTCAACAGATAAAGGTACGTAAACCGCCATCTGGTCCCCGTCAAAGTCCGCGTTAAACGCTGCGCAAACTAACGGATGGATACGAATCGCTTTACCTTCGATCAGGACTGGCTCAAAAGCTTGGATCCCCAATCGGTGCAATGTAGGCGCACGGTTCAGTAATACAGGATGTCCTTTAATGATGTCCTCTAGAACGTCCCACACTTCGGGTGCGTGTCTTTGAATCATCTTCTTGGCAGAACGAATCGTGTACACATAGCCCAAATCTTTTAGTCTCTTCACAATAAAGGGCTCAAAAAGCTCAAGCGCCATTAACTTTGGCAAACCACACTGATTGAATTTTAATTCAGGCCCCACAATGATAACCGAACGACCAGAATAGTCTACCCGTTTACCTAATAAGTTTTGGCGGAAGCGTCCTTGTTTACCCTTTAACATTTCGGATAAAGATTTCAAGGGTCTATTGCCTGCGCCCATCACAGGATGCCCATGTCTGCCGTTGTCAAATAAAGCGTCTACAGCTTCCTGCAGCATACGTTTTTCATTACGTATAATCACTTCAGGAGTCTTTAATTTAAGAATAGCTTTTAGACGATTATTGCGGTTGATGACACGTCTATAAAGATCATTTAAGTCAGATGTTGCAAATCTTCCACCATCTAAAGGCACAAGAGGTCTCAAGTCAGGCGGAATCACTGGTACGCAAGACATCACCATCCACTCAGGTCTATTAGTAGAAGAGACAAAACTTTCTACGATTTTTAGACGTTTAGCAAGCTTCATACGCGCCTGCATGGATTTCGTCTTACGTAATTTTTCTTTCAAATCAATTAATACGGACTGCAAATCTTCTGTAGCTAAAAGATCAGCCACAGCTTCTGCACCCATTTTAGCTTTGAATGAGTCACGTCCATATTTTTCTTGCGCTTCTCTGTACTCTATATCATTCAAGAGTTGCTTCTTTTCAAGATCTGTATTACCTGGATCTGTTACAACATACTCTTCATAATAAATGACTCTTTCCAAATCAGTAGAAGACATCCCCAATACATTACCAATACGGGATGGCATCGTTTTGAAAAACCAAATATGCACAACAGGTACAGCCAATTCTATATGGGCCATTCTCTCGCGACGTACTTTTGAAAGGGTAACTTCCACCCCACAGCGGTCGCAAACAATACCTTTGTGCTTAATCTTCTTATATTTACCGCAAGCGCATTCCCAATCACGCGTTGGACCGAAGATTTTTTCGCAAAATAAGCCACCTTTTTCAGGTTTGAAAGTACGATAATTAATCGTCTCAGGCTTCTTAATTTCTCCGCGTGACCATTGATTTCTGATGATATCATCGGATGCGATTTTTATCGTCAGCTTATCAAATTGCTGCTCATCTCTTTGATTGTCTGTCATGCTTGTATACCTCTTTATAAATCTATTCTGTTATCACAGATTCTGTGCGGACATCAAGTCCAAGGCCCTGCATTTCCTTTATCAAAACGTTGAACGACTCTGGCGTTCCAGCGTTGAGTAAATTATCGCCTTTGACAATCGATTCATATATTCTAGTACGGCCAGATACGTCATCCGACTTTACTGTGAGTAACTCCTGCAACAAGTGCGCTGCGCCATATGCTTCTGCAGCCCAAACCTCCATCTCCCCGAAACGTTGACCACCCATCTGAGCTTTACCACCTAAGGGTTGCTGCGTAACGAGAGAGTAAGGTCCTACAGCGCGTGCGTGGATCTTATCTGCTACTAAGTGTGAGAGTTTCAAGATGTAAATATACCCTACAACGACTGTATTATCAAAACGTTCTCCTGTACATCCGTCGTAAAGATAGAACTTCCCATCACCTGGCATGCCTTGTTCTCTCATCATCTCCCAAATTTTCTCTTCAGGGAAGCCTTCAAAAACAGGACTTTGTACATAAGTGCCAGCAGCTCGTGCTGCAAAGCCTAGATGTGTTTCAAATAACTGACCCATGTTCATACGAGAAGGCACACCCAACGGGTTCAAGATGACTTCAATCGGACGTCCATCCTCCATATAAGGCATATCTGCTTCACGCACAATTCTAGAAACAACCCCTTTGTTACCATGCCGACCAGCCATTTTATCGCCGACCTGTAGCTTACGTTTTGAAGCTACATAAACTTTTACTTGGCGAATAATGCCTGGGTCAAGGTCAGTGTCCCCTTTCTTCATGTGCTCGACTTCAGTCTTGTATTGAGTATCCAAAGTCTGCATCGAGATATCATAATCATGCAAAATTTGTTTTAGTGCTTGGAATAACTCGTTTTCAGGCATCAACAAGTCTTCAATATTCTCTTTCTCAATAATTTCAATAAGATCTTGAGAAATTAAGGCACCTTCTTCAATGATGACTTCGGCAGTTTTTCTGTGAACAATCGTCCCTGGAGAAAGTTCGTTCAAAAGTAGAGCCCCTAGACGCTCACGTCTTTCTGTACGAATTTCATGCAGTTTTGTCTTGTATTCTTTTTGGATGTCTTTCAACCGTGTGGCTTCTTCCACAAGCTCATCATCCGTCTTAGATAATCTGTCGCGGCGACTAAAGACTTTAACATCCATCACGACACCCTCCGTCCCCGGAGGAACTGTAAGGGATGCATCCTTAACGTCAGCGGCTTTTTCACCAAATATGGCTCTTAATAATCTTTCCTCAGGAGCCAACTCAGTTTCAGATTTTGGTGTGATCTTTCCAACGAGAATATCGCCAGGTTTAACCTCAGCCCCAATGCGGATAATTCCATCATCACCTAAGTTAACTAGTGCCTCTTCAGATACATTGGGAATATCACGTGTGATCTCTTCTTTCCCTAATTTTGTATCACGAGCCGTAAGCTCAAACTCTTCGATATAGATGGATGTGAAAGCATCTTCTCTTAAGAGTTTTTCAGAGATAATGATCGCATCCTCAAAGTTGTATCCAAACCAAGGCATGAAAGCCACTAGAACGTTACGTCCGAGCGCAGCTTCACCTTTATCTGTTGCAGGTCCATCAGCAATGACATCCCCTGCTTTAATTTGATCACCCATCTCTACTAGGGGCTGTTGATTAATGCATGTACCAGAGTTTGAACGTAAAAATTTCTTCAGTAAGTAGACCTTTTTCTCCATACGGTTATCTTTTGGAGAAATAACTATTTTGCTTCCGTCTACATATTCAACCACCCCATCCTCTTGTGCAACAACAACAGCACCTGAGTCACGAGCAGCACGAGCTTCCAAACCAGTCCCTACTATAGGAGCTTCAGGTTTTAAAAGCGGTACACCTTGACGCTGCATGTTAGAACCCATCAAAGCACGGTTAGCATCATCATGCTCAAGAAACGGAATTAAGCCTGTAACAATAGAAACTAACTGCTTGGGTGAAACATCCATGTGCGTCACTTTGCTTGACTCAATCTCCATCGGCTCGCTGCGGTAGCGTGCCCAAACAATTGGATCAGCAAACATATTATATTCATCTAGATTGGCTGAAGCCTGAGCAATCACACAGCGCTCTTCTTGATCAGCTGTCATGTATTCAATTTCATCCGTAACCACGCCATCTCTAACGATCAGATAAGGAGTCTCGATAAATCCAAACTCATTAATTTTGGCAAAGGAGGATAAGGAAGTAATCAAACCAATGTTGGGTCCTTCCGGTGTTTCAATCGGACAAATTCTTCCGTAGTGGCTTGCGTGCACGTCACGGACTTCAAAGCCAGCGCGGTCACGGTTTAAGCCTCCAGGCCCTAAAGATGATAAACGACGTTTATGCGTCAATTCTGCAATCGGATTCGTTTGATCCATAAATTGAGAAAGTTGTGAACGTCCAAAGAAGTCCTTTAGTACTCCGGATAAACCTTTAGCTGATACAATCTTTCCAGGGGTGAGGGTATCAGAAGAAAAATCGAATAGGTTCATTCTTTCACGGATGATTTTCTCCATACGTGCAAGACCAATACGGCATTGGTTCTGAATTAACTCACCCACAGAACGTACACGGCGATTTCCTAAGTGATCAATATCATCCACGTTTACATCATCGCGACCTTGCTTCAGACGAATTAGATACTTTAACGCTCCAATTACATCTTCTTTTGTTAAAGTGACAGTCTGCAGTTGTTCATCATTCAACTCGAAGCCCATTTTAGAATTTAGCTTATAGCGACCCACACGTCCTAAGTTATAGCGTTTCGGATCGAAGAAAAGGCGCATAATCGCTGAACGTGCGTTCGATAGTGTCGCAGGTTCACCTGGTCTAATTTTTCTGTAAAAGTCTTTTAAGGCAGATTCATAGGAATCTGTTGGATCTTTCGCTAACATTTTGATAATAGGGCTTGTGTCGTCTGCATCTTCTGCTATACGAATAACATCAATACCCGCATCTACCATACGCTTCAGCATAGCTGTGGTTAACTTTTCAGCAGCTTTACCAAATACCAAACCATTCTCTTCGTCAACAACGTCCTGTGCAAGGATTTTACCCACATACTTAATAAATTCTTTTTCGTTTTTGATTTTTACTTTTCGCGTACTAAAGAATTCTTCAATGATATCAGCGTTTGTGGAATAACCTAATGCACGTATAAATGTAGTCGCTAAGATTTTACGACGACGCTTCTTACGATCGATGTAAATATGGATCAGATCATTACTATCAAACGCGCCTTCTAACCAACTACCACGATAAGGAATGATACGGAAAGAGTAAATAACGCTTCCTCGGGCATGTCTTTCTTGCTCAAAGCAAATTCCAGGCGAACGGTGTAACTGGGAAACAACAACACGTTCCGCGCCGTTTATGATAAATGTTCCTTTATCAGTCATTACAGGGATTGTACCCATATAGACTTCTTCTTCCTTGATCCCTGTCTCGTCAGTCAGACGGAATTTCACCTTTAATGTGACATTGTATGTAATCCCACGACGAATGCATTCTTCAGGGGTATACTTAGGTACACCTAGACTGTAAGAAATAAATTCTAAAATGGTTTTTTCGTCATATGATTTGATAGGAAACATCTCATTAAAGACTTCTTGTAAGCCAATACTTTCCCGTTCATCTGCGAACTTATTAGCTTGAAGAAATTGATTATAAGATTTGATCTGGATTTCTATCAGGTTTGGAAGATCAATAATTTCTTTCTTATTGATGAAACTCTTGCGTTGTGGCGGCCTTTTCAACATTATGAAGGTCTCCCTGTATAACTTAACTTAATTGTTTGGATAATAGGTTCCGGATTAAATCTTATCCGTTTCGCAAAAAATTTCAACATGTCGAATAGGAGTATTAATGATCCTTTTGACAAATTGCAGTATTGCGATTTAGAGGTCAAAAATTTTACCTAGGTATGAATTAATCCGATATCAAAAAGCCAAACTAAAAAACAAAAATGCATGATCCCAGATTAGGAAAACTTGTCTCCTAACCTGGGTCATGTATATCAACAAAAGGGTCTGATTAGAGTCCTTTTAGTGTAACTTTAGCACCAGCTGTTTCAAGCTTTTTCTTGATCTCTTCAGCTTCAGCTTTTGGAGCTGTTTCTTTTACAACTTTCGGTGCGCCGTCTACGAGTTCTTTAGCTTCTTTTAAGCCAAGACCTGTAATCTCACGGACAACTTTAATGATACCGATTTTTTTATCAGCTGGAGCTTCAGCTAAAGTCACTTGAAAATCAGTGGCTTCTACAGCTGCTGCTGCAGGTGCAGCAGAAGGAGCGGCTACCGCTACAGCAGCTGCTGCAGCTTTAACTCCCCACTTATCTTCGAGCATTGTTTTCAACTCAGCCATTTCTAATACGCTCAATTCGCTGAGTGCATTGACTAGATCTTCTGTCTTTTTACTCACAGTAATACCTCTTTAATTTCTAAATAAAACTTTCTTATAATGGGTTAATTATTATCTTCGCTGGCTTGTTTGCATTTGTTGTCTAAACAGTAGACAACGCTCGACAACACCGCATCCATAACTCCCAATGTCTGTGACATAGGTGCTTCAAGAACGCTAAGCAACTGCGCACGCATTTCATCTCTACCGGGCAGTTTAGATAACGTCTCCATTTCAGCTGCATTATACAGCTGGCCTTCAAACCGACCGCCTAGCACTTCAACAGCCTTATCGTTATCTTGGCCAAATTTGAATACAAACTTAGCTGTATCCAGAGGATCTTCTCCTGCCATGATGATACCGATATGACCTTCCAATGCCTCTAGGTCTAGTTCAACACCAGCAGCTTTTGCTGCTTTCAATAATATGCGCTTACGCACAATTTCAACAAAACCACCCTTTTTAGCTAAATCTCCACGAAACTCATTCGCTTTATTAGCTGTTAAGCCTTTATAGCGCATGATGAGGAAAGCGTCATTTTTCTTGAGGTGGTTTTGTACTTCATCTAAAAGGAGCTGCTTTTCTTCTCTCATGTATGACTCCTTTAAGCTTGCTCAATTGCGCGCAGGTCGATTTTTAAGCCAGGCCCCATCGTCGATGAAAGGTACGCAGACTTCATAAATTGTCCCTTAGCTGCAGCTGGTCTAGACTTTTGCACTGCATGCAAAAAGGCCAGAATGTTTTCTTCTAGTTTATCATGCGCAAATGACAGCTTACCCACTCCATTATTGATCATACCATGACGATCCAATTTGAACTCAATTTTACCGCCCTTGAGTTCTTGGATTGCCTTAGCAATGTCCGTGGTCACTGTTCCGGCTTTTGGAGTCGGCATCAATCCTCGAGGACCGAGAACTTTACCTAACTTTCCTACTTCGCGCATCATATCTGGGGTGGCTATAACGGCATCGAAACCGGTCCATCCCCCGCTAACTTTTTCTAAAAGTTCATCGTCACCTGCGTAGTCGGCTCCAGCGGCTAAGGCTTCTTTCACCTTTTCTCCTCTGGCAAAGACGAGTATTACTATCGACTTTCCTGTACCATTCGGTAGTGATACAGTTCCGCGGACATGTTGGTCCGTTCTACGAGGGTCCACGCCTATTTTTAAAGCAACGTCCAGCGTCTGATCAAACTTGACAGGCGGGCATTTCTTTAAAATTTCGACAGCTTCTTTAACTGTATATGTCTTTGTAACATCTACTAGTTTTGCTGCCTCCCGAATTCTTTTACTTTGGCGACCCATATTCTCTTATTGTTGTTTGGTTTATTCAGAGACCAATTCTAAGCCCATTGAACGAGCTGTTCCCAAGACGATATTTGCGGCAGCTTCTAAATCGCGAGCATTCATGTCTTGCATTTTTTCTTGTGCAATTTTGAGTGCTTGCTTTCTTGTCACTTTCCCTACTTTATCACGATTAGGTACAGCTGATCCCTTAGCAACCCCTGTTTCTTTCTTTAACAGTTCTGCTACAGGAGGCTTCTTTGTTATAAATGTGAAGCTTTTATCAGCATACACAGTAATGACGACTGGAAGGATATCTCCTGCCATCGCCTGAGTTTTAGCATTATATTCTTTGCAGAAAGCCATAATGTTAACACCAGCAGAACCTAGGGCAGGACCAATAGGAGGTGCTGGATTTGCTTTTCCTGCAGGAATTTGCAACTTAATAATCTTAACGATCTTTTTTGACATAGTTTCCCTTTATCAAAATCTCAATAATTACTTTGTAAGAGCCCCGAGGCCCGGGTGGCGTCAGTATTGCATCTCTTCCGCGATATTCTCTTACCATCAAAACTTTATGCCGCACATTGTGCTAGCTTAATCTATTATTTCCTACTATTTATGTAGTCTCAGCTTCTTCTGTGATCTCCTCGACTTGCATGAACTCTAGGTCATCAACTCGAGTATCTCTTCCAAAAATGGAGACCAGAACACTTAAACGACCTTTATCGTGGAATACTTCGGAAACTGTTCCAATAAAGTTGACAAAAACCCCGTCGGTAATTTTAACGCGATCACCCACTTCAAATTTATGTCTTTGTGTGACTTTTTGCTTTTTATCTTCTAAATCTCTTAGTATTTCTTCGACTTCCGCGTCCGACAAAGCAGTAGGCTTATCACCACCTAAAAAATCAATGACACCAGCTGTGGATTTGACATAATGCCAAGATTCGTCGCTTAAGGTCATTTTTACTAAGAGGTATCCTGGCCAAAGGCGTTTTTCAACGACTTTCTGTTGACCTTTCTTGACTTCTGATACATTTTCAATAGGCAGTAGCACTTTTTCGATGACGTCACCCATCCCTTTCAGGTCGCGATGTTCTTCGAGCGCTTTTTTTACTTTTTTTTCATGTGTTGACATGACTTGTACGACATACCACTTGTGCATTGATCACCGCCGTTATAATCTTAAACTACTAGACGCAGGGCTGATTCTAAGATCCAAAGGCCTGCCTGGATCAGCAAGTCCATAAAATATATGCCCATTCCACAAAAGAACGTTGCTCCTACGACAATTTTGGTATAGGTCTTGAGTTCTTCTGGGCTTGTCCAACTTATACGCTTTAGCTCAGCTTTAATTTCACCGATAAAATCAGCAAATTTCATTTTATTCGGAAGCGTTACTGCTTCTTTATCTTTAGGGGCATGGAGGGCTGCTTGTTGGTTTTTTTTTGGTTCCATTGCTTTAACTTCCACTACCACGTTTCACCTCGTGAGTATCTTATTTGGACTTTTTCAATACGAGTGCGGAGGGATTCGAACCCCCGACCGGCGGCTTTGGAGACCGCTGCTCTACCAGCTGAGCTACACACCCAAAATAATCGGTTTGCCAAAAATTAAAGGGGAAGTGTAAATATCTTTACACTTCCCTACACTAATTACTTAATGATATCAGATACTGTACCCGCACCAATAGTATGACCACCTTCACGAATCGCAAAGCGCATACCTTTTTCCATCGCAACAGGTGCAATTAACTTAACGATAATTTCTACGTTATCGCCAGGCATCACCATCTCAACGCCAGCTGGTAACTCGATTGTTCCAGTAACGTCTGTTGTACGGAAATAGAACTGTGGACGGTAACCTGTGAAAAAGGGCTTCTTACGTCCACCTTCTTCTTTTGTTAACACGTATACAGGAGCTTTAAACTCAGTGTGTGGTGTGCATGTACCAGGAGCTGCGAGCACCATCCCACGCTCAATGTCTTTTTTATCCAAGCCGCGGAGGAGAAGACCGACGTTTTCACCCGCACGAGCTTCATCCATAGACTTATTAAACATCTCAACACCTGTAGCAACTGTATCACGAGTCTCTCCCAAGCCCACGAGCTGGAGCTTATCGTTCAACTTCACAATACCACGCTCTACACGACCAGTGGCTACTGTACCACGACCAGAAATAGAGAACACGTCTTCAATCGGCATTAAGAAAGGCTTATCAATCTCACGAGCTGGGGTTGGGATCTTTTCATCCACAGTCTTCATCAATTGATTAATAGCTTCTACGTATTTTGGATCCCCTTCAAGAGCTCTTAATGCAGAACCTCTAATGATAGGTACATCTTTGTAACCTTTTGACTCCAACAATTCGTGTAATTCCATTTCAACGAGATCAAGAAGTTCTTGGTCACTTTCTGCTAACATATCCACTTTGTTAAGGAATACGACAATTGCAGGAACTTGCATCTGACGTGCTAACAAAATGTGCTCACGTGTCTGTGGCATCGCACCGTCTGTTGCAGCTACTACGAGAATAGCTCCGTCCATCTGTGCAGCACCTGTAATCATGTTTTTTACGTAGTCAGCGTGGCCTGGGCAGTCAACGTGTGCATAGTGACGCGCTTCAGTCTCATATTCCACGTGTGTGGAGTTAATTGTAATCCCACGTGCTTTTTCTTCAGGGGTATTATCGATAGAGTCGTAAGCTCTAAATGTAGCGCCGCCGCGCTCAGCTAATACTTTTGTAATAGCAGCTGTTAATGTTGTTTTGCCGTGGTCGACGTGGCCGATTGTGCCGACGTTAACGTGGGGCTTATTTCGCTGAAATGCTTGTTTTGCCATTTGCTCCTCCGTTGAACTCCAGTAAGGACGTTTTTTTGTTTAATTTTTATTTTTTTTGCCCAGAAAAGGAATTGAACCTTCGACCGCTTGCTTACCATGCAAGTGCTCTACCACTGAGCTATCTGGGCAAGCTAATTCTTCACCAATCTCAAAAGCTTGCTAGTGTAGCCTTTCTCTTAAAAAAGATCAAGACTATTTGCAATCTTCCCTTTCTTAGCGTTGTCGGAATATGATCCGTGCTTTTGTTAAATCATATGGAGACATCTCCACGGTTACCACATCCCCCACGAGCACACGTATATTTTTCATGCGCATTTTGCCGCAAAGATGTGCGATAACCTTCAATCCATTTTGTAGGGAAACCCTAAATGTCATATTTGGCAGCAACTCTTCTACAGTGCCATCCAGTTTTATTGTATCTTCTTTTGCCATGCTTTTTTGCGTTAAGTCTTTTGAAGGAATAGGAAACGATTTAATTAGTGTATAAATAAAATATCACAAAATTCATAAATGTCAAGTGTTAATCTTAAAAAACTTACAGAAACTGATTTCAGGATATACCAAAACAGTGTTTAAACAATACACTCTTCAAATCTATAGATTTATCTAGAGAAAAAGAACCTGTGTCTAATCATTTAAAGACCTTTGCTTATAAGCAAGCTATCCAGACTTTTCACTCTACTAATTTTTCACTCATCCCTATTTTCGGTTTTAAACCAAGGAACAAATGCACTGGTAGTCTGCTGATATTTTTTATAGGCCACAGGTTTACTTTTGAGAGACTGCTCCTCAGCTAAGGGTATTCCAGACACTTTTAACAAAAGAATTAGCATCAGCAGAGGTGAAATTAACCCCAGCAACCCACCTGTAGAGCCAAGAGCAAAGACACCAAATCCAAGCCATGTGACAAATTCAAAAAAATAATTTGGATGTCTTGAATAATTCCATAAGCCCCTTTGACACACATGCCCCTCATTTTCAGGATTATTTTTAAAATCCCTCAGCTGTTTATCTGCAAGTGCTTCCCCACATACGCCAATAAACCAAAGAATAACCCCCCACCCTTCAAAAATACTCCAACTATCGCTTTTGTTCATGCTAACAATAAAAAACGGTAGAGAAAGTACTAGAGCAATTAACCCTTGGAAGATAAACATAAAGTACACTTTTAAATCGACATATCGTGTTCCCCATTTTTTACGTATTTCTTGGTAACGGGGATCTTCGTCAGTAGTGATATATCGTTTATAAATATGTCTAAGAAGTCGAAATGACCATATCCAAACCATGCCAGCCAATAACCATTTGCGTGGCTCCCAGCCATCACTCATTAAGATACACCCCCCCATGATTAGGCTAAAGCTAAAAGTCCAACCTAAGTCGACGATACCCGAGTTGCGTCGAATGTAGTAGATGCCCCATAAACCTGACATGAGTCCCATAACTAAAATCAGGTTAAAACCTAGTAAATGAAGATATGCCACAATCAAATCCTTATATTACGTTAATTTTCTTTTTGCTATACTAACATAAAAATATTACACTTTTAGACAAAAATATATGTCAACGACGTTTAATGATAAGCAAAAAGAAATAGTTAATCTATTCAAAGCATGCTCCAGCGAAGATGATAAATACAAGAAAATAATTGAATTTGGTAAAAAGCTACCTTTATTAGAAGAGCAGTACAAAGTTCCGGAGAATATCGTTAAGGGATGCCAGAGCATCATGTATTTAAGGTCGTTTTTCCAAAATGATCTAGTTTATTTCCAAGCTTCATCAGAGGCTTTAATTTCTGCTGGTTTAGCAGCCCTCCTTATTTATGTCTATAGCGGTGAAACTCCCGAGACAATTCTGACTACTCCTCCACACTTTCTAGATGAACTTGGGATTAATGCCAATCTAACCCCCAGCCGCGCTAATGGTCTTTATAGTGTTCATTTAAGGATGAAACAAGAGGCTCTTAAAATTCTTGTGGGCAGAAATCGCGCAGATTCGACTGGGCAAGGATAAGGCGCATTTTTAAACGCTTGCCTCCTTAGTTATTATTTGTTCACTGCCTCTAGACTCTCATTGCGTGTCTCAAACTCTAACTTCCAATGTCTTTCATCCTGTGCAACGCACCATAGCTCTAAGACTCCAAGCTCTGTCATTCGAGACTTTAGCCTTACACGAATAACTTTCCCATCTCCTTCTGAACGATCCAATTTCGTTTCGATGGCATGTAATTCAGTCAATTCATTCTTCCAATTTTTTACAATGGTTCCCATACCGGGTTCGGATCCATCGGAAAGAGTTTTAGTGGCGTGACTAAAGAACCTAAATGTAGCTGCTTCGCCCACTACTAAGGCAAATTCTTGATGGGGAAGTTCAAGCTCAGAACCTTCTTCCATCCCAAAGGGGACCACGCAGACCGCTTTTAAGGAGGGGGGCATGCCTGGTACAGCAAGAGTTGATTCCTCTACTCCAATGTAAAAGCTACGGCTCGCTCCACTTTTAATGCGGATCGCTTGTCCTTCTCGAGAAAGTCCATAGTACGCGGCCCCTCGACTAACAGCAAAATCTAAATCACAATCCTCTAAAACTTTTACTGCCTCTTTTTTTAACTTTTTAGCCCAAAGATTTAACTGTGATATAATTCGCTCACGAAAAGCGGCGGCTTTCATTGTCCCCCCATTGAATAAAACTGCGGAAGGCATCACAAATGCGGCCATATCGGTATCATCCACCTCGCCCGTCATGGATAAAAACTTGGCTAGCTGACAGGTAATCCGAGGATCTTGCGCGTAGGGCAGTCCTAGTTGTTGCAGTCCTAGACGTTTTTCCGTTTGAGAGCGCTGTTCAGGCTCAACTAAAGGCATAAAGCCTTCTAGTATTTGATTTTGAACCTCATGGAGGGTCAGTGTGGTTTTAAGTGAATTACCGATGAGCTTTCTACCTCGTCCCATAATGGTCACATCGACCTGCTTAGGAGGTTTATCCGAAAATAGTTGTTCCTTGGCTTGCCTGCAAGAATGCGTCAACGCTTGTATTTGCCAGTCATCTATGGAATGTCCCTGCTCTTCTAGTTTACTTTTTGCTAGATAAGCTAACGATAGATCAATATTATCTCCTCCAAGTAGAAGGTGCGATCCTACGGCTACTCTTTTTAATCCTAAATCCCCTTCATGGTTCACAACTGAGATAAGGCTAAAATCTGTGGTCCCCCCACCGATATCTACCACTAGAACACTATCACCCACATTTAATATTTTACGCCAATCAGAATGATGTTTATGCAGCCATGCATAGAAAGCAGCTTGAGGCTCTTCCAAAAGAATAATATTGGGATATTGCGCGATCAATGCGGCTTCTTCCACTAGTTGACGTGCGCTTGGATCGAAAGAAGCGGGCACAGTAATTAATATTAGCTGCTCGCTAAACGGTGCTTGTGGCATCTTTTTTTCCCATGCATAGCGCAAATGGGTGAGCAATGCCGAGCATGCTTGTAGGGGGCTCATTTTTATCGATTCATCTTCGAATTCAATGGGCAGCAATGGACTCCGCCGGTCAATACCTGCATGACAAAGCCAAGATTTAGCGGAAGCAATTAGTCTTGTGGGGAGTTCTGATCCTCTCTGTCTAGCATAGACTCCAGTTGCATAGTGAGATCTAGGAAAACCTTCTAATGTATTATGCTCTGCCTGTAGTTCTTCTTGCAAAGGAAAGTAAAGAAATGAAGGCAAGGATTTATCGTCTGCTGCAGTACTAGCACTCACCACCTGTGTAATATCGAACTGATGGATGGAAGGCTCTTTCTCATGCAGGCGGGTATATGCAAGTGTGCAGTTAGTGGTTCCTAGATCAATACCGATAATGTAGTTACTTTTTGACGCAGACATGATACAAGCTCTTAGTATATTAAAATTCAACACCTAGTTTATAGATCACAAGAAATGTGGAGTATTCCATCCTCCCTAGCGGATTAGGAGTATAGCAATTATCCATTTTTCACTTCAATTTCTGCCGGCATCAAAATTTCCGACGCATCCTCACCTATCTTTGAGGGCAGTGATCGTTTGTGAGCTTTCCAACCTTGATGAACAACAACTCCGGTGTAAGGAGGTTCACCTTTAATTTTTCCTGAAACTTTTATAGCTGCAGGATCGTATCCTTTGGGGACAGATACAGTGGAACCTTCTTTTTCAGGCATTAGAGGCCTTATGGTGACTAATTCCTCTAAACTTTTGCCGCAATCTTGATGAATCTGCCTCACTGCAGCACCCACCTGAGCATCTGTAAAATCATGGATGTCTTCCTTGAAGAAATCGATTAATCGACCCGATTGTTGCAACAAGGCTAATAAGCGTAGATGTGAATGGTCCTTCGATTGAACCTCAATTTTTTTTTCAGTTTCATTTAGAAATGCTTGGGCCTTCAAAGGCTCTTTCCACGCTTTGAAGAAAGCTTTCAAAGCTAACATAAAACTCATATTAATCTCCATTAAACGTCAGTTCTTTTTTCAACAATATCGTATGCTTCATAAACGGAAGATACATAACCTGCATGCACTAAAATTTCAAGGACTAAACAAGCAGCAAAAAATATAAAAACAAGTATTAATAACCAGCGCCCACCAAGTACGCGAAATTGACCACGATATCCCATTCGATACCGCCCCAACCAGACCATGAGCACAGGGATAAGGCCATTTAAAATCGTATCCCCATAACCGCCCGACGAATCTAAAGCGACAAGAAAGACTCTTTCAAACTGCGTAGCAAAAATTAGGGTCGGAACAACAATCAATAGGCCTAAAACTACATTCCCCCTACCCACTTTTTTTATTTTTAGTCCATCGGCTAAGAAATCAAATAATCCCAATGCGATACCCAAAAAAGAAGTCACTACAGCAAAAAACGCAAAAAAATGCGCTATCGCTGCAACAGAGGAACTTTGCACATGTTCATTGAGAAATTGAGTCGCAGGTTCGCCGTCAATTAAAGCTTGGGCTAAACCATTTTGTCCTTCCACCGGAACAATCCCCAGCATCATCCATTGCCAAATTGCATAAACCACAAATGTGATGGATGTTCCTCCAATAATAGCGAGCCGTAAGCCACGCTTATTTTTTTTTAAATAAGGCGTTAAGCTAGGGACCATCGTCTGGTAACTAAAAGAGGCTAGCATCAAAGGGATAGCCAGTAAAAATCCAGACCACTGATTATAAAGTAAATACTGAGGATGAACTTCAGGAATGCCCATTCCTACAAGTCCCACATAGGAGGCAATCATTGCGATAAATAGTACAGCATTCACCCGCCCTACCACAGTACTACCGAGATATAAAACAAGTCCAAATGTAAGAATGTAAAGGACACATCCTAGTTCCTTACTAAAAGAAATTTTCAAAAGATGTTCAAAAGCAAAAGCAATTTGTGTCCCACCCGCAGCTGTATAAGCGACTATTGATGCATAGCAGATAAATAAATAAAGGATCCAACTAACCACTCTTCCAAAATTTCCTAGGATGCGGTGCGTCATTGTATCTATGTGTATGCCTTCTTCCATCCATAAACTTACCTCTAATAGTAACAAGCCCGTAAGGGTCATCATCATCCAGCAAAGACTCATAACAACTAAAGAAGGTAGAAATCCATTGATGCCAGTCGCCACAGGTAAGGCTAACATTCCCCCGCCAATTGAGGAACCTGCAACCAGAAACATCGCAGACAAGACGGTTCCTCTAGAAGGAACTTTATTTTCTTCCACAAATCACCCAATGAATTAAAAAATAACATGTTACTATAGATAATTCTTCGTTTGACAGCAAGAGGAAACAAAGATCTCTAAACAAAGATTAGGCAAAATAGTTAAGAAAATAATACTTTTATTTGATTTTGAACCCCTCCAGTTATTTTAATGGTATGGTCTAAGTCAAACAGAAGATCATATTCAAGACGCACCCCAAATTCATTGGGCAGGTAGATGCCCGGTTCAATTGAAAAACATGTTCCTGGTAGGAGATATCTCAAATCTTGTGTTTCAAGATTGTCAATGTTAGCACCACTTCCATGATCTGATGTATCAATACTATGACCTGTCCGGTGAACAAAATAATCTCCGTAACCTGCTTCCGTAATCACTGATCGTGCGGCCTGATCAACCTCCCAGCCTTGGATGGGTTGCCCTAATGCAATGCGCTTTTTTACCAGCTGAGTCGCATTTTCTTGTGCATCCCTGACGATGCGAAAAATTTCTTGCTGACGGGGTGTCATGCTTTTTGAAGCGACTCCAACGCGTGTTATGTCTGCGTAGATAGCATCTTCTCGATCCAACTTACACCACAAATCGATTAAAACAAAATCTCCTTCCTGAATGTTTTTTGCTGTTAATGACTGGGGATTGTAATGGGGGTTAGAGGAATTTGTGTTGACCGCACAGATAGGTGGATCTGAAGTGACACAGCGATACGTAGCAAACTCTTTTAAAATATATTGTTGCACATCATATTCATTAATCGTTTGTTTATTTGAAAGATGGCGAGCGATCCATAGCCATGTGTCCTCAGCAATTTTATCTAAAATGATTCCAGCTTGGATATGCGTATTTATTTGTTGGGGGGTTAAAACACTGGTGAACTGTTGCAATAAATCACAAGAACTTACCACATCTACTCCAAAGTCTTTGACCAGCTCAAGAGTTCCAGCATCTACTTTAGAGAGGTAGGGAATAGCATTACGAGGAGAATACTCCATTGCAATCACTTGTACATTTTGTAGTATCTGATCTAGATAAAAATCTAAACTTTCCCATCCTTTGTATGCTAAACTAATACCTGGAAGATGTTTTAGAGGATCTTCGACACTACTTACAATTTTTACAGGCTGTCCTTGAGAGGGTATCCAATAAAAAAAGCGACGGGATAGAAGTTGATTAAAAGGAATTTCTAGAAACTTACAAGCTAAATCATTAGAACGACGAAAATCATACAATAACCATCCATCGATCTGTAATTTTTGAAGTTCTTTTTGAATATCCTCAAGCTTTTGTTTCATTAAATCGCCTAGGTAATTATTATAAATGATCATTGTTAAGTTGCAAAACGATCTCTTATGTCCAACGTGCTATTAAAAATTCAAGATTTATGCTTCTCTTTTGGAGAGCATAAAGTTATAGATAACTTATCTCTAACTTTAGAATCCAATGAAATTGTTTCCTTAATTGGATGGTCTGGTGCGGGTAAAACCACTCTTTTTAAAATTTTGACCGGCATTTATACCCCAACAAAAGGCACGTTGAACTTTTCTGGTCATCTTGGAAAATCTATTACATATATGACCCAAGAGGATTTACTTTTGCCTTGGCGAACTGTTTTAGGAAATCTACTTCTTTTAGCTGAGCTAGGTCAAGTACAAGATTTATCAAAAATACGCGAAGAAGCTAGACTTTTACTCAAAGAGATGGGTTTAGAAAATTGTGCAGATTTATATCCTGACCAGTTGTCAGGAGGAATGAGACAAAGAGTCTCCCTTTCCCGCGCATTACTTCAGAAAAGACCCCTTTTACTTCTTGATGAACCTTTTGGTGGTTTAGATGTGGTACTCAGGGAGCAAATTTATCAACTTCTGCGCAAAATTAAGCAGGAATTAAAATGTACGATTTTAATGATTACTCATGATTTTCGGGATGCCTTATGTCTTTCAGACCGCATTGTGATGCTGCATGCAGGTTCTGTATATAAAAGTTGGTGTATGGATCCCACCATACGTAAGGATCCTACAGCCCATGTCGCTTTAACAGAAGAGATTAGAAATACTTTATTTGATTTAAAAAATCATCCTGTCCATTAAACCCGTGTTTAGGCCTAATTCTGGATCAATATCTTTCTTTTAACAAAAAACAAGTTTTGAATGCGTCTAATGAACAAGGACGATCCTCAACAAAAAATGTCCAATGCTGAAGTCATAACCTTTGAGTTGAGTCTGCACTACATGATCAGCTAATTATCGCATAACACGCATATTTCATGTCTTTTTTTAAAAAAATTGAAGATTAAAGAGTTGTAAAAGAGTATCATAGAATAAATGACAGCCTCGCTAGAAGAAAAAGTAACGGGTATAATCGTAAAAAAATTAATATGCAATCAAACGATTTCGCTTCCCTGTGAAGTGTTTTGTTGTAAGGTCATCAATCCAATTGAACATTAAAAGGAGTAAAATATGAAAAAACTATTCATTCCGTTCATGCTTTTTGTTAGTAGTTTGATCACTACTTATGAATTATCTGCTGCTGCCCAGAGTACCGCTCAAGAAAATCGTATGAGTGAAATTGTGTATCTAAATTCCAGTAATCTGCAGCAAGTCCTTAATAGTTCTCAGCCTGTGATTATTGATGTTTATGCAGACTGGTGTGGACCATGCAAAAAAATTGCCCCTATCTTTCAAGAGTTACACCATGAACTAGGCAATCGCTACCTTTTCGTTAAAATGAACTCTGACGAACAAAGAGCTTTAGCTGAACGTTTTAATGTACGCTCCTTACCGACTTTATTATTTATAAAAGATGGAAAAGAAGTGGGACGTTCATCAGGCTTTGTGAATAAAAGCCAACTTGCCTCTATGATTCAGAAATATTTAGGAAAATAAACCTGGCTTGTAAGACTGTAATCCCTTACAGTCTTACCTCTGATGACATGCGCCAATAGTCATCGATGGATCCCTATTTTTCCTTGCCATGAGTTAAAAAATAATTTTATTTTTTTCCAAAATTTTGGTAAAAATGCTTCCTGAGTGATAATTTTGTAGGCCCTCTTTTTTACTTTCGTTTCTTTTATAGGAACTCGTCCTGCTAGGGCAATCACATGGCCTACTGTGGTTAAATCAATCGGGGCAATATTCTTAACACCGTATTGATGTTCTAACACAGCAAGTAAGGACTGTAAATCTAAAGAGTCAAGACCCAAATCTCTTCCTAAAGACATATCAAAGTCCATTTGATGGGGTTTTAAAGAGGATTTTTCATATAGAATATCTAGAATATGTTCTCTAACTTTTTCCGCTACATCATCTAAATTAAAAATAAAACGTTTTTCCTCCCATTCATTCTCCACATACTCATTTTTCCAGAAATATTCTGAAACGCGGTAAATAGGTTCTCCTTCAATCCCCCATCCTTCATTGAGAATATTTTCTATGTATTTATTTATTTCAATGCGCGTTCCTTTTCGTGGAAAATCATGGGGAGCCAGCAGAAACTCTAATTCCACATGCCTTTTTGGCATGAAAAAAAGCCCATTTTTCCACAAAGACTTTATAAAATGATTAATTGTCTCAGATAAGTGATCTCCTAGACTAACAGGATGCTTAGATTTGTCTTCTCTTTTGGACGCTCTGGAAAAACGACTCCCCCATAAACCCTTAATCCGCACAAAAACAATATTAGCTTGAGGATATATCTTTAAAATTGAACTAATCGCAGACTTTCCTTTCATGAGATTCTTAGGAAAATATTTGGGATGAGCAGAAGGGAATATAATAAAATTTTCTCCTTTTTGTAAACCATCAACTGTACGCCCCAATAACTTATGAACCCGATGTAAATGTTGGATGGACCGATCGTCATCTGCAGCAGGCACCCATATAAAATTCACTAGATCTCGTCTTTCCCGGCACCAGTGAAAATATGGAAAGTTTTTAACAACCTCTGAAGTCCATATATTCACGTACAAACCGTGTTCCACTAGCTTAGTTGCCAAAATAGTCCCATCTATATGACTAGGGTGGGCAGGCAAAATGAGCCAACCAGCATCAGGATCAAAAGGCTTGGGTTGATCAAAAATCTCCATCCCTTTTACGTGAATTTTATACCTTAGACGCAGAATGTACTTATGAAAAAAGCGAAAAACAAACTTTTTAATAGAATCTTTAAAATTTGGAATTACATGAAACATATAAAAACCAAAAAACTATAATTATGTACTTATAATAACATGGATCATAAAATATTAACAATAAGGAATTTATTGAAATTTTTCTAACCAATTATTTAAGTTATACCAAACATCTTGGGTTGGGTCTTGATGCTCTGCTAGCACGGGTAGGGTTTTCAACCAGGCTTTTTTTTCCCATGCAAGGGTGGCTGAACTTTTATCTGGATGGCAGTTTGCATATAAGTTAAAAGCTTCATCGGGATAAGCTTTGCAGAATTGAATACTTTCTTGAAGGGCTTTTTTAATTGAATCTGCCTTAGAAAATCCACTTTTACTCACTAGGATCAATTCACTATAAGGGGGATGTCCAAGTTCCGATACAGAAAAATGTTCTGTCTCTATGCCAAGGGAGCGTAAATGCTCTCCTTCGATATTCCAGAACGCCCCGTAAATTACATCTACTTGTCGACTTCCTAGAAGAGGAACTAGATCAAAATTGACGTTCACCATTTGCTTGGGGACCACACCACTGGAACTTAATAAATAATCTAAAACCTGTGTATTGCTACTCGTTACACTGTAACCAATAATTTTATCATTCAAATCTCTTGGAGAATGGATTTCTTCTCTAGAGCGAAAAATAAAGCTATTCAGGGGTTGACCTATTAAGGTCCCTACTATTGCTAAATCAGCTCCCCGTCTATTCGCTTTGATCACATCTGGCATGTAATAAAGAGCTAAGTCAGCTTTTTTTGAAGTCAGAAAAGGCAGAGTATCGCTAGGGTCACTGATTTCTAGTATTTCCAGATCAATCCCATTTTTTTCAAAAATCTTTGTCTTAATTCCTACGTAAAGAGGGATGTGGTTGCTATTAGGGTGCCAGTCTAACAACAAACGTACTGCGGATTTAGACGAGGGACCTTCTAAAGGAATCACGAAAGCTAAAAATCCCAGAACACTAATGGCAACAATGGAAAAAAACAATTTTATTGGCTGTCTTTTATAACGATTTTCAGCAAAGACAATCAATCCATAAAGACTAATACTAATCAAAATTAGACAAAATAATGCACCGAAAGTCACCTCTAAATCTGTGACTCTTCGACTTTTTAACATCAAGACGCCTAGGCCTTTTTGTGCTCCAGCCCACTCCCCTGCTATAGCTCCAATCCCTGCCAAAGCAGCAGAAATCCGCAGCCCAGCAAAGATATGCGGAAGTGACCAAGGAAGTTGCAATTTAAGAAATGTTTGCCATCGATTGGCTTGATGGACGTGAAAGTAGTCTAGCAAACTTTTAGGTGTGCTCATCAATCCCTGATAAACATTCATCGTCAATGGGAGAAAAATCATGATAGCTGTTGGAATGACTATAGCCATGTAAGACCAACCAAACCAAAGGACCATGAGGGGTGCTAATGTGAACATCGGCACTGATTGCAAGACGACAAAAAAAGGCTGAAGAATAGCTCTTGAGGATTTATAGAGATACATGATCCACGCTAGTGGTAAGGCCACCAATAATGCCAGTGTAAAACCTCCAGCCATCTCTCTTAATGTGACGAGCGTATGCTCAATAAAAATATCTGAATGCTGCCATAACGTGATCCCTATAGAGGAGAGAGGCGGCAAAATAAAACGATATTCAACAAACTGACGACTGCCGATTTCCCATACAAAGCAGAAACCAATAAAAACAAAAATAGAAATTAGAAAGTTTTTTTTCATGCAATGAGTATAAGGGGTTTTCAAAAAGGAAAAAAGTTTTTTATTTTAAGACAGATATAATAAGGGATTAATGATAAAGACTCATCAAGAGGCCTGCGGCTGCAATCACGCGTAAAGATTGGTTAGGTTCATGAATGCACTTTAATAGAAAAGGGATGGAGCTGGGGGAAGAGATTTTAGCAATTCCCTCTAGGATATGTTCTTTCATTTCTCGATCCACTATCGGGAAAGCTTGTTCTAAGGTAGAAAGTGCAACGTCTCCCCCTCCCCATAAAGCTAAAATTAAAGCAGCTTGGACCCTTACCCTCATCTCTTCATCTTTTAGAAGATTTTGAACCAGTTCTAGCGAAGCGTCATCCCCCTCTGTCAGTAAAGTTGCCGCAGCCATGGCCGTAATCCCCCAATTTTTTTCTTTTAAAAAGCTTCTTATTGCTTCTTGTGCTAGAGGAAATTTTAAAATGGCTAATATATTCAGAATTTCAAGACGAGTGACTTGATCCACAGATTCAGGAGAATGACTAAAATCTGAATATTTTACTTTGTTAGGAACTAAAGCTCGCATATGATTTTTTTCATCCCAACTCCACTTGTCTTTTTGATTTTTCAAACATTCATAAAGTGATTGGCATGCCCCGCCCACATTTTGACGTTGACCGATTAATCCTAAAGCTAAGTTTGCACGCACATAGGGTTCTGAGCTTTTGTTAAATTCTTCTGCAATTAAAGGAAAACCATACTTCCCACAGGCCACTAGTTGAGCTGCGGCGGTAATTCTAACCTCTAAATTGGGGTGTTTTAACCATTTTTTGAACATATTCTGCCCTTGATAAGGATCATGCAAAGTTAAGAGCCATGTTGCCTTAAGTCCTACCTCAGGATCGATATCGTTCAATTTATTTTTAGCTACCTCTATGACGGGCTTGTTTTGAAGAGTCTCAACTCTTAAATAACCTAAAGTCCACAATGCAGCCTTACGGACATCGGCATGATGATCATCTAATAAGGGTATTAGCAAATCTGTTTCATTTTTCCTATCGAAATGGGCCATTAGTTCGCAGGCTAGTAAGCGCAATCCAGACCTATCACTTTTTATCAATCTTTCCAGCTCAGGACGAGAAATAGTATCTAATATACTCACAAGCGCTTCTACAATAACGGCGGACTCTTCTGCAGAAGTCTTAGCATTTTGCAAGAGCAAGACTAAATCATTCTGAACAGTTTTCATCTTCATCCTACCTAGAGCACGAATAGCCTCCATGCGTACTCCCCAAACGGATTCGTTTTTATAGAGATTATAAACTTGCTCTTGGATAGCAGTATCACGCATATTCCCACTGAGTTCTACCGCAGCCCCACGAATGGCCGAATTATTATCCTTGAGGCTTCTTAATAGGATTTCTAAACCTCTAGCATCTTGGGATAGAAACGCAGAAAGTGTTGATATCAGGCGTATAATTGGAGAAGAAGAATTTGAGGCCTTTTCCACTACCCCCCATGCTATTTCTTCTGTTAACTCACGATTCTCTTTTTCTTCTGGAAATACGCTTGTATATTCTTTCCACTTAGAGAGCATCTCTTTCTCATCCCCTTGTTTAGCAAGGGTTTTAATATAAATTTGCCATAAAACTTTACTAGAGGGATAAAGGTGCAAAGCCTCTACTGCTTCCAAATTCGCCGATGAAAAATCTCTAATTTTTAAATGAGCATAGATGGCCTTTGCGTACGCACTCTCTGATAGATTTCCAGCATAGCTTGAGGAAAAACAGATTAAAGTAATGGAGATCGCAAATAAACTCTGTTTAAAAATAGAGCTGGTAGGTAAATGTAATATCCCTTTAAGCATTACTTGATCAACTGGCTCATCTCTTTAAATTCATCAGCTTGTGAATCGCCTAAGAGTTCAAAAAGAATAGTCTCAGTGCTGCTGATGCGTACGCCACAATCCCTCATCTCAGAAATGGCTGTAGAAAAATCATAAAGGGAACGAGAAGTGATGGCATCATTTAGAACAACCACTTCCTTGCCTATATTTATTAAGTCTTTAGCTGTCTGGAGAACACATACATGCGCTTCCATTCCTGCTATCACCCATTGATCTATTTTTAAATTTAACATTTTTTCTTTAATCGTAGGTTCTTTAAGACAAGAAAATGAAGTCTTAATCAGATAGTCTTGATCTTCATCCAATGAGGCTTTTATAGTGGCTATAGTGGCCCCTAAACCTTTAGGATACTGCTCAGACACGAGGATAGGAAGATTCAAAATCTTAAATCCTTTAATTAATTTTTGAATAGTTAAAAGAACTTCACACGAACGCTCCACCTGAGAAAATAATTTGTCTTGTATATCCACAATTAGCAAAGCTGTCTTTTTTCTCTCTAAATTAAAATTAGCTGTCATGCAAGTGCTCCTAGTTTACGTCCACCAATTAAATGAAAATGCAGATGGAAGATGACCTGTCCTGCTAACGGACCGTTATTCGTAATTAGTCGATAGCCATCCGTGATCTGATACCTTTGTGCTAAAGTTTGTGCGATTTCTATGATTTCACCTACTAAAGGTAAATCTTCTGATGAGAGGGATTGCAAATCGGGGATTTCTTTTTTAGGAACGATTAACAGATGAACAGGTGCGATAGGATTGATATCTTTAAATGCCACTATACGTTCATTCTCAAATACTTTATCCGCAGGAAGTTCACCTGCGATAATTCTACTAAATATGCTTTTAGTCATGGTTGCTTATCTCTATTTTCGAATTTTTTTAGCACATATTCAAGAGCCTTCAAAGCATCTTCCCGAGTTTCCCAGACAGATATAAAACGTCCTTTATGGCAAAATATTGCCCCAGATATTCCGGAAATTTTTTTCAAATCCTCTTCTAATAAGCCGGCCCACTCTTGGGGTAACGGCATCCTGACTCTCATTTTATCTTCGTAATTTGGAGGGATCCCCCTGAGCTTCCAATGTATCCCGGATGGCATAACTACAAATTTAGCTGGATGATTTTGCCCTCCTAGTTCAAAAAAAGGTTCTAACCAAGGGATATTTTTATCAAAGATTAGATATTCCCCCTTTTGATTTTGCATAGTATCGGCCACAATCTCGCGGCATGAATATATATAGCGGTATCTATTCATAATGCGTGTGATGTAATTAAAAGCAAAAGTCAGAGCATCAAAGAATGCAGCGTCTTGTACATTTTCAGGAGCGTCATGAAAAACAGGTGTAAAACTAGAAATGATGTGAGAATAGGTACTTAGGCCATAGATTTGAGGATCTTTTCCATTATCATGAGCATCAACTCCAAGCACAAGAGTGGAATTAAAGCATTCGTACTCTTTAGCATTAAGAATTCCTTTATCTTTTAGATAAAGTAATATCATCCCTGCACTACTCATTCCTCCCTGGTAGTCCGCTTGGTGGTGATCAAAAAGTTTATTCTCTGGCTCATAATGCCCCCCTACATCGCAAACATATTCACATGTGCTGAGTAGGATAGGATCTCGGGTTCGGACAATTTTATCACGATCAATAAGATCATAAAAAAGTAATAATGCACACGCCGTGACCTCATCAGCGTGAAAAGTCCCACTGTGTGTGCCAAAGCTTCGAAGAATTTTATTAGTGCTCATAAGAATATCTAATGTAAACCTTGAAAGATAAAAATTATGTCACAAGCAAAATTATTCTAAAACTTAAAACGAATTTTGTAGTGAATTCTAGTCTTACCTCAATCTTTAAAAAGTGATTACGCCCTAATCCTTCATTAGTCGCTTACAGGATTGGTCGAATACTTCTTACTCCGTCAAGCAATCCCCTACCTCTGTGCACCCTTTTTTTGGGTTTTAAGTTCTGGAACAACTAAAACTCTAAGTTTTAAGATCCTTAGGTCTAATTAAGAAATAAGATGTTTTAATAAATCTAACTTATGAACAATTTAGAAAGAAAAATAACTGAAAAACTAATCAATTTTTTTCTGATAAAAATTTACCACGGTTTTTAATAAAAAAAACTTATATCACTTAAAATCAAATATTTAGATTTACTCAAATTGCGTTTTATTTTTACATCCACAGAGTATTAAAAGTTATGATCTACTAAAAGATAATTTTATAGACATCTTATCTACAGTTTATCCCCAAAATGGAGAGTTTATTTTCAATAACTTATAAAAATATACGTACAAAATACGTATTATTTTTCCCGTGTTATCAACAAGCTTACGGATGCAAGGTGTTTGAATGATTTAAAAATTTAAATCAGTAAGGCTGTTTAGAAATTCAAAATTAAGTTTGGACAGCGAGCAACCTGACAAAGAACTTGATGTTTATAATATTGTGTTGAATTTTTATTTCACCCCTCAAAATCCTTACCATCATAAAAATCTTAAAACCGCACATTGACTAATTTTATACAGCTTCATATGATCAGCAATTCTCTTGGAGGCATATGGATAGTGAATTATTTCTGGGAACAAAACATTTAGACCTAGTCACGCCAGACGGAATTATCACCGATCTTAAAAAAAACGATGATAGATCTCTTGAGGCCACTGTCTTTATTAATCAAATCTCTCCTTTATTTGTTGGGTACGATATCGACCCCTCTAGAGTTTTTTTTAATGTTAAAAGTACGCTAGCACAGCTAGGTGTCAATGGAATTGGCACGCAATATCAACTGGATCCCAAAAACGGATGTGCAGAAGTCAAAGTTCGTCTATCCGCAATCGGAAGCGTGGGTCTGGAAATGTTGAAATATATTGAAGTCGGAGCCGCTATTGGACGCCTATTTGCCGCAGATGAACGCAGACGTGTGCGAGATCCTGATTATCTTTTCAGAATGTTCGGAAGATCAGACAGATGGGGTAAGCCCTTGCTTTCCTTAGGAGGATTGCATGGTAGTGACGACTTAATTTTAGATAAAGTGGACGGGCGCACTGTGGCCTATCTTTCATTGCAAAATGGACGTATCGAATATGCGCCTACTATTATTGGATTTCTACCGACCTTAGCCAAAGCGTTGAAGGCCAATATAAGTATGCGTGAAGTCCTAAAGCTCCATCAAGAATGGAAACCACACCTCCCTAGAAATATAGATAATGAAGAGTTATTGCTAGTGCGCACCCTTCCTTTGCATATCAGAACAGTTTTCGGTCATGTTGCTGAAGAATTGCTTTCTACAGGCTTTCACCATACTACGGCATCAGTTTTACAACCTGATACATCTGCATCAGGCGATATTTATGAACTTTATGGCAAAAGCAAACGTGAAATCACGGATATTCCTTTAGAATTTTACACATTAGAACCTTATCGAGAGCACGTTTATTTTTCCGACCGAGATCAGCTGCAGACTTGCTTGGAAGACACCAAAGTTCTTTTTGACGCTTTTAAAACAGCTCCAGAACCCATTGAACATAGAACAGCTGTCTTTGTTGTAAAAGGACAACAGCTTCTCAATTTAAAACCTGAAGATTGGATCTCAAGAGAACCTCGCTTTCAAGAATTTCCGAAATGGGGTCATGGTGCACGTCAAGCATTAATGGTGGAAAGATTTATCGAACAACAACCCTCCTATCCTTTTTTAAAGGCTATAGATGATTCCAGAATTACGAGCCAGGGCATTTTATTGACTCGTTATTTTCCTTCACCCTTTATGAAGAGAATGCTCCTAAGTGATCAAGTTCAACGCTGTTTAAAAGGTATCTACTTTCAGTATGCTTCCCAATCGCACCGAGAATTTTTTTCTGCTGAAGATCGCGCTCTTTTACACGATCTAGATAAGTTTGCGATTCCTGTTTTTTGGGTCGATGAATCTACGAATAAAATTTTGCAATTTGTTCAAAAGCCAGGTTATGATTCTGGTTTATTTGTACCGATTGGCAAAATAGAAACCTTCCTAAACTCTACTGTGTTTGGTATTTACGGATCTAATCTCCTAGAAGGAGATTTTGAACACGAGTTGAGAGATCTGTTGAGAGGCGTCATTGAAATGCGTATTGAAATGGAGCACCCTCTACTAGAAAAAGATACCCCTCTAGCTCTTGTCACTGGTGGAGGGCCTGGTGCCATGGAGGTGGGTAACCGTGTCGCTAGAGAACTCAATATTCTATCGTGTGCAAATATCGTAGATTTTCGGGCAGGCCCACAAGCCATTGTTAATGAACAACGGCAAAACTCTTATGTCGATGCTAAGATGACTTATCGGCTGGACAAGTTAGTGGAAAGGCAAGCAGAATTTAATCTGGATTTTCCCATCTTTCTAGCTGGAGGGATTGGAACAGATTTCGAATATTCTTTAGAAGAAGTGCGCCGAAAAGTTGGATCAGTTCCCTCCAATCCAATCTTACTTTTTGGAGAACCCGACTACTGGAGACAAAAAATTACAAGCCGTTTTCGTCTAAATAATGCGACAGGGACCATCAAAGGTTCTGAATGGATTACTAATTGTTTCTATTGCATCCAAAATGCAAAACAAGGATTACGTATTTATCGCGATTTCTTTAAAGGAACTCTTCCTATTGGAAAGAATGGCCCTGTGTTCGAAGAAGGATTTTGTATTGTAGAATAAGGAAAGATCAGCTTTGCCAAGTGCTATAAAATCTAAATTAGGATTACTATTTTTTTAGACTCTGTTGATAATTATAAAAAGCTACTTTTAAAAAAGGAGCGATTTCTGATTTTGGGATCGTAAGGGAAGGATTAATGGCGGGGTGAGTATACAAATTTTTTAAATAATTAGGGTAAGAATCTATGAGAATATTACGCCAATAATTTCTTTGATAATGGGGACTTGCATTTAAAAAAGTCATCATTTGCCCATATGTGGGAACTGTGTTATTAATCGCTTCCCCTTCCTTAAAAAAGTTCTTCCAACCTTGAAAAGCCTGTACAACTTCTTTAGGCGCAGCCATAGCGGGTATAGATTCAGATTCTATACCCTCATTTGAAAGCAATGCATTGGCAAATTTAATATATTCGGCCGGAGCTTTTGGCCAGTATTTAGGTTGCCATTCTTCGGCATACAACAAAAACTCTTTGAATTCTGATAGTTTTATAGATCTCGGTATAAATTCAGGGCTCAACAGACGCTCCCATGTATGATATAAAAAAAGGAGTTCAGGAGGTGCAACCACTATTTGGTCAGCCATTTCTGGTTCGATATTGAGTTTGTCTAAATATTGAAAGCCAGGTAAATACCCTGCCCGACCCGTTTTTTTATTTACACGCATATATTCAGGAAATTGCCAAAGAAAGAGAGACATTTGACGATTAGTGACTTGTAAAAAGGGGTTTGCCTCCACCTCCTGTGATATTTTTTGAGAATACCAAGATCCAGTTCCCCAGATAAGCGTAACGATCAGAGTAAAAAGAACACCCCATAACCAAAAGGGTAGTTTGTTCTTTATTCTATCATCCTGAATAAAGTCTTTTTCTTGTAACTCGGGAGGATGAGAACTCATAAACCGCTTCCTTAATCATTTATATCCTTCATTCATAAACTAAACTTTACGAGCTGTCAATAGGGAGTACGCTTCAAAGTTATCCTATACAAAGAAGCCATGCTTGAAGACTATGTCTTTTTCAGCCTCTACTGGGACTATTTGGTATATTTTATTTGCGAGGAATCTGTGGAGAGTCTATCCTAAATTGCCTGTATTTTAAGTTTTATCACAATTGAGTTAACTTAAAACTTAAACTAAAAAAAAGTTTAAATCATTAATCCAATAGACAGAATGTTATAACGCTCCCTTAACAAAGGAGGCGTGATTACTTTCTGTCTAATATAAAAAGAGCCATTGAGATGAAAAAAACAATAAGTTTACTACTACCTTGCCTGACTCTTCTTTCAAGTTGTGCAACCATCATGCACGGGACCCGGCAATCTGTAGGGATTTCTAGTTATCCCAGTGATGCTCATATCTGGGTCGATCAACAGTATGTAGGAAAAAGTCCTTTAATCGTAGACATGACGAGAAAAGATAATCATTATGTACGTTTAGAGATCGACGGGTATCAACCTTACGAAATTTTGTTTACGCGTCAATTAAGTGGTTGGGTATTTGGTAATATTGTCTTTGGGGGTTTTATCGGTTTAGCAATTGATGCAATTTCAGGCGGCATCTATCGCCTAACTCCTGAACAGGTTGAGGTACAAATGTTAGCGTATCCACTCTACGTAAAAACAAATTCTCAATCCTATATTTCCATCGTCATGCAAGCAGATCCCGCATGGGAAAAAATCGGCCAGCTTCAAAATTTTTAAAAGATAAGATATGTTCTTTCTTTAGCAGGCTAAGTAACCCCACGATTTGTCAAATGTGTTGTGCATGGCAATCGTGGGTGTTCTTTGTCAAGAAAGCATTCTTTGAAAAAAACTCACCTAGTCAGGAAAGTTGAGACAAGAATTTATTCGCTAGATGTTCATGAGCTTGCAACTTTTCCGCTCCCATACGGTCCAACTGGCTGCATAGAACTCCCAGTCGGGCTTGATTAGAAAAAAACTCTCGATGTTTATTTAAAAATCTCCAGAAAAGCGCATCCCAAATTTCACACCATTCGCCTTTAGGATAGTCACTCATTTTGCGTATATAATTCGATCCGCAGATATAAGGTTTTGTAGTCATCAATCCTCCATCAGCATATTGGCTCATTCCGTAAATATTAGGAACCATTACCCAGTCATACGCATCGATAAACATTTCCATAAACCAGCGATAAATATCATCAGGATCAAACTCACATAGCAACATAAAGCTCCCGAGGACCATCAATCTCTCTATGTGATGACAATAAGCATATTTATGGATTTTTTTTATCGTCATATCAATCGGTAAGATGCCTGTGGTCCCATCATAGAAAGATGGGGGAATTTTTCTAGTGTGTTTCCAGAAATTATGGGTGCGCTGTTTAACTTGCGCGACGCGGTAGACTCCCATGACAAATTCCCTCCACCCAATGACCTGTCTTAAAAATCCTTCCACAGAATTAATGGGGTATGCGTGACTTTTAAAAATTTCTAATGTGGATTTTAAGATTTCCTGCGGAGTAATCAAACCAATATTCAATGAAGGAGTAAGAAGACCATGCATTAATACGAGTTCATTTCCTACAATCGCATCTTGATAGGGACCAAAAAGTTCAAGACGATTATTTAAAAAATCCTTTAACCAGTGCTGAGCCTCTTTACGTGTGACGGGGTAAAAAAATTGTTCCGCTTTTCCAGGATGATCTTTAAAATTTTTTTCCACATAAGCACAGGCTTCTTCAATCACAGGGGTTTTAGAAATCTTGGGTAAAGAGGGAAATTTCATGCCTTGCGGTGCTTTTTTTCTATTCTCTTGATCGTAGGTCCATTTTCCCCCTAGTGGTCTCCCCTGGCTCTCCAGAAGAACATTTAGGCGTTTTCTTTGCGCAATATAGAAAGAAGTAAACGAATAATGCTCTAGCGGTTCAAAATATTGGAGGATCGCCTGCCGTCCCGTCAGAAAACCAGGGGCTTCTAATAACTTTAGCTCAATCTGACAGTTTTTACAGGCTTTACGAAGACGTTTTTCAATTAAATAGTCCACAGGATCAAACACTTCAATAAAAGATAATTTTAATTTTTTAAATAACTTTTCATAAGAAATTTCTCCGTGCCTTAAATCTGCAGCCTCTATATATAACGTATGAAACCCTGCTTCTATCAGTTCCTGCTGATAATTTTTCATACTAGCACGGTGCAAGACGAGTTTTTGCTTGTGGAAATAGGCGGGATATTTTTCATCTTTAAAAAAAAGAGGATCTTCCAGTAAAACAACAAAAGAAATAGATGGATCATAATAGCTGGTTGAAAAGAGTTGATGAGGAAAGATAAGTAAGGTCTTTTGCATAAAATTCCAAATTTATTTAGATATAGGTCTTGCTTAAAACATAAAGATAAATTCTAATCATATTAAATTACTTTTAAAGTGCACAGACAAAATGAAAATTTTATTGACGGGCGCTAATGGATATATTGGATCCAGGTTGTTACTAGTCTTATTAGAAGCTGGCCATCATGTCATCGCTTTAGTACGACATCCAAACAGTTTACAAACTCCTTTTCATAAAAATCTAACAGTGATTTTTGCTGATCTACTTTCAGAAGAAACCCTTCACCAGATTCCTCAGGATATCGATGTGGCGTACTATCTTGTTCATGCAATGAGCTACAGTCGAAAAGATTTCCCTGCCTTAGAAGAGACCGCTGCAACCCACTTTCTTTCAAGGCTTAAGAAGACAAATGTGAAACAAATCATTTATCTTAGCGGTTTAAGCAATGATCTACATCTTTCCAGTCATCTAAATTCTCGCTATAAAACGGAATGTTTAATAAAATCCAGTGGGATTCCTTACACAATTTTACGAGCTGGAATTATTATTGGCTCAGGCAGTGCCTCGTTTGAAATTATCCGAGATTTAGTAGATAAACTTCCTTTCATGGTTGCGCCCCGATGGGTCAATAATCGATGTCAACCGATTGCCATTTACGATGTGCTCCACTATTTAATGAAAGTTATTTCCAATCCCCTATGCATCAATCAAGTTTTTGATATCGGAGGACCTGACGTCTTAAGCTATAAAAATATGCTTTTAACCTATGCTAAATTACGTGAATTAAAACGTTATATTTTCGTTGTACCTGTTTTAACACCACGTTTGTCTTCTTACTGGCTCTACTTCGTGACTTCCGTCAACTTCCAACTCGCCTCTTCCCTGGTAGATAGCGTCAAGAATGAAGCCATCTGTCATGAGGATCGTATCAAAACGATCATTCCAAGAAATTGCATGACCTACGAGGAGAGTGTTTCAAAAGCTTTGGATTTAGTTGAGCAAAATCCTCTAACACCGGGCTGGAAAGATAGCCTTCTCGCTGGATCTTTAGAGTCCAATTGGTCTAATCTCTTACAGGTTCCCTCGCATGGATGCCTGATTGATCAAAGAACCATAGATTCTCCTCTACCCGCTTCAGAATTAATGCAGCGTATTTGGTCCATCGGAGGAGACAATGGATGGTATTGCATGAATTGGGCTTGGGTCTTAAGAGGCTTTATTGATAAGCTTTTTGGAGGAATAGGGCTAAATCGTGGTCGTTCGCACCCTACTGAGCTTAGAGCTGGATCTTCTTTGGATTTTTGGAGAGTTCTTATTGCTGATAAAAAACATGGACAACTTTTGCTCTACGCCGAGATGAAACTGCCTGGAGAAGCTTGGCTGGAATTTTTAGTCACTCCTACAGCCAATGGCTCTAAACTGAAACAAACAGCATCTTTTCGCCCTAAAGGTGTCTTTGGACGCCTTTATTGGTACATACTTTTGCCTTTTCATAAATTTATTTTTCGTGGAATGGCCTATAATGCTGCCCACCCACCCTCTAAAATTTCTTAGTAAACGGAAACTTATCTGTTGATAGAAAACTTTACCAGAACTTGAGAAATACGTATAATGCGCGCGCACGGAGGCACTGAAGCATGAAAAAAATTAAAGTTGGCATTTTGGGAGCTACTGGAATGGTAGGCCAACAATATTTACAACGACTGAAAGAGCATCCCTGGTTTGAAATTTCTTTTCTTGCTTCCTCTGAAACTTCTGCTGGAAAAAAATATAAAGACGCAGTAGAAAACCGCTGGTATCAAAAGGAGCCTTTAGATAACGAGTTGGGAAAATTATCCATTCACTCAATAGAAGATATTGAAAGTTGCCATAAGAACTGCCATTTTGTATTTTCCGCCCTTCCCACCAACGCTGCAAAAATTTACGAAGAAAAATATGCCTCTGCTGAAATACCTGTAATCTCTAACGCTTCTTACCATCGTGCTTCGATTGATGTTCCTGTATTAATTCCTGAGGTGAATGCCAAACATTTGGAGTTGATTCACTATCAGCAAAAACGCAGGGGATGGAAAAAGGGGTTTATAGTCGTTAAACCCAACTGTTCTCTTCAAAGTTATGTCATTCCCCTAGAAGCTCTAAGAAAACAATTCCCTTTAAAAAAAATATTGGTAACAACTCTACAAGCTATCAGTGGTGCAGGGTATCCTGGAATCTCAGCCTTAGATATTCATGACAACATTATTCCTTTTATACAAGGGGAAGAGGAAAAATCTGAACAAGAACCTCTAAAAATCTGGGGAACGCTCGAAAGAGATAAAATTCTTCCCTCAAATGACATTCAGCTATCTGTTCATTGCAATCGTGTTCCTGTAATGGATGGCCACATGGCGTGCGTTTCTGTAGAATTTGCTCATAAACCCTCAAGCGAGGCAATTATAGAAGCCTGGCAAAATTTTAGAGGTGAGCCACAGAAACTAGACCTTCCTGAGGCACCTTCCCAACCCATCGTCTATAAGCAGGAAATTAACCGTCCCCAAACGCGTCTTGATCGGATGGAAGGTAACGGAATGGCAATTACAGTCGGACGACTCAGAGAGTGTCCCATTTTTCATTACCGTTTTGTTGGATTATCTCACAATACAATTCGAGGAGCGGCCGGAGGCGGTATTCTCAACGCAGAATTAATCTATAAACAAGGCTATATTTATTAATTATGGTTCAAAGAAATCCTCATCTTGCAAAACTTAAAAGTGGATATTTATTTCCCGAAATCCATAAACGTAAACAACAGTTTTTAGCGCAAAACCCGCATGCTCAACTGATAAGTTTAGGGGTAGGAGATACAACCGAGCCTATCCCAGATATTGTCTCATTGGCAATGGCTCAAGAAGCCACACGGTTAAGTACACCTGAGGGATATTCAGGATATGGCCCCGAACAAGGGCTTCCTGAATTAAGAAAAAAAGTAGCTTCTAAAATTTATCAAGATCTTATAGATCCTTCTGAAGTTTTTATCTCCGATGGGGCCAAGTGTGATATTGGTCGCTTACAACTGCTTTTTGGCCCCCATGTATCTGTGGCTATCCAAGATCCTGCTTATCCCGTTTACGTAGACGGATGTATCATGCAAGGAGTTAATGAAATCTTTTACATGCCTTGTACTGCGGATAACGATTTTTTTCCTGACCTGGATAGCACACCGCGAACAGATTTGATTTATTTCTGTTCTCCTAATAATCCTACGGGCGCCGTAGCTAGTCGATTACAACTAGAAAAACTTGTCCAATTTGCAAAAAAAAATTGTTCAATCATTATCTTTGATTCCGCTTATGCTTGCTTTATTCAAGATTCTAGCCTACCCAAATCTATCTTCGAAATTGAAGGAGCTAGAGAAGTGGCCATTGAGGTCAATTCTTTTTCGAAAATTGCAGGTTTTACGGGTGTTCGTCTAGGATGGACAATCGTGCCTAAAGAACTGAAGTATGCAGATGGAACACCTGTAAAAAATGACTGGCAGCGTTTGACCTCCACAATCTTTAATGGGGCCTCTAATATTGCTCAGTATGGAGGGATAACAGCCCTAGGGGATACTGGCTGGGAGGAGTTAAATAAAACGATTCATTTTTATCTTGAAAATGCTGCGCTCATAAAAATTGCTCTTGAAAAACAAGGACTTCATGTATTTGGAGGGACCCATGCCCCTTATCTGTGGGTGTATTATCCTAAACGTCTTTCTTGGGATGTTTTTCAAGAAATTTTAGAAAAGTATCACCTAGTGACCACACCTGGTGCAGGTTTTGGCCCCTCAGGAGAAGGTTTCGTACGCTTCACGGCTTTTGGTCATCGCGAGACGATAAAATTAGCGACCGATCGATTAAACAACAAGCTTTAGGATCATGCTCCAATTAAACCAACTCTACACTCAAAAATTTTTTGAAAAAATAAATTTTTTAATTAATGAGTTTTACAACAAACTTATTCATAGAAATGTATTTATTGGGCAATGGAGTGCATTTTTTATTATTTTCTCTAAATGTATATTACATACATTAGCAATTCTTCTAAGTAGCTGCGAATATGCTTTTAGAGGGTTGATGACTATCTTCTTTGAGAAAGGATCTTTTCGGGAATACCTATCTACCCTGGGTAGTTTCCTAGTGCTCAATACGATTAATCTCTTCACGTTAATACCGGATATTTTTATTCGCACATATTTCTGTATCAAAGAATCTAAAATTGATGCACGACAAACTCAACATACTCTCTATTACAAATTGATGAAATTTCTAGGATAATCATCTTTAATCTTACATTTTCTTTTTGATCTTCCTTTAAAATCTATAAAGTTTTCATGGAAAGACGGTCTTAGGGTCCAAAACATCAAATCAAGTGATTTGTTTATTATTTACTTTAATCAATATACATTTTATATTAAATGCATGTTTATCCATTCATTTTTAATTCCTTTTGATTCCATGCAATTCATTGTCTGGGTCCAACATAAACACAGTAATACCGAAAAGATCTAGACCGAATTGATCTCACAACTCGGTTAAATAAACTTGGAGATAGAAATAGTGAAGGCAGTGCATTTTAAAACAGTAGCCATTGGATTAGCCATGTTTTCAATGTTTTTTGGAGCTGGCAATGTGATATTTCCTCTAGTGATTGGACATTATGCGCAGGATAAAACGCTATTTGCTGTTTTAGGATTATTAATTACAGCTGTGGCTGTTCCTTTTGCTGGTTTAATCACAATGATCATGTTTGATGGGGATCAGAAACGTTACTTTGGCGTATTAGGAAAAATTCCAGGTTTTCTTATGGCGCTTATGATTATTACCTTACTGGGCCCTCTAGGTTCTACTCCTCGTTGCATCGCCTTGGCCTACTCTACGATCAAATTGTCTTTTGGTGAATTATCCGCCCCGCTTTTCAATGCGTTGGCGTGTGTCATCATCTATGTCTTCACCTACCAAAAAAAATACATCTTAAATTGGCTTGGGTATTTTTTGACTCCCCTTCTTCTGGGATCATTAGCTTTTATCATTGTAAAAGGTTTATTCACAGCTGAAGTACAACATACAATGAGCGAAAGTAGTCTCTCTATATTTTTACAGGGACTTAAAGAGGGCTATAATACCATGGATTTACTAGCGGCCCTGTTTTTTTCCTCCATTATTTTACATTCGATAAAAGAGACTTTACTTGTTCATCCGGAACAAAAGATGACAACCCTTGTATTAAGAGCTTGCGGAATTGGAGCTTTTTTATTAGCCGCCACCTACATAGGCTTTAGTTACGTGGCTTCTTACCACAGCCATGCTCTTTCCATTAAAGGTATTGAACAACTTCTAGGGGCTATTACTTTGAAAATTATGGGACCTTCGGCTGGTTTATGGGTATGTTTCACGATAGCTCTAGCATGCTTAACGACAGCTATCGCTCTCTGTAATGTGTTTGCAGAATTTGTCAGCATTCGCGTGTTTAACCATAAAATTAGCTACAAACAAGCTTTGATAGGGACACTTTTAACTACTTTTATTGTAGCAAACTGGGAATTTGCAGGAATTTCTGCCTTTTTAGGACCCGTGCTCATGATTTGTTATCCGATTTTGATGCTACTCACTGCTTATAATATGGTTCGTATATTTTTAGAAGGTAAAAAATTGCAGAGACCAGAAAATTTTAGGGAAATCGAAAAGACAAAAAAAAGCCCATCTTTTCCGTAAGAAAAAGATGGGTCTTTAGGCAAAGACTACATCACAATAGGTTCATGATGTTCTTTGCTTAATTTTTTATCCTGTTTCTTTTGTCTCTTTTCTTTAAGTGTCATTGAAGGCTTTTTCTTAATATTCTTGCGTTGTTCGAAGCTCTTACTCATAGATACACTCCTATACGTTGGATAAAGAGAATTCTTTATCTCCGCATAATCTTATTTTAACGCATATACGATTAAAAAATCCTAATACTTTTTATTAAAAAATTCTACTTTCTTAATTATAAGGACTCTAATCTGCATTTTATTTAAATAAGACACCCAAAAATTGAGCTAATTGTTTAGGAGTTTCTGGTGTCATCGGGTGTTCGGGGGCATGCACTGGCGTGGAACTCATAGAATTTATTTTATCGATGATCCCCGAAATAAGATTAAATAAAAAGTTGTAAACTTTTGCAGCCCAAGAAACTAACGTCTGAAAAGTTTCGGGAAAATAGATTGATATCACATAAAACAATAAGCCAAAAAAGATAAAAGAGAGAATAAATCTCATACACATACTCCTAATACCAGAATGAAGATCCACTATTTTTTATTATAGGGATATTTTTAGTTATATAACAACTAAAACTCGTCACATTTAGATGCATATGAGAGGTATTAGTAAAACTTTACGTTATCTAAAATCTATTTAGAACCAGGTCCTGATCCTGTTTCTTAATCAAAATTTAACAGGGGTTTTATTAAACATTTAAGGTGAAACGTGTAATTATATGCCCATTGATTTCAATTTTGAGGTCACTACGATAGACATCCTAACACATTCAACAGAGGACCCATGTTAAAAAAATATATCTTTCAATCCCTAATCATCTTAGTTGGAATAGCCTCGTCCTTACAGGCCCATGTAGAAATACCATCTCAATTTTTCGTCAAGCAACATTGGATATCCTTGACTAACACTTTTGACATAGAGACCCATGATCGAAAATTTGGGACCATCCATCGCAAACTGCTAAGTTGGACACCTGAATATCAATTTTTTGATGTCTATGATCAATTGCAAGCCAAAGCAAAGATGCGTTTTTTCAGTTTTGGAGCGACTTTTGATATTTATGATCTATTTGAAAGGCCCTTAGGCAGAGTCGATGAAAGAATTTTAACTTTCTTTTCTACGTTTGATCTCTACCGATCTGATGGATATCATGCGGCAAAAGCCAAATTAAATTTCTGGGGAACCAAATACACTGTATCTGATCCACACACGGATGCGATCATTGCCACTCTAAAGAGAAGTTTTTTTCGTCTAAAAGATGACTGGACTGTGGATATTATTGATTCTTCCCTCTTTTTTGAAAAGCAAATCGATCCACGCATGTTTATCTTGGTGATGGCTTTTCAAACGGATCGTGATTATTGGAAATCAAAAAGAGAACGCGAAGAAAGAGGGAGGCACTATTCTGTCCAACACTTATCTAAGAGGACGCCTGAATATCTCGCCCTCAATAAAAAACTTGAATACCAACGTTCCCTACTAGAATCCTATCGGGAAAACTATCAAGGATTAGAACCTTCAGACGAAGAAGTAGAAAATCTTGAAGAGATTGTGGAAAAAATTTTAGATGAAGCTGAGCCCGATGAAACAAATTTAGAAGAAGATAACCTTCCATCGTCTTCATTAGAATTAGCTAAAATCCAAGCTCTAGACAAGGGAATTTCAACCCTTCTTCCCTTATTCGAAAGTGAAGAGCTTACAAAAGGTGAAAAAAGCGCCTTATTTATGCTGATGGATCAAAGACTGCAATAAATCTCTAAGGACGAGATTCAAATCTCGTCCTTTTTAAACACATCTCCTCCTACAAAATAGAGAAGTCACAAGATTTGAAAGAACACATCGAAGATTAAATGAATCACTTTTACTTAAGACATATACTAAGACATAAATTCCACTAGACTGTATAAGTGATTATTTTTTTATCTGAATGTAAACATCTGCTTCTCCCCAAGTAAAACGTGAAGGAAAACACTTCATCGTTTCGAATAAGGGCTCTTTTGTATAATCAGATAAAGCATAGCTTACGGTAATAATGCGAGTCCCTGGCTTGAGTGTTTTAAAGTGCGTGATTAATTTTTGAATAGTCTCATCTTCTAAGCAAGTGCCATACAGGTAAATAACCGTGGCTTGGGAAAGGTCTGTCTTTAGAAAATCTTCCTGAATAAACTCTACCCCTTCTAAGCCTAGCTTACGCTGAATTCTTTTTGCTCGGATGACAAAATCTGGAACCATCTCGACACCGACTACCTTACAGCCAATAAAACTTTTCCACCAAAAACAATTGCGTCCTCGGCCCGCCCCTAGATCATAGACAATATCTTCTGATGTTAGACGTGCTTCCTTGGAGATTAACTCTAAAGTCGTTAAAGGGGTTTCTCCATAAGTAAATTCTTGCTGATGGGGACGATGGATAAAGTAACGACGGCTGATAGAAAAAGGATTATCAAAAAGATACATCAAAACTAAAGATCCATCCACTTTTGCAAAGGCAGGCTTCCGATAGTAGCGATACAAAACTTTTAAATACTCTTTAAAATTGCGACCTTTCACTAAAAGATTGATCCCCATTAAAGTAAAATATTCTTTTACATCTTTCCATTCCATTTGAGGTATCCTTAGTCTTGCTGAAAGTGATTTATTTTCAATTTTTGTAACTTTTTGCATCTTTAACTTTCACCTGTTATTTGTTTATACCATAAAGAATACATAAACAACCCGCGCGACAAGAAAGAAAATCAGGGTTGATAATACATCATTAAAAGCAGTGACTATGGGTCCCGAGGCCACCGCAGGATCAATACCAAAACGTGCAAAGAAAAAAGGAGAAAATGTGCCTAGCACTGTGGCGGTTAAACAAGCGCCTAATACACCGCAAGATACAGTCACTCCCAAAGCAAGTGGGTCGGCATTTAATTGATTAAATCCAAAATGGTTGAGTAGATAAACCACAACACCACAAATAATTCCAAAGACAAGACCAATTAAAAGACCAATCCCGATTTCTCTGCTGATAGCCTCCCCTTTGGAACCCGAGGAAATATCTCCAGTGGACATGCCGCGTACAAGAATCGTACTACACTGAATTCCTACATTACCTGACATACCTGTAATTAAAGGCACAAAGAATGGAAGAAATAAAAACCATACACGATCATAAAAATGGGACATTACGGCCGTGGATACAAGGCCCGCGCATAGAGTAACAATCAGCCAAGGAGCTCTGGCAACAAATCTTTTCAAAATTGGCTCGTGCTCGCTGTAGTCTTCTGCAGTCCCTGCAATATTGGCAATAGTTTCATCAGCAATGTCTTCCATAGCTTCAACAACACTTTCATAGGTAATCACCCCCACTAGATGATCTTGCTCATCAACGACAGGCAGGGCGGGGATTTTATAACGTTCGACCACATCTACAACTTCATCACGGGACACATCTGCCGTCACTTTATGTAAAATAGGTCGCATGACTTGACGTAGAGGGAGGTAACTTGGGTTAACGATGAGGTTACGGCCCGGCACATAAGCAGCGAGCTGGCCTTCATCATTCAAGACAAATATACGCCGTGTCAGCTCAATTCCTGGATTATCACGAATATAAGAAGAAACCTCACCGATGGTGGTATTCATGTGAAAAGCAAAAAACTCATCTGTCATTAAGCGACCGGCACTGTGACGATCATGTTTTTGTAATTCTTTAATACGCTGGGCCTTCTTAGGATCTAAAAGATCAAAAACTCTCTTCATCCGACGATCAGACATATCGTCTAAAATCCACACAGCTTCATCAGGTGGCATCTTTTCTATTAATCTTTTGATCTCCTGATCATCAATTTGCCGAAAGATGGCCGAACGTGTGGAACTACTCGTATTAATCATAAATATAATTTTAGCTTGAAAATCGGGAAGATTTTCATAAACTACCACGCGTGCATATGGAGGGAGGCGCGTTACAGCATGCGCCATGTCGATGGGATCGTGCTGACTGGCTATTTTTGCCACATCATGTAAAACTATGTCGGATGTATGTTGATGGAAAGCATCTTCTAGTTTTTCATTTAGAACATCATCCAGGTGACTTGTCTTAGAATCTAGAATACTTCCCGGAACAATATGATCACTATTATGATCGTAATTTTCAATTGTAGCTTCCAAAACACCTCCAACCTCTTCAAAGGTTTTTCGAGAACTTTTTTATTTCTTACGGCATTCCAAACCTGCGATTGTCTTACCCATTTGAGTTGCGAGCTACCAGTTAAAATCTTTATAAAGGTTCTCTCTATTAAATAACCCTTCTTAAACACTTTTAGAGCAGCAAGGAAGCTATTTATCCGGAGTTTTTTAGAATGCCCTACAGAGATTTATTTTTAGCAAGTTTTCAGGAATGACCCACGCTTAGTTTAATGTCTTAAAGTGTTTTAGACAACATAAAAACATTAAAATCCCCTAACAAAACGCTTTAATCATTGAAATTTTTACTGAACAGTGATATCATAGATACTTTTATTAAATAAATCACCAAAGAAACACATCTATATGTCAACTAAAACAAAAAAAATACGTAATGTCGCTATCATTGCACACATTGATCACGGCAAAACCACTCTTGTAGATGCCCTTTTAAAACAATCAAATATTTTTCGTGATAATCAGCATGTAGACGAACGCGTCATGGATTCCTATGACCAGGAAAAAGAACGTGGGATTACGATTTTTGCTAAACATACAGCTGTACATTGTGATGATTTTAAGATCAACATTATCGACACTCCCGGACACGCCGATTTTTCAGGCGAAGTGGAGAGGATTCTTGGAATGGTAAATTCTGTGTTACTTTTAGTGGATGCTCAAGAAGGTCCTATGCCTCAGACGCGTTTCGTCCTCTCCAAATCTTTAAAAATGGGTCTTAAGCCCATTGTCGTTTTAAATAAAATTGACCGTCCTCATGCTAATCCAGATAGAGTTTTAGACCTTACTTTCGACTTATTCTCTGAATTAGGCGCGACAGATGAACAGTTGGATTTCAAATATTGCTATGCATCAGGTCTTTCAGGCTTTGCTATGCATCATCTTGATGATCCAAAAACTGACATGCGTCCTCTTTTTGAGCTGATCATCTCCGCAGTTCCTGAGCCTAAAGGCGAAATCGAAGCTCCATTTTTGATGCAAGTGGCGACCATATACTACGACGATTTCTTAGGCAGACAAGCGTCTGGACGTATTTTGGAAGGTACAATCAAAAAAGGTCAGCAAGTGGTGCATATTGATGAGTCTGGTAAACAGACTAAATCCACAATTACGAAGATTGAAGGGTATAGAGGATTAGAAAAAATAGAACTCAATGAAGCGTCTGCAGGTGATATTGTGATCTTATCAGGCATTCCCTCCATCATGATCGGCGACACACTCTGCGATCCTAGCGAAATCCAACAGCTCCCCCCTATTCGCTTAGATGAACCGACAGTTTCTATCGACTTCACTGTTAATAACAGCCCATTTGTCGGCCGTAGTGGAAAGCATGTGACCATGAATAAACTAAGGGATCGTCTGGAAAAGGAAAAAAAGGCTAACATTTCTCTTCGCATTGATCCAACAGATGAAAAAATATCCGTTGCAGGTCGTGGAGAGTTACATTTAGCGGTTCTCATTGAAGCGATGCGTAGAGAAGGCTTTGAATTTAGTATTTCCAAACCAACAGTCGTCTTAAAAGATATAGACGGTGTAAGGCATGAACCTATGGAACGTGTACATATCGAAGTTCCCGAAGAATACGCAGGCGCAGTGATTGAAGAATTATCTCGTCGTAAAGGAGAGATGCAACACTTAGACACTGACGAGCATAAAATTACACGCATGGAATTCATTATGCCCACTAGAGGTTTAATGGGTTATCGCAATGAGTTTTTAACAGCTACAAGAGGTCTAGGAATTTTAACTTCTATTTTTGAAAATTTTTCCCCTTGGAAAGGAACTATTCCTGGTCGTATTCGCGGTGTATTGGTTTCCATTTGTCCAGGAAAAGCTACTGGCTATGCTCTTTTCAACCTTCAAGATCGCGGTACGATGTTTGTATCGCCTGGTGATGATGTGTACGAAGGGATGGTTGTCGGAGAGAATAGCCGTGAAAATGATCTGGTCATAAACGTGACTAAAGGAAAACAACTGACAAACGTTCGAGCTGCTGGTAGTGATGAAAATATTATTCTTATCCCTCCCCGCAAATTTACATTAGAGCAAGCGATTGACTATATTCAAGATGATGAACTCATTGAGGTGACTCCTGATGCTATTCGTATGCGTAAAAGATATCTAACAGAAAACGAACGCAAACGGAAATAATCTTTAGGAATGCAAGGAAACATCTATAAGTTTCCTTGCATTTTTGCTTCTCCCCTACAAAAATCTCTCAAATCTTTTTAGTCCGAGCATAGTCTGGATTTACCTGCATTGATATTAAACCTCTTGCGAAAATATACTTCCATTCCTCTGCCCGCCCTTTACCTAAAGCTAAAAAAATAAATGGGACTTCTCTTAAAAGCCAACTTGCGCCCCTAAATCACGCATCAATATTGGCGAACTTAACAAGTGAAAGGATAAATGATGTTTCTGTTTGGCAATCTATTTTTCACGCAATTAGTTAAGTAACGACATAGAGTAGAGAGAACTTGTGGGACTTTCAAAAAATGGTATGGATTTAGTCGCATGCGTTATCAAGGAATAGGTCAATGACTCAAATGTATCTGGTTTGTATAGGATTTAACCTCAGGAAGTGTATTTCAAAGATTTTAACCGAGAAGCAAACCCTCATTCCAATAATGTGAACAAAATATAAATAAAATGTGGGAAAAGCCATGCACTTAAGAGAAAATTTTCTGTTAAATAAAGTCTAAATCGTAAAAACTTTGAAAAGTGTAAACTTTTCTTCAACGATCTCACGTTGGTTTTAAAGGAGTTGAGTTAAAAATGATGCTTCCGTGGGGATGTCATCAAATACGAGCAATTACAAATTTTATTAAATAAACTTCTTTCGACACTTCATTTAGGCGTTAAAATCGCGACTTTTGAAAGAAGGCTAGTGAACGACTCCATGCATTAACAAGGGGTAAAACGATAGACATGTTTGAATAAAAACTAAAGCACGGAAGTACAGGTTCGAAAGAAGTCTGAAGTCAAAATTTGAGTAAGGTCCATATTTTAAATATGAACCTTGTCAAAAGTTTCCAATTGGAGCCTTGGCTTATGCTAGGATTTGGACAGCAAAAAAGCCCACTTGCATCACCCATCTAAATGATTATACTTAGAAGAAATGTGTGAAATAAAATGTCTAAAAGAAGGCGTTTCTACCAAATTTTCTAACCATTCATCATGGAGCATATCATCTAAAGAAGGTAAAGCCCCTGCTTGTTCAGCTTTTTCAAGAAAATGCATTGCTACGGGATAATTATATAATAAGGAGTGCAGGCAAGCTAAATTGTAATAAGTATGCGTACATCCTAAAGCAAGCGCATGCATAAATTTCTGCTCAGCCTCGTTATAATACCCCTTGCTTACCTCGGGCCTCGCCTTTTCATGAATCAGTTCAGCAATATTTAAATAGGCTAAGCCACAATCATTCCAAGCCATCTCATCTTCATGGTCTTCATTTAGTATGATTTTAAAATTTTCAATTGAACTCTGTAAAACGTCTAAATCGGAGGTGGCTTCCCCATAATGAGAAAGGGTCACTGCCAAATTATATCGCGCGTTCGTATAACTTGGATCTATTTGTAGGGCTTTAGATAGAACATTGATGGCTTTTTCATAATAAGTCGCATCTTCAGTAAAATCCCCCATAAAGTCTAGAGCACAGCCATAATTATATAACCACTCAGCTTCGTAAGGTCCTTGTGCTTGCTCTTCATCTCGCATATGAATGATATGCTCAAACTTTTGTATAGCGGCTTCCAAAGCAGTTTTATCCGTCGTTAGTTCTGAAAGTTTCATCAACGCTAATCCCCAATCATTCCAGAACTGTGGAAAATGATGCCCCTCTAATTCAAAAACTTTTTGAAAGCAGGAAATAGCATTTTCGATCTGTTGTGAATCATTCCAATATTCCCCGATAGAAAAGTAAGAAGAAGCTAATCCATACCAAAGAAGTGGATCGTAACGATTTAAAGCAAGACCTTGTTGGAATTTTTCAGTCGCCTGCACATAGTAACTTTCATCAGAAAAATACCTGCCTAATTCATTCATACAGGTTCCCATGAGAGCCCAAATATGGGGATTATTGGGAATCTGCTTAATACTTCTCATGATTTTTTGTTCGGCTGAACGTAGTAAATCTAACTGCTCTGTATGAATTCCATAGATCATATCTGCTTCCCCCCAAAGTCCCAAAAGGACAGGGTGGTCGGCATCGAGTTCTGCAGCTTTCAAAAACTTCTCTGTGCTCGTTAAGGCGTATATAGGATTTTTCTGCAACTTACTGGCATTCAGATAGAGCTTCCCCCATCGAATCCATAAATAAAAGTTAGGAGAAGGAGTTTTTACAGCAACATCAAATGCAGCTTGTGATAATTCAAAGTGTTGTAAATGCCCCGTAAGATCATAAAGTTTTTCGTGACAACTAGCCAATCTGAACCAGCGATCATAATTTTCATAATCTTCAGAGACCGCTAAGTGATAGTATTCCACAGCCTCAAGGCAGAATTCCTGCTGTTTTACTAATTCGCTTAATTCCACTAAGGCTTCTGCAAAATCCTGAAAGAAGTCCGGATTTTTCAAACCAAATTCTTTAGCTGATCTATACTTTTGTATAGCTTGGTGAATGTCAAAAGGTTCCTCTGAAACCATCCCTATCAAGAAACAACTCAGCCCCCACTTCCAAAAGTAATGAGCTTTAATTGCATCTGCTTGATCATCTAGGTAGGCAAGAGCTTGCTGGAATTTTTGTTGAGCATTTTGAAAATATGTGTGGTTTTCATGAAGTAATCCATTAAATATAAAGGCTTCTCCACAGAGACGGTAGGCATCAAAATAATGGGGATCTAAGGCTAGAGCAAATTCAAAGGCTTCAATAGCCGCTGCTAGACACCTCGCATTCTCTTCTTGAGTTAGAAAGGCTTTTCCTTTCAGACAAAAAATTGTAGCATTAGAGGGAGCAGCCTTTTCCGCAAGAGCAAAGCTATCTTGGAAAGTAGATTGACCCTTTTTCAATTCTTCTTCCCCTTTTTGGATGAACAGCTTACCCAGAAGAAACCTTTCATCATTTTTCAAAACGTTCCACTCTTGGGGATTAGAAAAATCGTCTAAATTTTCAAAGGCTTCTTGTTCTACAATTTCTTTTAGCTTCTGTGCAAGCGACCTTTCATTATTCATAAATGACCGTATTAGTATTCTTGAAATAGTAATCTTTTCTAAGATAATTTGCAATCATTTCTCGTGAGGACATCGCTTATATACATTTATGATTTTATATTTTAAATTACTCTATAAATAACCTTGAAAATGTATAATAAGTTTAAAGCCTTCGGATCGCTTCAAAAATTTCCTGTCTTTCAAAGATAGGTTTTTGACAGACTCCTTCATAACAAATGTATAAAGTTGTTTTACCTTCTTTAGGTGTTTGCGTCTGCAAAAAAGGAATAAATTCCATTAATTTTTTATCATCCCTTCTCAGCCAAATGACCATGGCATGGGGGATATAATGTGCATAAATAGCATGACGAATTTCTTCTTCATAATCATTTTTTTCATTTAATGCTATCACGATTGTGGGTGCATGTCTGTCATAATAGCGATTCAAATTCATTAAGTGATAACAATAACCGGGAGAATAACCATCTATATATTTTTTTACTGCACGAAAAATATCTTCTGCTTGATCTAGATAATCAGGATCAGAGGTTATTTGATACAGTCTTAATAAATTCTCACAATGGATGGCGTTGCCTGAAGGTTCAGCCCCATCAGCAAACTGACATTTACGCAAAATAATACTGGGGTCAGTACCGTCGGTCTGAAAAAAAGCCCCTTCATCGGGAGCTTTAAATTTATTCAGGACAATATCCGTTAATTGTTTGGCCCACAATAACCAATCCACGCCCTGTCCTGCCTCAAATAAACTGATAAGAGCTCGAATTAAAAAGGCATACTCATCTAACCCGGCATTATAAAGAGACTCACCTTCTCTCCAACGTCTGAGTAAGTATTCTCCATCCCACATATTTTCTTTAATAAAAAGTGCCGCATTTGAAGCAGCATTGAGGTAATTTTTTTCAGATAATATTAAACCCGCTTGCACAAGACTATGAATCATCAACCCATTCCATGAGGATAAAATTTTATCATCTTTAAAAGGATGAATTCGTTTTTCTCTCTCGTTCCATAGCAGCTCTTTTTGCCTAAAAAATTGTTGCGACAATTCCTTTATGTCCATTCTATGCTGATTCACAAATTCCTCTAAGGAAAGTGGCGTATTAAGGATGTTACGACCCTCAAAATTCCCTTCAGGTGTGACATTATAATATTCACAAAACAGTTGACTTGCTTCTTTGCCTAAAATTAGTTGAATCTCCTCGAAAGGCCAAGTATAAAACCGTCCTTCATGCCCTTCGCTATCTGCGTCTTCTGCAGAATAAAACCCTCCGCTTGGATGAGTCATATCACGTAATATATATTCAACAATCTCCTCACAAACCTTTCTGTAAAGAGGTTTTTTTGTCATTCGCCATGTTTCAATATAACTTTCGATGAGAAGTGCATTATCATAAAGCATTTTTTCAAAATGCGGAACTAGCCATTTTTCATCCACACTGTAACGAGAAAATCCGCCTCCAAGATGATCATAGATCCCCCCCCTGTGCATCATATCTAAGGTGCGTTCCACTAGAAAAACAGCACGACTGTCTTTTTTAGTAGCAGAATATCGCAACATAAAATTCGCTTGATAACCAATAGGAAATTTGGGTGTTCCTTTCATGCCCCCATAGATAGGATCTGCCATTTTAAAAAGTACATCCGAAGCATCTTCAATCTGCTCCTTTTCAGGTAATTGGTTTCCTTTGTAATGGATTGTTTCATGAAAAATCTCAACAATTTTAGAGGCTTGATCTAAAATACTTTCTCGTTCCTCACTATTCCAAACTTCACGAATTCGCATAATCAGTTCTGTTAATCCCATGAGACCATGGTTAGTGGTTGGAGGTAGATAAGTTGCTGCAAAAAACGGCTTTAAATCAGGTGTAAGGACTAAATTTAACGGCCATCCAGCTGAACCTGCCATCATGCTTTGAGCAAACTCCATATAGAGCCCATCGACTTCTGGGAGCTCCTCTCGGTCGACTTTAATATTAATAAACGTTTCATTCATCATCTGAGCAACATTTAAATTTTCAAAACACTCTTGTTCCATCACATGACACCAATGACAGGTAGCATATCCAATAGATAAAAAAATGGGTTTATCTTCTTCACGCGCAGTTCTAAAAGCCTCATCTTCCCATGGATACCAATTCACGGGATTGTGGGCATGTTGCAAGAGGTAAGGAGATTTCTGCTTGATTAAACGATTGGTGTACAAATTTTTATCCGTCATGAGTATTATGTTCCTTATATGAGAATGGTAGTCTCAGATTAAGGAAATACTCTTATTTCATTCACAAATCAAGTGATTTTTTTTCAAGACCCGCCCAATGACAAAATGAGATTTCTTAAAATTTAATATTGAGTTTTTATTGATCTCGCATTATATCAGCTGGTTTTAAGAAATGTAAAAAATACACAATATATCGAGTGATCTGGAAATTGACTTTGAATGAAAGGGGATTTTTTCGTAGAGTCCCCCATTATTTTCCAAACATTCGCACGTTTATAAGGTTTTTCTCATTCAAGCTGTTATTTCTAATTAAGGATAAAAAAGCATGCCCCACTTTCCTCCTCTATACCTAAAAAAGAAACTTTTCTCGTATGGAATTCTTACACCCCTTTGCATAAGTTTGTCCTTTTCTTGCTTGAATGCCGAAGATACAATCACAAAGAAATCCTTAGTGATTTTAGAAAACTCTTCTCTTCAAAAAAAGAATCCAAATGAATTCAACCTTCAGGAAAAGATTCAATTCCTCACCACACTAAATAACGAACAAGCGGAAAGAATACAGATCCTTAAAGAAGAACTCGAAAATTTAAAAAATAAATTGCATCTAGCACAATTATCTTCGATGTCCAGTGAAAAAGGCAATTTTAAACAACTCTATGCTGCTCTAAAAAATGAATTTAATCTGCATAAAGAAAACCAAAAACAATTGGAGAAAATCATTGCAGATTTGAAAAGTGAGAAAGAATCAGAAAGAAAAAAAAATATCGAGGCTCAAAATCAAATCGCTCAATTGATGGGTGATTTAAAACAGCAATCCCAAATCTTAGAAAACATTGAAGACGGTTATAAAGAAGAACTTTCCCATTTAAAATCCGCGGCGAATGAATCCGAGAATCATAAGCAACTTTCATTAAAACTCCAACAAGAAGTGGGTCATTATCAAGAAACCCATGACAAATTAGAACAGCTGGTGCAGCAATTAAAAACTGAAAATGAAATTGAAAAAAATAAAATTCAACAAGCGGAAGACCATATAAAAAATTTAATGGCCGCTCTGGAAGAACAAAATCATTCCCTCGAATCCATTCAAGGTCAAAATCAATATCAACTCACGCAACTCTCAGGCACCCAGGAAGAAAGTGAAAGCTATAAAACTTTAAACTTGCAGCTCAAGTCAGATTTAGCTAAAGCCCAAGAAGCTCATCGCGAACTCGAGTCTTTAATACACAAATTAAAAGATGAAAATGAAATTGAAAAAGAAAAATTACATGATACCGAAAGCTATATTGGCGTTTTACTTGCAGCTTTGAATGAACAAACGCTTTCCTATGAAAATTTAAAAGAGTCTCATGAAAATGAGAGAGTGCAGCATACTTCTGCACAAGATGTAAAAGTAGCCCTTGAGAAGGAATTAGCACAAACTAAGGAATCCCATCAACAACTTCAATCCTTCCTTGAAAAGCTTCAGTTTGAAAATGCAGAAGAAAAACAAAAAATCCTTGAATCAGAAACGCGCATTGCCACGTTAATGACAGCCTTAGATGCTATCCAAGAGACCCATAGACAAGAAATAGAAACTCTTCTTACTTCCAAAGAGCCCACAAAACTACAACAAGAGCTTTCTCAAAGTAAGCAAGCACAAGAAAGTTTAGAAAAATTAATTCAGGCTTTAAAAGAAGAAAGTCATTTAGAAAAAAATAAAATCAAAGAAACCGAAAAATATGTCACCTCGTTAATTGCCCTCTTGGCCGATCAAAGTTATAGCTTAGAAGCCCTCGTTGGATCAGAAGATATTAATGAAAAATTTCATGCAATTCAGATTGCCTATCAACAACTTAAAGAACAGTTTTCAGCAGATCAACTTAAATTAACCGAAGCAGAAGCTTACATCTCTTCACTCATCGATAGCATCAAAGAACAATCAAGCTCTATAGAGTTTTTGCAAAATCATCAGGAGCAAACTCTTTCACAGTTGCAACAATCCCAAGAAGGAGTTCATCATTTTCAAGAACTTCGCCAACAGCTTGAAAGGGAGTTGGTTGCAGCCAAGGAAGCACAAAATCATTTAGAACAGTTTATTGAAAATCAAAAGCAACAATTAAACATCCATGAACAGCTGGCAAGCGCTCTACTCACCGTCATTGACACTCAAGATTTATCATTAAATCATTGGCAGAACGAACATCAGAAGGAACGAAATCTAAATACCCATGTTCATGCTCAAATACAAGCGTATGAAAAAGAACTAAATTTATCTATTGACCATCTATCTAAATTACAAGATGAGCTGCTTACTCATAAAAATACGACAGAAATACAAACACGCCAATATGACTTACTATCCAAAACTTTAAACGATCAACAAATCAGTCATCAACAAACTCTGCAAAATGTTTTTGAAGATTGGGAATCCCTTTATACTGTGTCAGAAGCCTCTCAAAATGCACATCAAACGCAGGTGAATGGGTTAAAGGCACAGTTAGAGAATTTGGAGCTTGATAAGCAAACTTTACTGTCTAGTTTAGAATTCAATAAAAAAGAGGATAATGAAAAAAATCTTAGCGCATTAAAAGAACAAGAAGACAAGTGGTCTGTAGAACTTAAAAGATTAGAAAATGAATATGAAGTAGCTTTTCAAAAACATTCTAGTTTATCTAATGATCAACTCTCCAAGCTTTATTCAGCCTTAGAAGAAGAGCAGACTTTAGATTATCTTGCACACAACTTCAAAGATCAAACCATTCAAAATTATGCCTTACAAATACATCTCCTAGAACAGTCGCTGGATTCTCTTCAAAAAGAGCATCATCTTAATTTGCAACACATCGCGCAACTTCAATTAACAAACTCGAACCATATTAGTCATCATCTTAATCAACAAGCCATTCAGAATGCGCAAGTCGTGGAAGCCAAACAAGCTTCAGTCAAAGCTCACGAAGATCTATCACAACTCGTCACAGCTCTAGAAAGTGCTCATCTACACCAAAGTTTTCTTTTAAGCGATGCACAATTTGAGAAAGAAGTTCGTATAAACGGTCTTCTAAAACAATTAGAAGAGGAAAAAGCACAGGCCCTGAATCTTCAGAAAAACTTAAATGAGATTCAGCAAATGTATGATCAAACCGCTGCGCTTTATAATGAGATGTACATGGATCATACACGTGCTCAAAAGCAGATTGAACATTTGCATCTAACCATAGAGGAAAATAAAACACAACAAGTGGCCGAGGCTGATCAGTTTCTATTAAAAATTGAAAGCCTACAGCATGAACTGGAGCAAAACCATGCGCGTACACACGATTTACACCATCAATTAGCGGCCACAATCGAAGACAATGAGCAGCTAAAGCATTTACAACAACGTTATGATGAACTTGAAAAAGAAAAAGAGCATCTATTAGCTAACCAGTTAGATTACCTCCAATCTTTAAGCTTGCAAGACGATCTCATCAGCCAATCGACTCATGAAATGCGTCATCATCAAAAAGTCATTGAGGAGCAAGCACATATCCTGCAAGAGCTTTACCAAGAAAAATATCATTTAATAGCCCAATTAGAAGCACTTCCTAAAGCCAATGAAGTCCAGCAACTCCAACTATTCCATGATGAACTAAAAGAGGAACATTCCCGTCTGAAAACTGCTTACCTAGACCAATTACATATAAATGCATTGCACGAAGATACGATGAAAAATGCCCAAAGTGAAATTGCACAAAAAAACAATTTACTTTCTGATAAAGAAGAATTAATTAAGCAGCATCTGGAGGAAAAAGAAGTTTTAAATCAACTAGTGGCAGACCAAACGGATGATATTCGACAGCTTAATCTGCAAATCAATCAAGCAGAAAAAATTGTACAACAACAACTCAAGGAGCTCTCCGACAAGTACGAAAGTCAAAAAACGAGAAATACTGAACTCCAAAAACAATTAGCTAACTTATCAAATCAAGAAGAAAATTATCAAAAATTAATTCAAGAGCTACAACTAGAACTGAGCACTGCTCAAGCCCTATTATCGACAAAAGATCAAAGTGGATACGCCCAACAACAAGATCTTGAGAAGTTACAAGACCGTCTAACAGCTTTACAAAGTGAAAATACGGATTTAAAGAAAATTGCAGAAGAATTTAAAGAACTCCAAGCTCTTCTCCTGACAAAGAATCAGATGCTTGAAAAACATGAAGCAGATAAGGAAAACAGGGAGCTTCAACATCAACAGCTCAACGATAAGATGCAAAAACTTGCCCAAGACAAGCAAAATTATAAAGCACAATATGAACTAGCATTGGCGAGTCAAGACGAGCTAAGAACAGCTCTCGAAAAAAATCTTAAAGAGCTCATGACTCATAAAAATAGCTTAGAACAATCTCAAAAGATCCATCAAGAACATGCAGAAGCATTGGAAAAATTAAAATTAGCTGATCAGCGCATGACAGATTTAACTCAAGACTTATCCTATATGAAGCAAACCCATGAAAAAGAGAAATCTACTTTAGAAGAAAAATATCAGAAAATGCTTGCGGAGCAAAAAGAAGATAATGCGCGTAAAATTTCTGAGCTCAATGAACACCGTGCGGTTTTACAGGATTTGAACCAACAACATTTAGAACTTAAATCTGAGCTTTCGCAGGCGCAGTTTATGCAGAAAGAAAATGAAAAATTAAAGGAAGAATTATCCACTTTAAAACAACAGATTGAGTCTTATAAAATTCAAGCTTCTCAACAAGAGATGGCTAAAGCCTCTGCGATACAAGTTGAGCGTCTGCAAGAAGCCTTACAACAAATTTTGCATGAAAAAACCATCCTTCAATCTCAGTATCAAGATCAACTGGTGACTGAAAAAATACTCTCTGATCGATTAGAGGAAACACTCGCCGAGTTAGATCATTACAAAGAAAACTCCAATAAAAATTTTTAGTGGATAAGAAGACTTAGAACGGATCTATGCTTTTCAATTTTAATAGCCCATCTTGTAATTAACGTTCATCTATTGTAATCTAGTTTATTCGCATCCAAACGCATATGAATAAACGGAGACAATAGATGAAAAAAATAATTTCTATTTCCTTATTTTTAATCAGTTTTTTTGCACTAACATCCTGCCAAAGTCAATGCCAACGTTGTCATTGGATTAAACGTAACCCCGTGACCCCTAAGGATCAATATTATCAAGAATACTATGAATCGGCACCCTTAGCGTTATTAGAAAAAGATTCTTGTTATAACCCATCCTTTTTTTAAGTATCCGAAGTGATCCCCAAATTTCTATCAGCGGCTGCCCCAAGGATCAATAAACGCATGAGTCTACATAAACCTATTCCTTTAATATTAAATTACTTACTAATCATAAGCCGCGTTATTTCCAAAGTTATGGAAAATCTTTTAGCAAGATCTATTCGCTACAATTCAATTGGCTGGTTAGGCTTAATGATTCTTTTTTGTGGTTGTAACAGTTTCAAAATTGATAGGGAAAGATATTTAAAAGCTTACCAAGCAGGAAGACTCGCTCAATCTGAAGAACTGTTAAACCTAGCCATCGAACATAGCTTACCAGAAAATGCATATACCTCTTCCAAAGACTCGGTCATGTTATTATTGGATCGTGCCACACTGCATTTTGTGGCAGGAAATATCGATGAAGCTATTCAAGACTATCAAATAGCCTTGGAGGCCATGGACTATTATAATCAAAATTCACCTTCCGAAAAAATCCTTCAATTTATTCTTGAAGACGGTGTGGGGGCCTATCCAGGAGAAGATTTTGAACAAATCTTAGCTAGAGTTTATTTTGCTTTAGCTCTTTTCCAGAGAGAAGATTATAATAATGCCTTCGCGCTTTTACGTCAGGCTGAAGAGGTTCAACAAAAGAAAAAGGAACTCTATAAAAATGACCCCTTAACAAAAGATTTTCGATTGGTTGAAAATCCTGTGGCTAAATACCTAATGGCCGCTTTACTAGAGAATCAAAAAGATTTTAGCAATGCAGAAATTTTATATAAGCAAACAGAACAGCTTATTGGTAATACTCTACAAAATCTACTTCTCAATAAACAAGAAAATGGAGAGGATCTTGCGACGGTGATCCTTGTTGCCCATAACGGAAATTCTCCCTATAAAATATCTTCCACAACGTATGGAGCTGCAGCCTCCCCCCTTGCTCTTGAAATGTTGTTAGGAGCTCACGGAATTCCTCCTGCCTATTCTAGTATGGCAGGTATCCCCATCCCGATTCTTATGCAACAGATCCATTCTCACCGCGTTCCTATTTGGACTCGACTCTCCCGTAAAGAGCGTCCGCTCATTCCTCTTTATAATGTAACTGCAATGGCTGCTCATCAACTCCAACAAAAAATGCCTCTAATTGTTGCAGAGGGATTAGCTCGTCTTATCATGCGTCGTGGAGTTGTCGCATACTTTCAAGAAAAAGATCCCCAATTGGGAGCTTTAGCAGATTTTGGGGCTACAATTGCCAATGCCTGTACCCAAGCAGACACGCGTTCATGGGGAACGCTTCCAAGCTCCATCGATCTTGCACGTTTTGATGTCTGCCCTGGAGACCATACCTTACATCTCCACGTAAACTGGGGAATTACCCATCCATTTATAGGTGAATTCCCGCTCAAATTAAAATCCGGGGATTTATGTGTAATTAATATATTTAATATTCATCCTGGGATTTTGTCTGTCCAAATCCCTGAAATTTATAAAAATAAAAATTATGAGGAACCAGTATATGAAATTTCAACATCTTCTTTATCCGACACTCTGCCTGTCTATAATGACTCTGTTCAGTAGTTGTGCATGCAGAACCATCCGCACCGCACAAGATATCACTCCTGGAAATATTAGTCATGAGAGACTCGATTGGCGCTATGGTTCCAGCGACATCCGCATACAAACCACCAAGTTAAATAAACAATTGATGGATCGCTGGCTCACCAAAACAGGGTATGACATTGGCTATGGCAAACCACGTATCATCATTACTGAAATCGATAACCGAACAGATCAATATATTGAGACAGATATGATTCGTGATATCTTTGAATGTGTAGCCATAGATGATGGACGTTACACTATTTTAGTAGGAGATGCTAGAAATGAAAGAGAACTCGACGAATTGATGGATAAAATCTCCTTAGATCCCAAATATAACAATAACAGCCGCCTCCAAGCAGGTAAAGCCATTGCTCCCCAGTTTTTAGCGAAAGTGCGACTCACCAAGGCAGTGACCTCCGATCGCTATTATGACTATGAAGACTATAGAATGACAGTCACCTTATACGACATCGAAACGCAAGAAGTGATAGACTCTGCTTGGGATGTTTTAAGTAAAAAAATTCGTCGATAATTAATAGGCTTCCTCGAAGATTAGCCCATTTAATGTGAATTTCCGCGACTTGCCAGCTTAAAAGTCTGGCAAGTCAGGGAGTTAGACTTTATGTACTCCTAAAGGGAGCTGCATTAACGTTTCTAAATAACTGATGACATCACCCGAATGCGTAATCTTCGCCAGATCTAAGGCTGATTCTCCCTTTAAGGTCAGTTGTCGTACATCCATCTTATACCTTTCAATCAACATTTTGACCATTTTAACATTCCCTACTTGACTCGCTTTATGGAGAGCAGACCAGCCAAAATTATCTTTAATTTGCAAAATAGATTCTATTTTATTTTGTTCGATGGCTTTTTCTAAAAGATCTGAAGCGATTTCTACTTGATTATATTGACAAGCCCACATTAGGGGACTATATCCTTGATGATCTTTACTGTCTAATGCACATTGGATCGATTGACTCATGAGATGACGAACGATTTCATGGTGGCCTTTCATGATCGCATAATGGAAGGGAGGTCTTCCTTTACCATCAGAATTGTCAAGCCCTTGGCTACCCATTGCTTGGATAATTTCAAGTTGACCTGCATGAGCGCAGTAATGAGCAACGGAACGTCCATAATGATCTATTTCTCGCATAAAAAAACTTTTTAAAATTGTCTCTCGATCACCACTATAAGAAAGCTTAGATAGCGAAGTATGAACTTCAGAATCGATAGAAGTGGATTCTAGCGCCCCTTTTTGGCGTAACAACTGAACCATCTCGTCTTTAAAATTGTTAAGTGCTAACCCGAGAGGAGTTAATCCTAAGGGGTCATTTACAAGATTTGGATCTGCCCCCGCATCTAGTAAGAGTTCTGCAATATTTGTATTACCATTTTTGGCTGCATAAGCTAAGGGGGTACCAAAACAGTTCACTTGGTCAACATCCGCTTTATACGCAATCAAAGTTTGGATATCTTGCGAGTTTCCCCGATCGGCAGAACGATGCAAAGGTGCTGATCCGTCTTTATTAGCAAGGTTAGGATTGGCATGATGTTTTAGTAAGTATTCAAGGATATTAGAACGAGTGCCAGTGGATGCCCTGTATAGAGGTGTCCACCCATCATGATCTGCTAAATTTACATCTGCCTTGCAATCTTCTACCAAAAATCTAACGATCTCCATTTTGTCTTGCTCATCGGAACGAAATTCAATCACTTGAGCCAAAAGAGTTAGTCCTTTTTCATTTTTTGAATTTATCCACTCTAATGCAACAGAGGGTGACACAGATTTAACAGCTAGACGAATTTTATCTACAGAGTCGTTTTGTATAGAGATTGTAATCGGTAATGGGCTAGATAAATTACCTTGGTTAAATAGTGAATTTCCTACATGACTAGTCATGTTTTTCCCCTTTTAAAATTAGAACATAATTTTATTAAAAAACATTTTATATGTACATCTTTATTAAAAATTTATAAAAAAATTCTATCATTTAAGAAATATATTAACGGAGAATCTATGTTCACAAGACTAATTATGTTATTTATTTTTATAGCACTGCATCAAAATTTTCTTTTAGCGAATGAATTAGAAATAGAAAGTGAGCCATCAACTGATTCTATACTGGTTAAAGATGTCTCTAGATTTTCGGATTTAGATCAAGAAGTTTACTTTTTTAATGTCACACTGGAAAACAATCATACATTTAAAATTGAAGTCTCTTTAGAAGATTTACTCAATCATAAAATCTATCAAAATCAAGCCTTTAAACTTGCTTCAGAAAATTTTGAACCTGAAGAACCAGGCCTTTCGCACTTCATCTACACAAGCCAAGACGAAGAAATAGTGTTTGAAGGCAAGTTCCCTTCAATCCAATCACATTGGATTCCAAAAGATTCTCCAGAAGAGATTGAAGTAATAAAAAAAGACGGGTATTGGGCCATGGGAACTCATTATTACTTCATTTATTTTTCGGATGGCTCTGTAATGCGTGAACGGGATACTTTTTTAAACACGAACGAAGGGGATAAATATTTTAGAGTCCAGTCTCCTGAAGGCAAACAAGTGATGTTGCTGGTAGGCGTTAAAGATGGTCGTGTTATCCTCAAAGGTAAAACACATGGATTTGTACCAGTCAATTGGTAAATTTCATTAACAATCTCCCTTCGGATCTACCGGAGGGATGATTGCTATTCAAGAGTAAACTTTTTTGTCATTTTATAGCATAGGTTGCGCTATCAAGGGCTCTCCTAATGAAGAATAATATTTTCTTCGTCCTGACGGCTTAAAGTCCCTCATTCTATCCCCTCTAAAAAGTTTTGTGTAGATTTATGCACGAGAAACACTTGACATCTGGGGCATTTCGGACTATTTCTTAAATTTAAAATAAAAATCTCTATTAAACAGGGTCGCATGAATCCAAAAGAATATGATGTATTAGTTTTAGGTAGTGGGGAAGGGGGAAAATTTATCGCATGGAATCTCGCCAAAAATGGACAAAAAGTAGGAGTGATTGAGAAAAAGTACATTGGGGGATCTTGTCCTAATATAGCGTGCCTACCCAGTAAAAATATCATTCATAGTGCCAAGGTCGCTTCATTATTTTTCCGAAGTCCCGAGTTTGGGATCACCAAGGATAACTGTCAACTTCACATGTCCTTAATACGAGACCGTAAACGACAGATGGTGACAGGACTCGTGGACATGCATAAGGATATATTCCACAAGAGCGGTGCTGAACTTATACACGGTGAAGGAAAATTTTTAGGACCTAAATTAATTCAAATCCTAGATTCCCAAGGAAAAATATATCAATTAAGAGCTAAGAAAATCATCATTAGCACAGGTTCCCATGCAAAAATAGATGATATTCCTGGTATGAAAGAAGCTCACCCTCTGACACATATTGAAGCTTTAGAATTAGATTATATCCCTGGTCATCTGATTGTCATTGGCGGAGGATATATTGGTTTGGAATTAGCCCAAGCAATGCGCCGTTTCGGAAGTAAAGTGACGATCATTGAACGTAATGATCGTCTTGCACACCGTGAAGATCCTGATGTTTCAGAATCTCTTCAAAATTTATTTAAAGATGAAGGAATTGATTTTATCCCCAATGCCCATGTAACTAAAGTTGAAGGCATCTCTGGACAATCCATCGTCTTGCATTTAACGCAAAAAAATGAAAATTTAACTCTCCATGGAACCCATTTATTAGTCGCCACCGGGCGTACTCCCAACACCGCTGGAATAGGTCTTGAGGCAGCAGGGATCGAGCTGACAAACCGTGGACATATTAAAGTTAACGATCATTTAGAGACAACATCCCCTGATACCTGGGCCGTTGGAGATTGTGCAGGCAGCCCTTACTTTACGCATATTGCATTTGATGATTTTCGCATTGTTCTGGACAATATGAACGGGGGGCATCGTGCCACAACAGGAAGACAGGTTCCCTATTGCATGTTTACTGATCCTGAACTAGCTAGAATTGGTTTGAATGAAACCGAAGCTAAAGCAAAAGGTATTCCCTATCGACTAACAAAAATTCCGATGTCTCAAGTCTTACGGACAAGAACCCTGTCAGAAACAAGAGGGTTTATGAAAGCTTTAATCGATGTAAATAATGATCAAATTCTTGGATTTACGGTTTTGGGGACTGGGGGAGGAGAAATTATGGCCTCTGTTCAGATAGCTATGGCCGCCAAATTACCCTACACCACCCTAAGGGATATGGTATTCACTCATCCTACACTCATTGAAGGTCTTATTCCATTATTTTCAGCAGTACCCAAAATATAGTTTTGTTAGCCCTCTTTAAAAAATCTCGCTAAGTCAAAACTCTTCTCTCAGTTTTTTTACCTAGTTCTTTATAGCTACTAATTTATGGACACAAGTCACAGCCAAGGACCCATCCCCGACAGCAAACCCCACTCTTTTGGTTGAACCTGCTCGAATATCCCCTGCAGCGAGAATTCTCGGGATCGTGGTTTCTAAAGGACACGGTTCGCGATCTTTAAGAGGCCACCGGCCAGATCTTAAAGCATCTATGCCCGTCATAATATAACCCAATGAATCCCGTGCGATGGTTTCAGGTAACCACGAACATCCTGGATCTGCACCAATGAAAACGAAAACTGCGGAGACAGGAAGGATCGTGCCTGATTCTTTTTTTAAATGATTTTTTTTATCTGGATCAAATGAGCGTAAAGTCACGCTCTCTAAGCGACCCTCTCCATGGACAGACGCAATTTCCACACCTTCATGCAAAACGATATTGGGGGCTGCTCGAATTCGACCGACGAGATATTCAGACATGGCAGGGCCTAAATTTTTTCGGACCAGCAGATGAACGGTCCGTTCATGGCAGCATTCAGCCAAAAACATAGCAGCCTGCCCCGCTGAATTACCCGCGCCCACGACCGCCACATCCTGTTTATCACAAAGGATGGCTTCCACAGAGGTGCAAGCATAATAAATTCCTGCTGATTCAAAACGTTCAGCCCCTAAAGCTTCCAGTTTTCTCCAATGAACACCTGCCGCGATCAGCACTGTCCGTGCGTGTAAAATATTCCCACAATCTAGATGCAAAATATGAAAATCATCCGGGCTCGCAGCAGGCTCAATGCGTTCAACAGAAACGGGTGCCACCATTTTTGCACCAAATTTTAACATTTGTAGCACGCTTCGTGTGGCTAACTCAGCTCCTGTAAGTCCGCTAGGAAACCCAATAAAATTTTCTATCTTAGAAGATCCTGCTGCTTGTCCTCCAGGTCCTAAGCTATCAAGTACGACAGTAGAAAGACCTTCTGAAGCTGCATAAACCGCAGCAGTCATTCCTGCAGGTCCAGCCCCAATAACGGCCAAATCAGTCTCCTCTCTGGGGCAATGCCGCCAGACTCCAATATTTTGAGCCAGTTCACGAAGCCCTGGATTGCTTAATAATCGACCATTGCTGCATTCTATCACTGGCATTTTTTTAGGGAATCCCCAGTTATTCAAAAGCTTTTGTCCTTGATCGGAGCTTGAATCGTACCAGGTAAAGGGGACAAAATTTTTGAAAAGAAACTCCCTCACAAGCATGGTATCGCGACATTTCCCTGGCCCCACAATCTTTATCCCTACAACCCCAGCTGCTAAAAGAAGCCGACGACGTTCTTGTATCGCAATCAAAAGTTTTTCAGCTAGGTGTGGGACTTTGCTCAGGATTTCATGCAGTCGATCTGGACGAATGCGTAATAATCGTGTCTCACCCATCGCTACTCCTGTCACAATGACGGGACGATGCGTCAATAAATCAATGTCCCCAGCAAATTGTCCGGGTCCGTGAGTGACAATCAGTCGATTTTTATCAGACGGATTCAATATCTTCATTCCGCCAGTTTCTACAACAAACAGATCTAAATCCACATCCCCTGCATGAAAAATGACTTCGCCATCAGAAAACGAGACAGTGTCTGAAAGAGGTTTAAGAATGGATAGATCATAGGCATCAAGTGTGGGAAATGCAATGGGATTGGAGATCACATTCTCTCTTGCCATAAAACAGTCCTGAATTTTTTGAACTCTTTTCTTTTTAAATTTATTAAAGCTTCAGCCTTGCGTTTGGGATTTTAACCAGTTTTCAAGGGTAATTGCGCCTAATCTAGGGTTTTTCCCAGGCACAAGAGAGTCTTCAGCGACTACCATTCCAAAATAACGAGCATGCTCATCAGTGATCACAGGAAGTGAATCCTTAGTAGCTTTTAGATACTCTTCGATCAAAGCCGGAAAGCGTCCTCTTTGAGGTCCAGCTATTTCAATTGTAAGATTAGCCGGTGGTCTTACTGTCATGTCAGCCAAAATAGCCGCCACATCATCTGCCGCTATGGGTTGAAAAAAAACAGGCGGTAAGCGAACTGCTTGTCCGGTAGTGGCCGATTGCGCAATACTCTTTAAAAATTCAAAAAACTGCGTGGATTGCACAATTGTGTAGGGTATTCCTGCGTTTTTAATCATTTTCTCCTGAACATTTTTAGCATGAAAATATCCGCTATGGGCCAATCGATCCGTACCTACAATTGAAAGTGCCACGTGATGTTTGACTCCAGCTTCTTTTTCAGCAGCAGCAAGATTTCGATTGGACTTTTCGAAGAATTCGATAGCGGCCTGTTCATCAAAAGAGGAAGAATTGGCGACGTCAACAACAACCTGTGCGCCCTTCAAGACTGCTGCTAGTCCTTTACCTGTGGTAGCATCCACTCCAGAAGATGGAGAAGCAGAAATGACTTCATGACCAGAGGCCCTTAGAATTGTTACTAATTTTGCTCCAATAAGCCCGCTACCACCTATGATGATAATTCTCATTTAACCCTCTCAACTAGAAATTTTTAGACTGAAAATTATTCGAGTACCATCGAATCAGAAAAAGAACATTCTGTGCTTAAATCGAAAATTTTACATCTATAAATTCGCAAATTATTTATGTTGGCCTTTTATTTGTTTTTTAATTTTATTTTTAGATGTAGTCAATAGACTTCTTTCGAAAGAAGTCTCCTCATCCTTTTTGTTAAAAAAGAAAGGTTCTGATCAAGGATTAGGATGCGATCTTTGAAGATAAAGACTCGATTGAGTTTTTAATTTCTTGCATGACTTCATGCAGGGAGGGGGAATCAGCGGGGTCTCTGGCCAACATTTTTTTTAGGATAGGAATAAATTTTTCATGGTCGGAGGAAGCTTTAGACCAATCCACTTTTGCAGCATACTTCTTGTTTTGATTAGGTCCCTCTTGGTCCATGGAATCTTCCGGTATAACAGCAACAGGGAGATTTAGTATTTCTTGTGCAGCATATACACCTAAAGCCCAGATATCTACTCTTGCAGAGATATACCCCGGACTTGTTTCAGGATGAAAATATTCCGGTGCAGGAAAAGCACTTCGTAACGGACCCTTAAATTCTTTATTGAGGGGAAGAATGACACCAAAATCTATCACACGCGGTTCAAAACCTCCCTCTACTTTTTTGTATAAAATATTCCCTGGATGGAGATCACAGTGGGAGTATCCTTTATCATGCATAGCCTCCACAGCTTCCAGTATATGAAGAAAAAACATCCAACGCTCATGTAATAATAAGCGATTTAAAAATTCAGCACGGGCCTGGCCTTGACAGTATTCAAAGATTAAGCCATGCTTTTCTTCTCCACACCTTCCTGTGTAAACATGCGCTTGAATACCCTTTACGACATAAGGACAATCTTTAAATAATAGCATTGCCTTTTTTTCTGCATCAAATGTCGATTGGGCTAGCTTCTTATCAGCCTCTTTAATGACTGAAGCTGCAAAGACTTCTCCTGATTGATTAATTGTTCGATAAACGACTTTTTGACAAGCCCTCCCTATCTCCTCTTTGATGGACTTACTTTTGAAATGAACAAAAACATGCCCCTGCCGTTGCACTTCCAAAGTGACGGGAACCTCAGAATTTTTCTTAATGTAAGCAATCCCTTCATCATTATATGGAAGAGCTTGATCACATAAAGTTCCTCTAGAAACAATCTCTTTTATAGCCTGGATGATTCTTTGAATCGTTACTTTATCATAATTTTTGGTATTTTTAAGAAATTCTTGAATTCTATTCTCTGCAACGCTCTCTACATGCATGAACTTTAAGGAAAGCTTATGAACATTAGCGGTTTTTAAAGAGTAAGGATGAAGTGGAATCACTCTTCCTTTAAATCTAATAAGATTTGAAAATAACAAAGAGAGATGCAGTAAACCTGCTGTCATCACCCCTGAAATAATCGAAAGAGCTAGAGCTATATTTTGTTCCTTTCTAGATAATTCTTGAGTTAAAGGACAAAATATATATTTATTAAAAAACAAAAAGAAACTTAATTTTACCATTAAATACAGTCTAGAATATTAAATTAGGTTAGCACACTTAATTTCTATTAAAAATACAATAAGAGAGAGGAATAAAATTTAGGATGAATAAGCAAGGTTTTATCTAAAGTCGTTGAGATAGATGGATAACATTTTTCAATGGAAGATATCATATAATATGCCCAGGATAGGACTCGAACCTACACACCTCGCGGTACCAGAACCTAAATCTGGCGTGTCTACCAATTTCACCACCTGGGCAAAAAATTGCAAATTAAGCTTTGAACATACTTAATTTATAAGTTCTTGTCAAGTACATCTAGCTATATTCCATTTTTTCACCTTTAGAAGAATAAAGACAGAAATGCTAATACACATCTTTCAACTTGCCTATATACATCCATTATTTTAAAATCCGAAATATATTAAATATTTGAGAAATTCATGAATATTTCAGAGCGACTAGGATTTTATTCAAAAAGTTTATTTAACGGAGATTGCCTCAATAATTTTCGTTATAACAATACTTTAGATTCAAAAGAAATCGTGATCGCTAAAGTAGTTTCTGCAGCCATCATTGCGGGAATCATCAGTGTGATTTTTATCTCATTCTTAGCTCCTTTTACGGTCGTATTTGTAGGCTTAGGAGCATTTGTCTATCATACGGCGGAAGGATTACAGCCTCCTTCCCAAGAATTTGTAGAAAATGTGATAAAAAAAATACCAGCAGCTCCCTCTCCTCCTCTTGAAGCACCAGCCACGCTCAATCCTCATAGACCTGAAACAACCTCTACCTCTAGTGAAACCCAGGCTCCCCCTCCAAGCTTAAAAGATCGATTGTCAAACTATCTTCCAAAGTTTTTTTAATTCAAACCATGCGCTTTACATAGCTAAGCGACTGAGTCACTTAAGCCTTGTCCCCCTCTTCAAGAATTTATAAATCTTGCCTACTAATAACAGTTTGAATATAGGTAATCTAAAAATACTTATAGGGTCATTCTATGAAAACTACCTCTACCATTTCTTCTCAAGAAATCGATGACTTAGTCCATTTTACTATGAAAGAATGGAACATTCCCGGATTAGGATTATCCGTTGTACACCAGGGTAAAGACTTAAAAATTTCAGGCTATGGGGTGAAATGTTTAGGAGAGCCGGATCCTGTAGATGAAAATACTGTTTTTCAAATTTGCTCAATCACAAAGTCTTTTTGCGGATTGACAATTAACATGTTAGCGGAAGAGGGATTATTGGAATGGGAAAGACCTGTGCGTGACTATATTCCTAATTTTGCCTTAAAAGACCCTGTGGCTCAACATGAGATCACATTACGCGATCTAATTTCTCATCGTACAGGGTTTCCTGGTGCGGCGGCTGAAAGCTTTAGACTCTGGTGGCATACGGGCAGGTCGTCTGAAGAAATTCTTAACCGTCTGAGCCAGTTAGAGCCACTCCACCCCTTTCGTGCGCATTTCACGTATAACAACGAGGCTTATCTGCTCGCATCAGACGTGTGTCGTCGTGTTTCAGGAATGCCATGGAAGCAGTATTGCAAAGAAAAAATTTTTAAGCCATTAAATATGACGCGAAGCAGCGCCGATTACGCCTTCTTATCTCAGGAAAAAAATGTAGCTAAGTCCCATCTCAACCGATTAGGACATATGCAATTAATTGAATGGGACAATTGGGAGGGACTGCCCGCAGCTGCTGGGATTGCGAGCACCTCTGTTGATATGGCTAAGTGGCTGCATTATTGCCTTTCAAAACCAGCGGTCATGGAATACACCCTTCAACCTCATTCTTATATAGAACCAGAAGGACTCTTTTCTGATTTTACAATCCCTATGTGTCCGATCTTCTTTCATGAACAGCCTATCGCTAACTATGGTTTAGGTTGGATCATGTATAATCTCTATGATCGAATTGTTTACCTCCATACAGGATTAATTGATGGCATGCAGTCCATTCTAGCTATCGTACCAGAAGAAAATTTAGGAGTCTGTGTGCTCACCAATTACTCCACTCATCTAGGTGCGGTATCCATCTTGAACACCCTCTTAGATCGAGCACTAAGTTTACCTGATATAAATTGGAATGAAAAGTCGAAGCAAGCCATGCATGAGGTTGCACAAAAAATTTCTTTCGATAGAGAAACTATGGAAAGCCAGAGAGATAAAAACATTCCCCAGTCTTGTCCATTAGAAGCCTACTGTGGCGAATATATCCATCCAGCCTACGGATCTTGCAGAGTCACCAAACACCAAGATCAATTACAAATTCAAGTCATTACAAAAGACATCGGAATCTTAAAGCATTGGCAAGGAGATCAATTTGAAATCACAGACTCTTTTGCAACTACTTTTACCCCTTGGATTGTAGATTTTAAATTGAATGACATCAGTAAAAATGTCGAAAGTCTTTGTGTTGATAATCGATGCTTTCGTTGCTCCTTTGAGAAACAGAAAATCCAATGAAGTGATTTATGATATCCACTACGCCGTTCTCTAAAGACTTAAATCTTAGGATTGATGATCTCGCACATCTCACCCTAAAAAATTGGGATATCCCAGGCATGGGTTTGTCTATCGTTTATCAGGGAAAAGATCTAAAAATATCTGGATACGGCACAAAGGTCAGAGATGGAACCGATCCCGTAGATGAAAGCACTGTGTTCCAGATCGGCTCCATTACCAAATGTTTTGTAAGTTTAGCTCTTAACAAACTTGTCCATGAAGGAAAGCTGCAATGGGATCAACCCATTATTGAATATTATCCCCAGCTAAAATTCAAGGATCCTATCGCCCGTCAAAATGTCACGCTAAGAGATTTAATGGCTCATAGATCTGGATTACCTCCCATTTCTCGCCAGGCCTGGCGGCTATGGTGGTCTACAAAAAATTCCATAAGACAAATTATTGACCTTTTAGGAGAAGTAGATCCTGGGTCCTCTTTCCGTTCCCATTTTGCGTATAGTAACACAGCTTATTTACTCGCAACTGATATTGTTCACCATGTGATTAAAACTCCTTTCAAGGATTACTGCACAAAAAATATTTTTGAACCTCTTGGCATGACACGTACGAATATGTCATTAGATTTTTTAAAACAAGATCACAACGTAGCATTACCTCATAAATTACGTAAATTCGTCAAAGAACCTATTGAATGGAGTCAGTTTTTTAATAACGCCTGTGGAATGAATAGTTGCGCTAAAGATATGGCAAATTGGCTTAAATACTGCTTATCTGGCGCTCAGGCTGTTGCCTACACACAAAAACCAGAAACGATTATAGAACCTGAAGGTATTTTTGATCCCCTCACCATCCCCATGTGGTCCATCTTTGCCCATGAGCAAAAGATCACAAACTATGGACTAGGCTGGATGATGTACACCCTGAATAACCATCAGATCTTATTTCACACAGGACTCATTGATGGGATGCAGGCTATCACATGCGTAGTTCCAGATATCCAGCTGGGAATTTGCATTCTCACTAATACGTCGATTCACCTAGCGGCAGGAAGTCTTCTGAATCAACTATTAGACATATTTCTTGGCATCGAAAAAGTAGATTGGCTCCAAAAGGGACTTAAAGTAACATCTGATTACGAACAGAATATTGTTAAACAGTTAAAATCCCATGAAGAGCATCGTGTAAAAAACACCTTTCCTTCATTACCTCTAGAAGCCTACTTAGGCGATTATAGACATCCCGCGTATGGATTAATTTCGATAAAGAACACCGAAGAACAATTAACAATCTTTCTCCCCAGTCAGGAGGAAGGTCTTTTAAAACATTCTCAGTATGATCAATTTGAAATCGCTGGAGTCTCTTCAACCTGCGTCTTTCCATGGTTAATTGAATTCCAACTTACTGAAGATAAACGCCGAGTTGTTAGTTTATCTATGGAGGATTTAGGACGTTTTACAAAATTAAATTAAGTGGCTATACGAAAAAATTAACCCCCATAAATCATGATGATGGATGAGCAGAATCAAAACCTTTGCAATGAAATAGATAGATTAGCAAATTTAACCTTGAAGTTATGGGATATTCCTGGAATGAGCTTATCGATCGTTCATGAGGGAAAAAACCTAAAAGCAGCAGGTTACGGAACAACTATTCGGGATGGGTCAGATTTAGTCGATGAAAATACCGTTTTTCAAATAGCCTCCATAACAAAATGTTTTATTAGCTTAGCGATTAGCTTGCTTGTTGAAGAGGGAAAATTCAAATGGGATCAACCCATCCACGAGTATTACCCTGCTTTACAATTTAAGAATCCAATCGCTCAGAGGAATGTCACTCTAAGAGACCTTTTATCCCACCGCTCGGGTTTACCTGCTATTTCTCATCAAGCATGGCGCCTATGGTGGGGACGAAAAACGAACGTTAAAGAAGCAGTCGAACGATTAGGAATTCAAGAGCCAGGATCTTCTTTTCGCTCACATTTTGCTTATAGTAATATGGGTTTTGTTCTTGCCAGTGAGCTCCCAAAGTATGTCCTTAACACCCCCCTTCATCAATATTGCCAGGATAAAATTTTTACGCCTTTGGAAATGAAGCGCACTAATATGTCATTAGATTTTCTAAAAAAAGATAAAAACGTAGCATTACCCCATAAACTACGCAAATTTGCCAAAGATCCTATTGATTTCAACATCTTCTATAACGATGCCTCGGGAATAAACAGTTGCGCGACAGATATGGCTAATTGGTTAAAGTATTGCCTATCGGAAGCCCCAGCCATCACCTATACGCTCAAGCCTCAAACCGTCCTGGAACCAGAAGGAATTTTTGACCCCTTCACACTTCCCATGTGGTCAGTTTTTGCCCATGAACAGAAGATTACGGACTACGGCCTAGGCTGGATGATGTATACACTTAATAATCATGTTGTTTTATTTCACACTGGAATGATCGACGGTATGCAGTCCATTGTCGCCTTGGTACCTACAAAAAAATTAGGAATTAGTATTCTCACCAACGCTGCCATACATCTTGGAGCTGCAAGTTTCTTAAATCATTTGCTCGATATTTTTCTCCAAGTAGAAAAAAAAGACTGGCTTCAGGAAGGCTTAAGAGTGACAGCTGATTATGAAAAAAATGTTGCACAATGTTTAAAAAATCATGAAGAGCGCCGCAAAAAAAACACCTCTCCTTCTTTACCCCTCAATCATTATGTAGGAGAATATGTACATCCTGCATATGGAAGCATTTACATTCAACCGGATAAGGAGGAGTTAAAAATTACAATCCCCAGTCAAGAAACAGGTCCCTTAAAGCACTCTCAATATGATGAGTTTCAGATTACAGAAATTGCCACCACTATTATTTTTCCTTGGTTGATACAATTCAAACTATCTGACGATAAAAGTCAAATCCTAGGTCTATCCATGGAGGACTTAGGCTATTTTGAAAAAAATAAAAAAGCCTGATCTTATCTATCAAGACTCTTTGCCGATAATCCTGAAAATGGTAACGTAATGATTTTATCGCAAGGAATTTATGTATGTTTAGATCTGCTGTTTTCAGGCTTTTTTTAATCTGTTTTTCTCCCTTACCCTCACTACACAGTCAGACAATTGAATTTACTAACGTGATTGAATCGTTAAAAGCCTCTTCATTCGAAAACCCGCTCATTATATCAACTCCCAGCGCGTATTCCCAACAAGCCTCTATATTTTTTCAATTTCCCAAAGCCTATCATGACCTTGCTTTTGATCTACTCAAGGAACAAATTTCTAAAAATAACGAAGACTCACCGTTAATTAAACACACAGCTCAGAAACTCATTTTTGTTGGAGAAATAAACTGTAGCTATCCCGCTTGCTCCCCATTCCCAGATCAAAGTCTAAAATTTAAAATTGTACCTATAAGAATCGAATCTAACATCTCTTCCACTACGGAAGATAATCAGATTATCAGAATTAAAACTTGGTTTTTAATTTCACAAGTGGAAGGGCTGTCCGAAATTCACCAAAAATATCCCTCCCATTATTACTCTCAACATTGGCCTGCGAATAACGAATTCAAATTTGAAATCGCCCAGCAAACACAGGCGTCTGAAGGTTAGTAAAAATTCTTTCATCAGAAATGATTGAATATAAAATTAAACAGACGTGGCTCTGTAAGACCCTTGGGTTTATGACTGGTCATTTAAATTATCATTATGTAAAATAAAATCTATTTTTTATAAGCAGAACTCCAAATTTATTGTGTATAAATCTCTAAAAAAAATTAGAAAGAGATCTGCTTAAGTTTTGATTTGAGGTAAAAATGTTTAGTATTCAAACAGCTTATCTATCCATGATTTTTGTGATCGTGAGCTGCAACTATTTAGTCCAATTCCCTATTAATGATTGGTTAACCTGGGGATCGTTCACCTATCCAATAACTTTTTTAATCACAGAGCTCAATAATTGCTTTTTTGGTCCTAGATTGGCTCGTCGTGTTGTCTATATTGGGTTTTTACTTGCTTGCATCTTGTCTCTGCTTGTCTCTACTACAAAAATAGCTCTTGCGTCAGGTTTGGCTTTTCTCATTTCCCAACTTTTCGACATTTACGTCTTTTCCATGCTCCGTAGAAGTTTATGGTGGTTTGCCCCTCTTCTAGCCTCCATTTTAGCTTCATTCATTGATACTGGCATTTTTTGGAGTTTAGCATTTTGGGGAGAACCAGTTCCTTTCATTAAATGGATTACAAGTGATTTTCTTATCAAACTTCTTTGTGACTTTTTAATGTTAATTCCTTTTAGAGCTGCTTTAAGAAAAATGTATTCCTCACCTGTAATAGAATAAAGATTGACAGAAGAGTATAGATCAGCGAGGATGCACTAAAAGTCAGTTTTGCAAACAAACACATTTTTAAAATCTATTGATTTAAAAAAATTCATGCTTATGAAGATAAAAAAAGACCACCCTCATAAAAAACGTTTTATCCAAAGATTAGGTCGCAGTATTTTTTTTGCATCTATTCTTATTAGTAGTTCTCTTATTTTGGGGATGTGGGGCTACCATCATTTTGAAAAAATGAGTTGGTTGGATTCATACGTCAATGCAGCCATGATTTTATCAGGCATGGGTCCCCTACAGGCTCCAAAAACTGTGGAAGGAAAGATTTTTGAGGGGACCTATGCTCTTTTTAGTGGAATTCTTTTCCTTGTATGTGCAGCTGTAATTTTCGCTCCAGTTTTACATCATTTTTTTCATAAACTTCACATGGAAGAAGAAGAAAATTCTTAAGAAGTAAGTTTGTCTTTGAATTGCGTGCTCATCGCGGCTACAAAACAAATCCTCTTCCCTTCTCCGAATCCCTTGATGTGCGAGAAACGGAGAAAAGAAGGGTTTTCCGACTAAATAAAGTAATTCACAGTAGATAAAGCAAACGTTAGGAAAATGGGCATCTTCCTTGTTCTGATCTCATACATTTTATTTACTATGTTGGAAATACTCAACACGATCAAGCTGGGACATAAAATGCCTAGGATAGGAGAAAGCATGTTGGCAATTCCTATGAATCCTAAATTTGCAATAGCCACGGAGATTACTAATGTAATTCCTAAGGGCAATAAGGGTCCCTTATCTCCAGGTAGTAAATCTTTTTGAATGTATTCCGCACAGATAGAGACAATCGGTATAGCCGTCGTTAAACAAGCCATTGCAACAGATAAACACGCAAAAAAAGCTCCTTGAGGTCCTAACAAGTGCATGGCTATAGAAGATAGACGTTCTTCCGGGAGGTGGTTGACTGGCAAAATGTGCGTATAAAAAGAAGCTACATAGGTTAAACCCACATACATTGCAGATAAGAGTCCAGCTGCTAAAAGACTTGCTTTCAGCATTTTGCTAAAAATTTCCTGACGTCCAGCGGGAGTATTCATAGCCTCCTTATCAGTCATAAAATGGCTTAATACGAGAGGGGCAAAGATAAAGGCGGCAATTAAATCTAGCGTATTATAGCCCACATGTAAACCTTGAGTAAAGGCTTCTCCCTGGGACCATGCCACTTCATGCGCAGCAGGAGGATTCATAAAACCTAAAACTAGAATGCACCCTAGGCATAGTAAGAGAATAGGAGTTAAAACAAGCCCGAGTAAATTAATTACCTTATTTTGTCTAAGAGTAAAACCCAATACTAAGAGGCTGGCTAGAATACTAAAACTGAAGAGGGAAATCCCTTGAGGAATATAAGGCTTTAATGTAGCAAATGATAAGGTGATTAAGCGAGGAATAGACCCTAAGGGCCCCAAAATAGCTTGGATGATGAACACTAAAATTAAACCCGGAACCCTACCTACCTGTCCAAAAAAGTTACGATAATCTCCTCCAAACATCATCATGGCAATTAACCCTAGCAGAGGTAAACTCACCCCTGTGATTAGCAGACCCAGCATTGCAAATAAATTTTTATCACCGGCATTCCCGCCTAAAATTAAAGGCCATATTAAATCGCCGGCTCCAAAAAACATTGAAAAAAGCGCAAGGCCGGCTGCTATAATACTGGATGATTTTTTTAGGGACATATCATTCTCCGTTCATATTAATAATAATCAAAGGCTTAAATAATACAATTAAACTCTTCAAAAGGCAATCACCAATTTGAATGGTCCGCCCACTCGATGACGAATACTAATTAGAGGTTATATTGGATATCGAGCGGGACAAGGTTGTTAACATTTGATCGTTACGCAACCGCGCCCATTTTCTATAGTCGTGGTGGTAGAGCCACTGCAGACAAAAGAAATTGGACGATAGTGACATATTGTCATAATCTTTAAGCACCCGCTCCTAATTGATAAGGATTACATTACATCATGACAAAGCAAAAGTTAATTTGTCAATGATTTTGAACAGCCCTAAGTCATTCCTGCTTTCTTTGATTGCGGTTTTCAAAATGAGTCATTCGCTTTTGATTTTAATTTTTTGATAAGCTACGATGTATCCATGCTTCGAGACTTTACACCCAAAACACTCATATGCATTCAAGAAGGATATTCTAAGAAGTTTTTTCTTGATGATCTTTTTGCTGGAGTTACAGTAGGAGTTATAGCACTCCCTCTTGCACTCGCGTTCGCCATTGGATCTGGGGTAGATCCTGCAAGAGGACTTTACACGGCCATAGTCGCTGGTTTTTTAATCTCTTTACTGGGAGGAAGTCGGGTTCAAATAGGAGGCCCCACAGGGGCTTTTGTCATTATAGTCTATGCAATCATCCAAAAGCATGGGTACGACGGCTTAGCTCTTGCGACATTGATCGCTGGGGTGCTGATTATTTTACTAGGATTAGCTCGTGGGGGTGTTTTATTAAAATTTATTCCCTACCCTGTTACGACTGGATTTACTTCAGGAATTGCACTGGTCATTTTCTCTTCACAAATAAAAGATTTTTTGGGATTGCAGATGCCTAGCGTTCCTCCTGAGTTCCTGACTAAATGTAGAGAATATTGTTTAGCAGCCCACACGTGGAACCCTTGGGCCTTTGGACTAGCCTTAGGCACATTAGGCTCCATTTTTATTTTACGCTCTCTTTACCCGCGTCTTCCTGGAGTCATCCTAGCTGTTAGCGCAGCATCAACTTTAGCCTATGTATTCCACTTGCCCATCGAAACAATTCAAGATAAATTCGGAGAGATTCCCCGCACAATTCCTCTTCCCACTCTACCCTCCTTTACGTACGATCGGTTAGTCGCGGTATTTCCTGATGCTATTTCTATCGCTATACTCGGTGCTATTGAATCCCTCCTTTCAGCCATGGTAGCTGACGGGATGACAGGGCAACGTCACCGCTCTAACTGTGAGTTAGTTGCGCAAGGATTAGCTAATATAGGCTCTATTCTATTCGGAGGAATTCCAGCGACAGGCGCAATTGCACGTACTGCCGCCAATATCAAAATGGGAGCTAAAACTCCCTTTGCAGGAATGATCCACGCTCTTACTCTCCTGTTGCTTATGCTTTTCTTTGCCCCACTTGCAGCTAAGATTCCCCTTTGCGTACTTTCTGCTGTGCTCATCTTTATCGCTTGGAATATGAGCGAAATCCCGCATTTTCTAGAGATTTTAAAAACATGGAGTAGCGAATCCATTATTCTAATCATTACTTTTCTGTTAACAGTTCTAGTAGATCTTGCAGTAGCAGTGCAAATGGGTGTAATTTTGGCGGCTCTTTTATTTGTAAAAAAAATGACAGATACAACAACGATCGAGGTTTGCAAGCTTCTAGTGACAGAAAATGCCCATGAACACCCAGAATATAAAGATGGGGATCTCATTTTAAGAAAAGATGTACCCTCTGACGTGCTTATTTTTGAAATCAAAGGTCCTTTTTTTTATAGTGTTGCCCAACTACTTGACGACGCCATTGCTAAATTAGACACCACCCCCCATTATTTTATTTTAAGAATGCGAAAAGTTCCCTTAGTAGATTCAACGGCAATTAAAGCACTGAAAGCCTTTATCCAAAAATGTAAAAAGAAACAAATCACTTTTCTTCTTTCCGGTGCCAGCGAACAACTCTTAAAAAATTTTGAAAAACATCATCTTCTAAATTCCATTGATAAAGATCATATTTTCCCTCATATTGATGCCGCTTTAGATTACGCGAAAAAAGGAAAGCAATGAACAAAGGTGTTATAGGAATTATTCTAAGTGAAGATAAATCACAAGTCCTTCTCATCAAACGTCAAGATGTCCCTGTTTGGGTTTTACCTGGAGGTGGAGTCGAAAAAGACGAATCTTCTACCGATGCTGTGATAAGGGAAGTCTGGGAAGAAACGGGCCTTAAAGTAAAAATCTATCGAAAAATTGCAGAGTATTCTCCTGTGAATCGATTAGCAAGTTTAGCTGAAACTTACGAATGTATTCCTTACGAAGGGGAATTACAAAGAGGATCCGAAACGAAGGCTATCTCTTATTTTCCTCTGGATCAACTCCCTAAAAATTTCTTTTTTTTGCATCTTGAGTGGTTGCAAGATGCACTTAAAAATCAAACAGATGTTATCCATCAACCTCTCAGTCATATCACTTATTGGAATCTATTCAAATATTTTATAAGACATCCCTACTGGGTGATACGCTTTCTAATTACAAAAATCATCAAAGATTAAATATGAGGCCCACATATTGAAACCAAAAGCTGGGTTTGAAGTACAAATAAAACTCGTCGTTAAAACCGCGACTTTTGGAATATTTATCGACAAATTTTTCCAACCAAAACGATTGTTGAAAGAACTCTATTAATAAATCCTTTTTCAAGAAGAGGGTAATCAACTCCTTGAAAAAGGTAAACTGCAGATGGCCGTGTGAGTAAAATAAAAGTCTTGAGTAATCAAATAAGTCTTAGCTAAAAAACATGTCTTAAGTCTGCCCTCAGCAGTTTTTTAATGTGTGTGAGGATGGGCATCATCATGCTCATGGGAGTGCTCATGCGAAGTTGGTATTTTCTCCTGTAATTTTTCGTTCGTTTCTCCTGTTCTTTTTAGCTCGAAATCTCTTTCTCTTTTGCGTCGTTTAATAATGTCTATCTGACATTCATAGTTAAGCACGTGGAACATTTGCTTGAAATTTTCCCATTCATCAGCAAAATCCTCAATCATCTTCAGGTCCACGTTTTGTTTAATGGCTGTTAACTCGAAAAGCATTTTATGAGCACTGACTAAACGCTTGGGGGTATCTGGCTCACCAGGTTTAATTTTTTGTTGGAGAAAATACTCTGTGATTAAAACCGCAATTTCATCTGAAGCTGAGTCTTTTAACGAAACCCAACGAATAAAATTATTTCGTTCGAAAGGTGTGGAAAATTTGCTGTTTTTTAACTCAGTAATTCCCTTGTACATCGTTTCAATATATTGATCGATTTGGTTAAAAACCAATTCATCATGATAGATTCCACAAGGCATTTGACAATGACTTTGCAATAAACCCATATGACAAATGAAGGTAAAAACAGTACTCATTAAAATCTTTCGTTTCATTTCCACTCCTTCAAATTTGGGATGTATACGGAGGATCTCACTCGTGAGATTCTTCGTTATAAAGACTTAAAAAAATTTAAGACTTAGTGCTACCAAGGATCGGTTGTACTAAATCCAAAAATATTTTACAAGTTTCTTTTCTAAAAATTTTTCGTAGTGCTTAATTATTAAATGATTAACAATTAATTATTTAAATAAATAATTTAAAATTTTTATCCGGTCTAAGTGGGAATAAATGTTCTTTTTTGTTAAAGAGCTAAATGATTAGAGTGTGGAGTTTTTAGCCATTTAGGTCGCGTGAAAGCCTGGGGATGTCAAAAACTCCAAATGGATTAATAAATATTAAAAAGGGGGAGTCTATGGGATTTACAGCTGGATTTATTGGACTCGGTTCTATGGGTTCCCCTATTGCCATGAATCTCATAAAAAAAGGTGTTAAACTCTACGTTTATAATCGAACGAAGGATAAAACAGAGCCCCTCGTCCGTCAAGGAGCAATTCCCCTTTCATCTCCTCAAGACATGTTCAATTATTGTGACATTGTCTTTTCAATGGTTGCTAATGATTTAGCCTTACAACAAATTTGTCTAAGTGAAAATGGATTACTCAATAATTCCAAAAAAGAAGCCATTCATGTATCCATGAGTACCATTTCTCCTATGCTTTGCAAAGAATTAGTAGAGAAACATAAAGAAAAAAACGTTTACTACGTCTCTTGCCCTGTATTCGGCCGTCCTGATGCCGCGGAAAATGCTAAATTAGCTGTGTGTATGGCGGGCGATGATTTAGCAAAAATGAAAGTTAAACCCCTTTTGGAGTTTGTCAGTCAATCTATCTATGATTTTGGCCACCACGCAGAAAACGCTAACACGGTAAAACTATCGGGTAATTTTTTAATTTTGAATGTAATTGAAGCACTCGCTGAGGCATTTTCTTATGCCAAGAAAAGCGGGGTGCAGATTGAAGATCTTTTAACTTTCCTCACTCTAACACTTTTCCCCTCTCCGGTTTATAAAAACTACGGCACTATCATCTCTAATCAACAGTATGATCCACCAGGATTCAAAATGGATCTAGGGTTAAAAGACATCAATCTTCTTTTAAGATCTGCTGATCATCTTAAGATCCCTCTGCCCCTAGCAGGAATTTTGCACGATCGTCTAATGACAGGCTTGGCGCAGGGCCGTGAAAATCTGGATTGGTCTGCCATTGCAATGACGCAAATGGAAGAGTCAGGAATTTAAGGGCGCAAGTTGTTTAAAGCTTGGTCTCTCTTGAGTATTTATTGGTTAACGCTTAGATTCTTTGATAAAGATCTTGAGTCGTTCATACAAATTTCTAGCTTGGAAAAGAATAAATCCCTATAACATTTCACATATGCAGCAATTTTTCCTAATTCTTAACCGTACTTTTGAACAACTTTTTTTAAAATCCTGGTGGGTGATCCTCTTTGGACTTTTATGTTTTATCATATTTGAACAAGGAATGAAAACACATCGCCAAGAATACGCTAGACTTCAAAAGCATCATCGGGACCTGGAAAAACAAAGGAAAGAGGCCATCATGCTTCAGGAAAAATTAATGTTAGAGATCAATAGTCAAAGTGACCCTGCATGGGTAGAATTAGTTCTAATGAAAGGACTCGGCTTAGTACCAGAAGGCCAGACAAAGGTATTTTTTGAGAACTTAAGCACAGCAAGTCATGACAGATAGTTTATTTTTAATTCTCGGTATTATTTCCTTAACCTTTGCTTCAGGCTGGTGTTCAGCTTCAGAAGCTGCCTTATTTTCATTATCAAGCATCAAGGTTAAAAGTTTTAAAAGTAGTGATAACCCGCTCGAGCGACTCATCGCTAAATTGCTGGCCCAACCTCGCGATCTATTAGTAACCGTATTTTTTTTAAATACCGTTGTGAATATTCTCTTACAAAACGTTGTTTCTCACGCCTTCATGAATTCAGGGGGATGGATCATGGCTGTTGGACTTCCTTTTGTGTTATTACTCATCTTTGGTGAGATAGTTCCTAAGTATATTGGTATTCAAAATAATGTAAAAATCTCCAAGCTTACTGCTCCAGCCTTGCTGTTTTTTCAGAAAATTCTCACACCTATTAAAAACTTTATTATATTTATCTTATCTCCCATCACACGGACTCTTTTTTTCTTTTTAAAAGAGGACGCTGATATTTCAAGAGACGAGCTTCAACACGTTTTAAGAAAATCTGAAGAAGAGGGTGTGCTAAATCATGAAGAACGTGAGTTGATTTGGGGATATGTCAATCTTCAAGATACTACCGTTAGAGAAATTATGCGTCCGCGCGAGGAAATTCTGTATTACGATGTGAAAGAACCCTTAACAAAGCTCATTCATCTTTTTGTAGATAAACAATGCACAAGACTTCCGCTTTGCGATAATGGAATTGAAAACGTCCTTGGTATAATCGATGCCAAACAATACTTTCTACATCGTGATAAAATTAAAGAACCTAAGGATTTACAAAACTTTTTGTGGCGTCCTTACTACATTCCAGAAACCACTCCTTCTCGCACGCTTTTAAAACGTCTGGATGAAAGCGGTCAAGAAATTGCTCTTGTCGTCGACGAGTATGGTTCCATTTCTGGGTTAATTACGTATGAAGATATTGTAGAAGTGGTGGTGGGAAAGATTAGTGACTTACGCGATCAAAAAGTAATTTTTACTCAAGCTGGAAAGGATGAGTTAATAGCCAGTGGGAAGATGGAACTCGAAGAATTCAATCAATTATTCGATTCAAACCTTTCCAGCGAAAGCATGGTGACACTAGGAGGATGGCTCACTGAACAATTAGGAGAAATCCCCACGACAGGTACCAAGTATGAAACCCAACGGTTTCTCTTCCAAGTGCTAGCAGCCGATCCCAATCGCATCAGACGAATTTATGTTAGAAAATTAGGTAAGGACTGATTGATGGAAATCTCAGCAACTTGGTGGCTTTTTTTCAATTTTTTATCCATTTTTGTTCTTGCTTTTTTTTCCATGGCAGAAATGGCCAGTGTTTCCTTTAATAAAATTCGACTTCAATACTACTATAGCAAAGGAAATACCAGGGCCGTTTGGCTAAATTACCTTTTACATAATCCCTCTAGATTGTTTGGAACTACCCTGATTGTCGTCAATTTAGCGATGGTCATTGGCTCGGAGTGTGCGCGTCATTTTCATAGTTCGCTCGGTCTCGATCCAGATTTAGCTCCTCTATCTCAGGTTATTTTAGTGGTGGTATTTGGTGAGTTAGCCCCTATTTTTGCAGCTAGACGTTATCCTGAACACGTCGCAATGATTTGTGTTCCTGTTGTTTATTGCTCTGCAAAGCTCATGACGCCACTTCTATGGATCGTGAGTGGCTTTTCAAAAATGGCAAACTATCTGATAGGTGGACGTCAATCAGCTACAAATTTTTATATCAACCAAGAAGAACTACAAAAACTACTTGAGGAACAGGACGATACACAGCCCTATAATGAAAATTTTGATACAATTACTAGCAACATTTTTAAAATGAATGAAAAAGATGCGCGCCACATCATGATTCCCATTGATAAAATTTTATCTTTAGGAGCAAGTGCGACGGTCATAGACGCTAGACGCCTAATGGCAAAAACGAAAGAGCGCTTTTTAACTCTTCATCTTGGAGAGCCTCATCACATTATTGGGATTGCTTTTCCAAGAGATTTATTACGCATTCCGGACAACAAAAAATTAAGAGATTATTGTAAGTCGCCATGGTTTATTACACAAAACACAAGCCTCATGCAAATCCTAAAGCAATTTAAGAACAATAACCAAAGTGTTGCCATTGTACTGGATGATAAAGGGCAGGCTGTTGGAATACTCAGTTTAGATAACATAATGGAGGCAATTTTTGGTAAACCTCCTATCACAAATGGTAAACAAGAACTCACTCAACTTGTCATCAAAAGAACTTTTGATGGCTCTATGACAGTCGAAGAGTTTTTTAAACAATTCGATATAAAGTTATCGAAAAATCTCCAACAAACTCTAGGCGAACTCGTCATCTCCACCCTTGGACACATGCCAGAAAAAGGAGATTCCATCTATATAACACCCTTTGAAATCACTGTCGAAGATACAACCATGCTTGAAGTGAAAAGCGTGATAATCACGACTAAGCATTTTTAAGCTCAGCTCTCTATTAGTTTATTGCATTCTGCATTTATAAGGTGATTTGTAAATAATTACGACATTATCAAGTGTTATTTCATAAACTTTTTCAATAACGTATGAAGGATCTGCAATGCAGCATCCACGTCATCCTGAGTTGTAAATCGACTGATCGAAAAGCGTATCGATTCTCTGGCCCGATCAAGGGGAATCCCCATGTTCAACAAAATGCGAGAAGGCTCGAGTGCCCCTGAAGCACATGCAGAACCATGACTTGCAGAAACCCCTGCCATATCTAAAGCGGCTAATAAGGTTTCCCCATCCACACCCTTAAAGGCAATATTTACCGTGTTGCAGACTCTTTCCCCCTCTCCATTAATTCTGATTCTATCCCCAAAAGAATTAATCAAGCTACTTTCAAAATAATTTCTCAATCTCAACATGTTTAGCGAAGCTTCAGGCAAGCAATGACTCAGGATTTTTACCGCTTCTGCCATACCTGCAATATCAGCCAAGTTTTCGGTGCCGCCCCTTCGATTGTATTCTTGTTCCCCTCCCATAAGAAGAGGATGTAATTTTAATGAGGACTTAACATACATAAAACCGCATCCTTTAGGAGCATGAAATTTATGGCCGCTAAACGACATCGCAGAAACACCTAAGGGTATTTTAAAGGTTTCTTTACCAAATAAAGCGACACCATCAACAAAAAATGAAATTCGATTTTCTTCAGCCAATTGAGAAATTTCTTGAATGTTGGTTTTGACACCTGTTTCATTGTTAACCGCCATTAAAGCGATAAGCTTTGTATCAGAACGGAGGGAAGATCTTACCTCTTCCAATGATACAGCGCCTTTTAGACCAGGAGATAAAACTGTGACTTCCCAGCCACAAGCTTTAATGAATGGCAAAAGCGCATAAACACACGCATGCTCAAGATTAGAGGTGATCAAATGACCTTTTTCTAGTTGTGCTACTCCACGTAGGAGCATATTCGCACCTTCGGTCCCCCCAGAGGTAAATAGGATTTCTTTCGGACGAACATTTAAGTAAGAAGCAATTGTTTCTCTGGATTCAATCAAAAGTCGACGTGCTTCACGGCCATACTGATGGGAACTAGAGGGGTTTCCTGGGTATGTATATAAGGCATTTTTTATCACATCAATCACTGATGGATCGACAAATGTACTTGCGTTATTATCGAGATAGACTCTTTTCATTCAACTCATCAATTTTAATGATCACTACTGTGATATTATCCAAGCCACCTTTTGCTTTAGCCTGGTCCACTAGAATTTTAGCAGCAGATTCGATACTGGGATTTTCCAAAACAACTTTTTCCATTTCCTTTAATGTCAACATGTCGGATAAACCATCTGAACACATAAAGAATATATCATGATTTTTTACATCACAAATATGAACGGAGGGATCTATCGACCTTTCTGTCCCCACAGCTTTGGTAATGATATTTTTATATAAAAAATCTTCAGCCGTATACTCATCAATTTGTCCCATATCCACTAATTCTCTTAGCAAAGAGTGATCCTTCGTAAGCTGTTCAAGCTTATGATTGTGCAAGCGATAAATTCGACTATCGCCTACATGCGCATAAATGATTCCTTTTGAATGACAGTAGAGACAGCATATTGTCGTCCCCATTCCCTGTAACTCAGGATCTGTTTTACTTAGATCATACACAGCCTGGTTTGCATGCTCTATAGAAAGTTGCACCAATCCATGGGCTTCATCGATAGATAAATTAGGACCAGCAATCGCAATCGTTTGACGAAAATGTTCGCACAAAGCTTTTACAGCCTCCCTAGAAGCAACCTCTCCTGCTCGATGACCACCCATCCCATCGGCCAGCACGTAAAATTTCAACTCAGGAACCTGTGCCCAGTAGTCTTCATTATTTTGACGAACCAGTCCAATATCCGTGATTCCATAGGCAAATACCTGATAGGTGGTCTTCATAGCCATAAAAATTTCTGATAAATGATCTTTAACTGTTTCTTCATCCAAGATAATTGAAAATCAAAGACTTGGTTTGTAAACATAGAAAACATACATTTACAAAAAGATTTATAATCTTAACATAACAAGGAATTTTTTACCACTTCACATTTTATATAAGAAAACTTTCAAGGTATGCGTGATGCCACCAGTCATAAATTTCTTTACCCGAGATAAATGAGAACTTATCGTTCAAACTTTATTAGGATCCATCACTTTTCCCATAAAAAGAATCATTCCTGTGGTCTTTTCAAAAATAATGTAAATAAATGGGTGATCTACTTCGAATAAAACAGGAGGTTTGGGATCAGCTACGGATGTGACGTTCATTCCAATCGCTGTAGCTGCAGCCGCCTCACTCCCTGTCTCATCCATAGAAACATATATTTTATGTAAAACATGCCCGATCTTCAATCCTTTAACACCTGTCATTCCAGAAAAATCTGCTTGATCTGTAAATGGCAAACCCATGCCTACTCTTTTGAATGCGTCATTCAGCTCAAAAGAGGAAAGTGCTTTAAATTTTGGTAGAGTGACAAGCATTCGCGTATTTTGTAATAAACGCACCCATTCTTGAAATTTTTCAGCACTCAAATTTTTTTCTAAATCAGAGAGTCCCTCTTTTTGATGAGGCAAAACTATAAGCATGGATAATTGAGGCCCATCGGGTCTAGAAGGAATGTAAGGCATTTCTAACAACGCCACTTCAGGAGTATCACCATAGGGAAAATAAGCTGTCTGGGTCATCGACAAGACCGTCTGTACATTGCCGTCTTGGGTAAAAAAAGGTTGCTGATGGGTTAGACGCGAGTCAAAGGAGTTTTTCCATTTAGCTTTCATGTATAGGGCGCTAATTAAAACCATCCGTGTCGAACTATCAATGGCTTCCGAGGACAAAATATCTACAATCTTTCCAAAAGTATTTTGTTTGACCCAGGCGTTAATTGTTGCTCGAGACGTTTCGGTCTGTGCTTTAAAATCTACAAACCTGAAAGCACCCTTAAAATATTTCCCCATTGTATCTCTAAAAATTGGAAGAATAGGAAAATTTGATTGAATCCAAAGCGAATTTGCTACACTTAGCCTCACATCTTCTGAGGCATTGCTAGGATAAAATGTAAAATATTTATTCAACCATTCCCAACCTTTATTCATTTCTTCTACGGATGTTGGATAGTGAAAAATAGTGGAAATCTCTTTTTGCGTGCTTCCCTTAGAACCATTGTACACCATAGCAAAGGCTGAGGAAATGCTGTAAGGAGAAAAGCTAAAATTATCTTCATTAGGCATTTCCTTATAAAACTCTAGAGCAAAAACGTTTGTGCTCTTAGCCACTTGCAAGGCCTCTGCAGGAACTTTAAGGGTTTTAATTTGCTGAGCAAACCCCACTCCTGCCATCAGTAATAAACTGCATACAAGCCATTTTCCTAATAATTTCATCATATTCATTCCTCTAAACTAAAATTACATCGCTTGCTTATGAAAAGACCTCAAAAATTGAAGTCAGCTTGGTTTCTCCACTAATAAAATCAGTAAAATACTTATGGCATTAAAAATAGCATGCAAGCTAATAGGAGCCCAAATGGATTTTTGTCTTTCATAGATAAAACCCAAAAAACAAGAGAGCACAAATAAGGCAGTCAGCAGTTCTATATTCCCCATTCCTTGCTGCGGAGAAAAGTGAAAGACTGCAAAAATTCCTGATGTGAGGACAACTGCAGCCATAGGATGAAAAAAACGCTTAAGCCAATTCTGCAAAAATCCTCTAAATAATAATTCCTCAATCAAAGGGACAATAAAAATAACAAGGAGGGCCATACAGATAAATAAAGGTTTTGAAACCGTTGCATCTTTTATCAATTGAACAGCCACCTGTTGGGGCTCAACGTTTTGATAAAAATAGGCTACTAACATGGCAACCAACTGACTGATCACAACAACTAATGGATAACTCAAGATCCAGCTCATGCAAGCGAGCATCATATCATGGAGTTTAGCCGTCCACCCATAAAATGCATACGGTCCTGCAACGATTTCTCTATTAGCCTTAGATAACAACCGATAATAAAAGAACAACCCTAAACCCGTTAAAATAATCGCATAAATGGTAAACCAAGCCTGCCATTCAGAACTTAACCCCCTAGTTTTTTCATCGCTTCCTAACGCGTAAAAATAATGCCACAGTTGAAATGTGAGCGGAGCTAATATAATCTGAAAAAATAAAAAAACAGTAAAAGCCCCTAAAAATGCTTTAGTGGATAGTTTTTGTGGGATTTTTTTATCTTCTCTGGAAAAAGTAAAGTACCCATTTCTCAAAGCCATCCAAAGAAAAAGCAGAAAAACTAAGCCTGAACTTAGCAGAATATGTAACCGTTCAGAGATTGCCATTTGTACATTATCCATTCCTAGCGTAAACTCCATGAAATCCCTTCTAATCTCATCACGAAATCCTCTGTCAAACGTGAGCTTAACTCATAAAAGTAAGCAGGGTCTAAAGGGTTGCAATTCTGGGGAACTAATAAATGACGAGTTAAAATTTCTTGCATCACAATGCAAGGTTCTTGTCCGCGCATATCAATCATTCGGACGCGTAGTTTTAACGTGAGTAAATTTTTGCGTTGCAAGTGAGGAGGCATGCAACGATCATCCACATTTCCATATTGATCATAACTATAATCCACAAGTTCAGTCGCTACAATAAAGTCAGAACCCCCAAAATATTTGGCAAAGGAAATATCTGGATTGAAAAAGGAAGAAGAGCCCATACGCTCCATCTGCTTTTTTACACTTTCTTCTGAATAAACAAATACCTCTCCCCGATCCATCAGTTTGAAACGTATTCCACTCATTAACTCCTGAGCTCTTTCAGGATTTTTTGTGGCATCACTCATCGGAAGTAATACAACTTTAGGTTTGACCGTCCCATCATCATGACAAGGAAAAAAATCCCCGTAGCGTGGTCCACAAGCTAGCAATAACAGAAAAGACAAACAGATCGCAATCATTCTTCCCATACAAATATCTCCTTTTTATGCCAAAGCGATCTTAAAATTGCATTGGGGTAAAGCCAAAATTCAAACTTCAAGATCTCTTCGAGTATATTTTTATAAGTCTCAAGAAATCAAAAAATAGCAAAAATTGTCATTATTTGCTATGAGAGTTCAATATGAACCTTCTCTCGATAAAATTTTAGATCTACCCCACGGAGAATTATGGTTGATAGATTAAATATAGTAAGCACGCAAAGTAAATCTTCAGAACCCCCTTTCGCTAATTCCAAGAATGGATGGCGTTATGAGGCTCAGGCTAAGTTTGAACGGATGTGGTTGATGGATCCAGAACAATTTAATCCTATGCGTAACTGTCTTGAAAGAGAGAGGTTGCAAAGAACAAAAGATTTAATTCAACGTTTTATGGATGCAAAAAATAAATGGGTGGCTGACCTTGCGTGTGGTGGAGGAACGTTAAGCAAGCATCTTTATGAATTAGGAGCACACATTCATGCTCTTGATATAGCTTCAAATGCCTTATCTAGACTAAAGATGACAGTCCCTCAAATTGCTCAAACCTTCCAACAATGCTTACCACATACAACTTTAGAAGATGACAGTTATGACCTAGTTATAGCTAATGAAGTCATCGCTTATCTTCCAACCGAGCAGCTGCGTTTATTTATGGCTGAACTCAGTCGACTTGTAAAACCTCAGGGTTATGTTATTTGTTCAACGCCCCTGGATTTAAATACGCAAGACCCCTTACAACGCTTTGCTAGCTTAGCAGAAACTGAATTTAAGATTCACGAATGGGTCTGCAGTTATCATCGTCTATACATTCGTTTAAAAAATTTTTTCAGCGCTCCGTCCCATTTCGCCAAAGCAAGAAAAGATCGTGAGTATCTTCTACAGGAATCCCAAAACAGACAAGGATTCAGTCGAAAATGGTTTCTATGGAATAGTCATGGATTGTTAGCGGCTGTATGGTCGATCGTCCAATACATCACCAATCCTATTGCCAACTTTATCAAACAAAGTCGTTCCTTAATGCTAACGCTGGAAAAAATTTGTCGCTTACTTTTGGGGGATGCAGGGATCAGCCATGCGATTTTTATAGCCACTAGACGCCCTTTACAGCCCCTACACTTGACAAAGAATGAGACACCTATTGAAAGAAAAGGAAAAAGAGAGATCTGGGAATAGCTCTACTTCAATCTTTCAGGTGTTTGTTAGTCAATGATCAATAAATGAGAAGTTGGTTTTAACATTAAGGTTTAAACCTCTCAAAAAAAAGATTTTTTAAACCAATACTTATCTTTTCATCTTGATTTAAATAACTTTGTAATTTATCTCTTAGAATCTCTTTTTGGGAAAGGGGTAATAAACTTATAAATGAGGAAAGCTTATGGATATACACAATAAAAACTTTATTCTTTGCGCCGGGCCAGAATGCTCGTAACTCAGCAATTAAATGTTGGAATGACCTAGCAAAATTTTTCGACTTACATAAGCGAATTGTCTTTAGGGCCGCGTAGTCTAATGTAAGGAAAGGTTCGTTCTTTAATTCCGTTCCTGCCACTTTGAGCATGATATTATAAAGCTGCTTAAGGGTAATACCTGGAGATATGCTGTGTATTAAAGGCTCTGCCCTTACCATGTCTCCGCGATGCATATGTATTTGGATTAAATCTATTTTTCTAGATTCCGTTTCTAGTAACTGATTAACTATTTGCAAGGTTTGAAGATTAGTACATTTAAACTGAAGCAAATCTTTTGTAGGCATAAAGGCGGCGATTTGAAAAATCATTTCAGAAGGTAATGAGTTAAAACTACAAGACTCTAATTTCGTCGCCTCTGAATGATTTTCTACTATAACATGCCCCTTTCTAGGTATATCACCCTTAAATTCTAAACATCGAGAGGGCTTTCCCATTCGATCTGAGAAAAGAAAAAAACAGAGATGAATGATGGTTAATACCCCTCCTAATAATCTTCTCCCAATATACTCAAAGTAAGATAACGTTTGAAGAATTTTACTAAAAATCGAAAATCGACTCTTTTTTGCAATAAGAGAGTCTCCCAAGATTTGAAGAGAAGAATTGTCTATAGGTAGAATTTTTTCAGCCATGAAAACAAGGTTTTACAAATTTAAATAATGGCTAAATCATAACAAGCATGCGTATTGAAAAGCAACGAGAGGAAAAGAATATAAGCTCTCTTTAGAATAAAAAAGCTCTTGCGAAGACATAACTTTTAGTAGGATCCTATTAAAATAGGATCCTACTCATTCAGGGCTAAACTCTTCTTAATTGTTTTCTTGCGGTTGAGGAAACAACAACATCCAGGATCCTCCATTAAAATAGATCTTTTGGGGTGATACCGAAAAACAATTTTTTTGCTTTGCTGTATTAGAAAGATGACGTCCTTCCTTATTGAATACGACTGTGTAAATAGACTCATCAGCCAATGAAGTGTGGGGATCTCCAATTAAAAATTCGACGGTATCCGTAGATTTTTTAATTCCAAGTAAGGCAAACGCATAGCGTCCGTTATCCAGCATGACGGGAGACTTATACTTCTCAAAATGCTTCTCTAATCTATCCAAAAATTGAGGAAATGTTTGAATGAAGTCTTCTTTATAAGCAAATTTGGGACTATCCATTTTATCAGGATATCTTCCATAAATTTCTAAAGAACAAGCCACCCCGAGGCGTTGCATGTGGAGGTATCCAATAAAAGGTTCCGTCCAATTGTTGTGGTGAACAGGTGCTGAAAGGCGAATTTCCTGTTCCTGTTCGGGAGTCATTAAGGGATTGATGCTTTTATAAGCTTCGACGAGCTTTGATTCTTCGCTATACTGATTAAATAGGGTTAAAACAGACGCTTGATTCACCTTTGGAATAGCACTAAAAACCGTTTTTATACTTCTCCAGCCGCATCCCCAGCCATAATCATAGAGGTTTTCACCTCCATCTTCACATAGGTAAAAATGAACCGTCGCATCGGAAACACCTACAAAATGATCTGCTTGTTTGAGCCTTTGAAATTCAGGATGTGCTGCTAGTTGAGCGGGGGGCTCTCCAAAAGGATAAACCGACTCACTCAATATGTCTTTACACAAATCATGGACCATTGGCCCTAAAACCTTATCTGTCATAATCGGTTTCTTAAGGATTTTGGCATAAAACGTGAGATACTCAACTAATTTTTTTACATAATTGACTTTCATAGGATCATTTGAAGTTAACCAAGAAGTTCTTTTCATAAACTCATAACTATCAGATAACATCGTCAAAAATTCGGGTGCATTTTTCAACAATTCGCCTTCATCCTCAGCTTTATTTTTTAAATCTCCGTTTTCATCAAACCAACGAACTTTTCGTTGAATCTCCTCTCCTACGGCATCTTCATAACCCTTTAAAAGAAATGCTTGAAGATTGTCTAAATTTCTTTTAATTAGTTGAATCCCCTTTTCGAACCTTGCGCGACAAGAGGGACCAGAATAATAGGAATCGAAACCTGACCAGACTTGCTCTCCCTTGGCATCAACATGAACAATAAGCGTAATCCAATGCCCCTCAAAGCCTATCAAAAAAGCCTGCGCTTTAGGACCCTTTCTTTGAGAAAACTCATAGAGATTTGCTAGGGAATTTAAGTTCGAGGAACCTCCTCCACCACCTGACAACACCAATTGGCCGCCTTCCTCTTGGGCATTAAACAGACATATGTGATGAAAGTGGCTTTGCAATAGCTCATGATAAGTGTTTAATGAGGAAGGAAGCTGACCGGCAGGTTTGTAAAGATATTCAAGCGCATCCATTAATGCATTGATTGCTACATCTTCTTCATCTGCACCACCTGGATCTTTAAACCTATCCACTGCTTGCTTGATTGTCAGATAGGTCTTTGGATCTTTTAGCTGTTTAGGCTCAAAACCAGGATCCTGCGCCATCACACCCAGTCCAATTAATGCATTTTTAAAAGCATGGAATCCACAATGCTGATGACCGCCCTTTTGTAAAGTTTGATCCAAAACGGGAACCTCATACACGACGCCGTCTTTTAGCACATGCTTTTTTCCTTCCACATGATCCATCCGGGGGGAACTACCGATAGGTTTTTTAGGATCTATAGTTGTAGAGGGAGATGAGCTAGGGAGGGTCGGGGGTGCTGGTCTTGGGATAAGGGAATTAGGAGGTAAATGTGAAGGTTTAGGTCTTTCTTCCAAAAAGACATCAATTCGACGTGTTTTCTGAAAGAGTTCTTTGACTTTTTGATTAAATAAATATAATAGACTTAAGCTTATACCTGTCAGTAGACCTCCCAGTAAGCATCTACCAAAATGCTCAGCATTTGACCTATCGATTTTAGTGATATGTTTCACCAAGTAGCTTTTTCCATTGATGAAAAGCTCCGCGGAGGTCTGCATATTCTCTCTAAGATGGTGAGAGGCTTGGGGAATATTACAATGTATTTTAACCATAAACTTCTTCTAAGTTAATTAAAAAAATAAATAAATAATAAATATATTATAAAACCTTTAATTAAGGATTGTATTAAGAATAGCTAAATATTTTGAAAAAAGAGAAAATTTAATTCAGGATATTAGATGAGTGAGAAAAATGCCGGAGATTGTCTCAAGGCATGAACATCATCCTTAAGGCTGCTACATTCCTGTCCTGACCTGGTTCGGACTATTTCATTCCACAAGGTCCCCGGCATATAAGATTATAATCAAACGCGAGATTATTTAGAACCACTTTTTAACAAGATATTCCTAATAAGTATAAGCTTGAGATAAATCCATAAACCCTAGCTTTTTGTTTCCAAAGCAGGTTCAGGAAATAACATCATCCAGGATTTATTAAAATGCAACTTTTCAAGCGATTCGGAATGGTATTGTTTTTGATAGGACTCTTCCTGATTTTCCGCTTGTGCCGCGAGTATTTTTATTTGTTTACCGGTCTTGGCGTCTAACTCTAGGATGTAAACGGCCTCGGATGCAATTTTTGTGTGAGGATCGTTAATTAACAAATGAAACCTATCATTCTTCTTGTGAATCCCTAGTATGTTAAAGGCATAGACACCGTCGTCAATCACTATCGGTACTTGAAAATTTTTGATGTGCTCTTGGAATCTTTTCATCAATTCTTCAAAACTATAGTTTTTGTTTTCATAAAGAGTAGATTGAATGACTCCTGAAAACTCCCCAAATCTTTCAAGGGAATTACTAATGTCATTCTTGTCTAAAAGTAATTTTCCAATAAAGGGCTCTGCCCATTCTCGGTTATACTCAGGAGCTGATTTTTCTACACAAATTAAGACTTGGTCTTGTAAAAACTCATCATTGTGCGCAGGATCTTGAGGCTTTCCATAATCCTTGTAGCCCTGAACTACGTTTTCATGCGAACGATACTCATTATAAAAATCCACTAAAGAAACATTTTGAACTTCAGCGATGCCACTAAATGCGGTCATCATCGCGCGCCAACCACACCCCCAACCTGAGTCCTTTAGCGTGTCTTGTATTTTTTTAGGATTAATTGATTCAAAAAAATACAGATCAACATTTTTACATAAGAGCCCGCCCTCACCTTTAAAAATCTGATAGTTAGGATCTTGCTCCAATTTTCTCATAAAGCAAGACGCGCGCACATCGACTGTGGGTTCAACTTCAGACATTTCACCGCAGAGTGTATCCACCATTTCTTTTAAATGCGGTGTCGACAGAATCATTTGTCTGAGATTGATCGCATAAAACCTTAAGTACTCTGTCATTTGTATTCTTAAACCATTGATGGGAGAGTCTTCAGGTATATTTTTTCCTAACCACCCCACTCTACGCATAAAATTATAGGCATGATAGAGCATATCCAAGGTGTCCCGCGCACTTTTTAATAACATTCCTGCATCGTTAGGATCCAACAACTTTCCCTTGCTTACCTTTATCAATTGGCCTTCACTATCTTTTATTTGATCTAGTTCATAGGTTTCAAAAAGTCTTGTTTTATTTTTGATTTCGCCTCCTATAGCCCCCAGATAACTTTTCATTAAAAAGTTTTCCATATCCTGCATGGTTGCCTCATACATGTCGATACATTTTTTATAGAGGTGATCGTCTGAATCATAAGAATCCAAAGCGGACCAAACGCGTGTCCCTTTATCATCTTCATGCAGCAGAAGCGTAATCCAATGGTCCCCAAAGCCTGTGATAAAGGCCTGCACTTTAGGACCCTTTTTAGAAACAAATTCATATAAATTAGCGACTGAGGCTAAGCCAGCGGCACCCGCTTCGCTACCAGAAAGAACGCCAGAGGGTTTTGTACCTAAATAATTACCCTGCCTATCCATCACAACCTCAACTTCGCTATTGAACGCACTTATATTTGTAAATTGGCTCAACAATAATTCATGATAAGGTTTTAATTCTGGGTCTAGTTCAACCTTGGGAAAGCGTAGAGAGTGGAGAGCTTCAACGACGTTTGCAACACTCACATCCATACTGTCCATGTCTACCGGGCGATTCGGAGGAATAACAAAATCAATGGCATGTTTACAGACTAGATAATCCTTTTTCGTACTTAGCTGCTCTTGAGAAAATCCTTTTTGTTGGCATAAAATGCCTAACCCAATCAAAGCATTTTTAAAGGCATGGTAGCCACATCTTTGCATTCCTATTCTTCTGGCTGTATAAGTATCTCCTTCAGCTTTAACCTGATTCAACACGGGTACATGATAGACTTCTTGTTTGGAGGGATATTTAATAAGAACCCCAGGTAAATGACTGGATTTTTCCTTTGAGTTTGGTGGCGTCTTTCCCAGAGGCTCGGTCTCACTTTTCTGGGTATCTTGAGTGTGCTCTGGATTGTTTTGCGAAGAGTTTTCAGATTTTTTTTCTTCTAAGGGCTTAGGAATGCGTCCTGTATCTTCTTTGACTGTTACGTGCAACTGACGTGTTTTTTGAAATAACTCGCGAACTTTTTGATTAAAAACGTAAAGCATTCCTAAGCTAAATGCGGTGATTAATCCTCCAAGTATGCGTCTTCCTATCAGCTCCCATTTAGATCTTTCCACTTTAGTGATGTGCGTGACACGGTAAGTTTTGCCATTAAAAGTGATTTGAGAAGCCGGTTTAATATCTTCTTTCAGCGCGGGATTTAAGCCTGGCTCGTTACAACTGATTTTTACCATAAATGCATACCTTTATCATGAAAGATTAATCTCTTTTATTAACTTCTACTATAATATATCAAATTTTATTTTTTGGACAAAAATAATATGCTGCATCAATTTAATAACATTTAATAAATCTTTGCATTTATTGTGCAATTAAAGAGATTTAACGACATGTCTCACACAAAACCTCATTGTAAAGCGGCTAGATAGAATGCAGCAGTTGATGTAACTTTCAGCGATTTTTTTCATATTCTAAAAATTTTTTTTCTAGGTGCGCTAAAACCTTGCGTAAAGCATGTTCTGCATCTAAACCTTTTTCTTGCGCTTGATTGACTAAGGAAAGTAAAAGTTGACCCAGCTCCTCTTCATTTTGTGGCGTTCTTTCCACAGGCCCAATATTTAAGGGGAAATCGGTTTTTTTAATTTTTTTAAGGATCTTTTGAGTTCTTGAAAGAGCAGGTAAATGTTTAGAGATCCCATCTAGTAGACTTTGACGTTGCTCTTTTCCTTTTTCCTCTTTTTTTATGGCATCCCACTGCTGATAAAGCTCCTCCACAGAATTTAACTTCTTCCCCTCTCCAAAAACATGCGGATGTCGTCTAATTAATTTTTCATTGAGCTCTTGCAAAACAGCTTGTGTAGGAAACCTTTTCTCTTTTTCTGCGACTTTACTCAGAAATACCACGTTAAAGAACAAGTCTCCCAATTCCTCTTTGATATGGGTATTATCCTCTAAGTCGATGGCTTCAATCAGCTCACAAACCTCTTCTAAGGCTGAAGAACGTAAAGAATGAAGTGTTTGTTTTTGATCCCAAGGACATCCCTCAGGCCCCAACAAGTGATCAATAATTTTTATTAATTCATCGAACTGTTGCATCTTTTCTCTCTTATGATTTTCCTAAAGTCACTCAACGACCCCTCAAACAGAGGTTTTTTCAATCAATCGCGAGTATTCTAGCAAGCTTTCTATTAAAAAAATATGCTCGATGTTAAAATTCTTTCATTTCATGAGACTTTCGCTCGCTTGCAAAATACTTAAAAGTTTCAACTCCAAGGGATGATGGAAAAACAATTCACAGCGACCGTCTATATTTTACAAGAAGACAAGGTTTTGCTCATTTTTCATCGAAAATTAAAAAAATGGCTTCCTCCTGGAGGGCATATAGATGCCAATGAAACACCTCCTGAAGCTGCTAGACGAGAGGCATTGGAAGAAACTGGGTTAGAAATTGAGCTCATTCCTCAAGAAAATCTTTGGATTAATCGTTGGAATGCAAACAGTTTTGAACGCCCCTATCTTTGCCTTTTAGAGGAAATTCCACAAGTCGGAAATCAAGCGGCTCATCAGCATATGGATTTTATTTACATCGGGCGTCCTAAAAGCAGTCAATTGACTCAAAATCATGAGGAAACAGCAGGCCTTCATTGGTTTACAGTAGAAGAAATTGAGTCTTTGAAACCAGATGAAGAGATTTATATTGAAACTCAACAGACCATCCGGCATCTTCTAAAAACAAAGCGACCTATAGGAGAACTCCCATGAAAAAAAAGAAAAATGCACTTTTTATTGCAGCGACAGGTCAAAATGTTGGAAAGACAACTCTATGCCTGGGAATTTTAGCCAATCTGCAAAAGCGTTTTGAGAGCGTTGGATTTATTAAGCCTGTAGGTCAACAGCACGAAAGAGTACAAGGCAACATAAAAGTTGATAAAGATGTTGTTCTTTTTAAAAAACACTTTGGACTTCCAGCGGACTGGGAGGATATGAGCCCCGTTATTATTCCCTCAGGATTTACGCGCGATTTTTTAGACAAAAAAATTAGCGAAGAGCTCATGCAAAAAAAAATCATCCATTCTTTTCAAAAAATTTACTCCCAAAATGTCTTTACTTTAGTGGAGGGCACAGGTCATGTAGGGGTAGGCTCCATTATTAACATGAATAATGCAAGAGTAGCCTCTGAATTGGGTTTAGACATTGTCATTATAGCCTCCGGTGGATTAGGATCAGCCTATGATGAACTAGCCATGAATATCGCCATGTGTCAACAATACGGAGTAAGAATTCATGGAGTCATTCTTAATCGTGTCCTAGATAGTAAACGTGACATGATTCTTGAATATATTCCTAAGAGCTTGAAAAAGTGGGATATTCCTTTAATCGGCTGTGTACCCTTTAATGATTTTTTAAATACCCCCGCCATTAAAGACTTTGAAAATCTTTTTGGTACTCCTTTGATCTCCGGAGATCAATACCATTATCGTCACTTTCAGCGCGTGCGGTTAGTTGCAGGTTCATTAGAAAGTTACCTATCAGAAATGGATTCTAATGAACTTGTAATCACCCCCGCTTCGAGAGAAGATATCATTTTTGCTATCTTGCAAAAACATCGCCATGATCAGTTGGGCCGCGGTGAAGGCTTTTTGGGAGGAATTATCTTAACAAGCACACAAGCTCCTAGTGATGAAATCTTAGAGGAAATTCGTAAAACAGATATTCCAGTTCTCTATACTCCTCTAGGAAGCTATGATGCGATGAAAATGATCACAAGCTTTACCGCAAAAATTCGTACAGAAGATACATTGAAGGTGGATAAAGCCATCAAATTGGTAGGAGAAAACCTGGACTTTGATTTGCTCTGCAAAAATATTTGATAAGAACAAAGGTATGATCCTTACATAGCCACAAATTCATTCTCAATCAGGATTTGAATACCTATTGTGCACAAATCTCGCTTCTGTGCTAGTTTTTAGCTCTGCAGTGAGCTCTTAGAAGCTTTAGACAAAAATTAGTAGATGGTTCGATTAGAAATAATATAAAATCGATCCAAATCACACAGATTGAACACATAAGAGATGTTAAGGAAGTTTACGAAAAAAATTATCAAAGGCCTGAAAAATCTTTTCTCCCGGAAGGCTGCGTATGCAAAGTCCTGTCTGGCAAGTACGTAAGATCGGACACCGTCTTTCAAAAACTCTTCCGTAAGGACATTCACCCTGTAATGCAATGTTTTTCTCCCCCTTAGGGTTGTACTTAGAAGCTGACGAGGCTCCGAATACACTGAATGTAGGGGTACCAGAAGTTCCCGCTAAATGTAGAGGAAGAGAATCCATGGCAATGACAACATCCATCTCTGTCATTACATTTTGCAAAACAGGAAGAGAAAGTTTATCTAACACACAAGCATTTTCACCGAGAACTTCTTGTAGCTTTTGAGCTTCTAAAAATTCTTCCTTTGACCCCCAAGCAAGAAAGAATGATACAGAGAATACCCCAGAAACTTTTCTTAGAAAAAACTCTAGAGCATCGGAAGATAGTTTTTTATTCTTCCAAGCAGATCCAGCGCACACAAGAATTTTTTTTCCAGAAGCTTTCCTTAATTGTTCTTTAATATGATGACAGACAGCTAGTTGCTCTTGATTCAGCTTTAAAGTCACTTTTTCATTTTCAACTTGTGTATTTCGCTGAAAATATTGCTGAGCTAAATATAAATTTTCCTCCCGCACATTCAAATTTAAAGGAGGGTTGTAGCGATGGTTTGTAAAAAGCACATTAGGCCATTCATGAATCGTTTTTAAACCAAACCCGACCTTATGCTGACTTCGCGATAGGTAGGTTGGAATGGCAGATTTTGTGTTCCCCTGTAAATCAAAGACAACTTCATAGGTCTCTGCCTGCATTTCGCGACGAAAATTTTTCATCGCCTTCCAGGTTGTGGGCTGGCCTATGCCTTTTCGCCAACCTTTTGTATCTATCTCTATGACACGATGAATGAATGGATGCGCGTGGACGATCTCTGAAAAATTCTTTTCCACCACCCAGTCAATCAAAACTCCAGGAAACTCTTGATGCAAAAAGTCAACCAAAGGAAAGGCATGGATAATATCTCCTAAAGAAGAAGTTTTAACAATCAAAATTCTCAAGATGCCACCCTTCCGACTAATAGTTCTAATGCTTCTGTAAAATCTTTAGGTAATTCAGCCTTTGCAAAAATTTTTTCTCCTGTAAGAGGATGTATAAAATCAAGTGCATAGGCATGCAATAAACAGCGGGGCGCCAAATAGGAACATTTAAATTTTTTTCCGTACTGCTTATCTCCTAAAATAGGATACCCCATCTCACTTAAATGCACCCTTATTTGATGCGTACGGCCCGTTTGAGGGTAGCATCGTAGGAGGCACACCTGCGAACCTTTTTGCTCTATGACCCAATCCGTAATGGCATGATGTCCGATCTTTGAAGGGACAGCTCCCCACAATGCCTGACCTTTGTAGGTATGAACTTTTCCCAAGTAATTCTCGATTGTTCCAGACATTTGCGGAGGGATTCCATCGACCAGCGCGAAGTAAGTTTTCTTAACAGCGTGCATCTTAAAAGCATAGACCATCTTTTCGCGAAAGGCGGTTCCTCGCGTAAACATTAACAAGCCCGTGGTCTCGCGATCCAAGCGATGGAGGAGTTCCCACCCACCTTGACTATACGATTCCATTGCCTGTGTAATCTCAGGTCCATCAGAGACAAAACCTGCCGGCTTGTTATAAATAAGCAGGGAGGCGTCTTCATAAACGATGTCTTTAGAGGAAAATTGAAAGCGAAATTTTACTGGACTTTTTAGAGATTCTATTACGTAGAGAACCACATCTCCCTTAGCCAGCACCATCGAAGCAAAATGTTCTAATCTGGAATTGACTTGGCACAAGTTATTCTCAATCCCCTGCTTAATTTGGCGGGAGGAGAACCCTGGACCCAGTTTATTTCTCAGGAAAACGACTAACTTTTGACCCGCTTCAGATTCTGATACAATCCATTGCATAACAATCAACTATCTTTTAACGGATCCTTAAATTTAGAAATGGGTGAATTGTGCCAAAAAGCGTAAATCATTTTCTGTAAAGAGGCGGATGTCTTTGACTCCGTGCTTAAGCAGAACCATACGTTCTACGCCCATTCCCCACGCGTAACCTGTATAAATCTCTGGATCGATTCCCCCATTTTTTAAAACTTCTGGATGCACCATTCCAGCTCCAGCCACTTCTAGCCAGCCTGTATGTTTACAAAGGGGGCATCCTTTTCCTTCACAGGATAGACAACGAATGTCGACCTCCAAGCCCGGTTCAACAAAGGGAAAATAGCTCGGTCTATAGCGTGTTTCTATCTCACGCTGGAAAAGTTTTTGGAAAAATTCTTGCATCGTGGCCAAAAGATCTGCAAATGTAACGTCTTTATCAATATAGAGACCTTCAACCTGGTGAAAAAAAACATGAGAACGCGCCGTAATCGTCTCATTTCGATAGGCTTTCCCTGGAGTGATGATTCTAATGGGAGGTTGATGGGCTTCCATCACACGAACTTGAACGTTACTCGTGTGTGTACGTAAAAGCACTTGGGGGGTAATATAAAATGTATCCTGCATATCTCTAGCAGGATGGTCTGAAGAAAAATTCAGAGCTTCAAAATTGTAATAATCTGTATCGATATCGGGCCCGTACTGAACAGAAAACCCCATGCCCATTAGTATATCAACGATTGTGTCTAGGGCTTGCGTGATGACATGCTTGCGACCTAAAGGACGTTTTCTTCCGGGCAAACTGATATCAATTTTTTCCCTTTTTAATTGAAGAACTTCTTCTTTAGCGACAAGATCCATTTCTTGATCAGCAATTTGTAAAGAAACTTCTTCTTTTAAATCGTTCACCTCTTTACCAAAAGCCGGGCGTTGTTCAGGAGGAACATCTTTAAGAAATTTCATCAGGTTTTGAATCGGACCTTTTTTACCGAGATACTTGACCTTTAAGGCCTCTATTTCGTCTGTAGTTGTCACTCGCTTGAGATCTGCAATGAATTCATCCCGAATTGCTTGAATCGATGTATGCACGGTTTCCTCGCCAGAATCGTCTATAAAAAAATAGCAGAGCCGCGCTAGGCAACTCTGCTAAAGATAAAGAATCAGCACCTTGTTAAGCAAGGGCTTGTTTCGCATGACCCACTACAGCTGCGAAGCCTTGAGGATCACGAATGGCCATATCGGCTAACATTTTTCTATCTAATTCACATCTCGCTTTTTGCAAACCATGGATAAACTTGCTATAAGAAATACCATGAATTTTTGCAGCGGCTCCAATACGCATGATCCATAAGCTACGGAACTCACGTTTTTTCTCTTTGCGGTGGCGATAATTATAGGCCAACGCTTTATTAACCGCGTCACTAGTGAGGCGCAAGTGATTTTTACGATCACCGAAAAAACCTTTCGCTCTCTTAAATAGTCTTTTTCTGCGACGATGTGAAGCAACAGCATTGGTTACTCTAACCATAGCTCAATCTCCACTGTTATTTGCCTAACTTTCAAAAATATATGAAAATTTAGACTGTTTATTAATTTTCTGACTTGTATGTCAGATCTATCTTTTTATACGCACATTAAACGCTTGTACGTTTTTAATTGTCCCTCATCAACTAACGCCGGTTTTGAAAGCTGGCGTTTGCGCTTAGGTGATTTTTTATTCAAAATATGACGCTTGCCTGGACGTCCTCTCTTGAGTTTTCCAGTTCCAGTCACTTTGAACCGAGCCGCTAGGGCTTTTTTTGTTTTCATTTTAGGCACGTGAACTTCTCCCTAAATAACTTTTCGTTTTGCCTATGCGCTCTCTTCTTCCCTGGCCGGCTGCTCTTCTGAGCCTAGCTTTGCGCCTTCTTTCTTCTTTTTTCCGCCAGGTGCTAATATGACGATGAGCATACGCCCAAAGAGTTTCGAAGGAGACTCTACCATAGCGATATCGTCTAGATCTTCGCAAACTTTACGGAGAAGTTTATCTCCGATCTCTGGATGCGCCATCTCGCGTCCTCTAAACATGCATGTCACTTTAACCTTATTACCTTTAGTAATAAACTCGCGCGCATGTCTAATTTTTGTCTCCAGGTCATGGATATCAATATTTGGCTTTATTTTGATTTCCTTTACTTTAACCTGATGCTGAGCTTTTTTACTCTCTTTTTCCCGTTTGGTTTGATCATAGCGGAACTTGCCATAATTAATAATCTTACAAACCGGCGGATTGGAACCCGAAGAGATTTCAACAAGGTCTAGTCCCTCTTCTTCAGCTCGTGCTAGGGCTTCATGTAAAGTCAACACACCAATTTGTTCACCAGTATGAGTAATCACCCGAACTCTCGGGGCGCGTATTTCTCTGTTAACTTTCAACCGGATTCCACTCCTCATTAAGGAAGTACCTGGAATCGCCTCAAGTACTTCTCAGTTTTTATTAAACTTTAGGGTCTTAGCTAAGCTTTCGATTCTATTTTCGCTTTTAACTGCTCAAGCCATTTATCAGTTAAAACCCCATCTTCCCGTTGTCCACCTGGGTAGCTACGCAGGGAAATTGTCCTATTTTTTTCTTCAGCTTCCCCTATAATAATTATATAAGGAACCTTTTCACTTTCAGCTGCATGAATTTTTACTCCTAGATTTTCTTTACGATCATCGACACCTACTCGAAACCCTTGGAGTTCTATCATTTTACGCAGCTCAGCAGCATAACCTGCCTGACCTTCTAATACTGGGATGACTCTCATCTGTTCAGGTGCTAACCAAAGAGGTAAATAACCTGAATAATGCTCAACCAAAACAGCTATTAAACGTTCTAATGAACCTAACATAGACCGCCCAATCATCGCAGGACGGCGCATTCCGCCCTCTTGACTCTGATAATGCAGACCAAGCTTATCGGGATGGTATAAGTCAATATTGACATAAGGACCTTTCCATTCACGCCCTAACGCATCCACAAAACGCGCCTCTATACTTGGACCATATCCATCTGTAGGCTCATTGTCAAGCGTATAATTAAACTCACACGCCTGTAAAGCTTTAACTAAACTATTAAGGGATTCATCCCACTTTTTCAGAGGCTTTGTGGCTTTCTGGCTTTTAGCCATCAGATACCAATGAGCCTCAAATCCCATTATCTTAACGGTTTTATTAATGAATTGCAAGGAAGAAATAAGTTCATCTAAAAGTTGCTCTTGATCACAGAAGATGTGTTCTTTATCTGCCGTAAAGGCACGAGCCTTCAACAATCCCCACAAATGCACTTCCTTAGTCGAGTCATAGCAATCTCCACACTCCGCGTAACGAATAGGCAGTTCACGATAAGAGTGCAATTTAGATTTAAATAAGGCACTATGCGTAAAAGCTTTGCTTACCCCGGTCGCATAAGACGTACTATCAGATTTAAAGCTAAAGGAACAATATTTTTGATTTTCAATAACTTGCGGACGAATCAGGTCGGGTGTGTTCACAAATTGATAGCCTAATCCATGATGCTCTACATGCCACAAATCTAATAAAGTTTTACGCAATAAAACTCCTTTAGAATGCCACGCCCAGCAACCTGGACAGGCCTCATCTAAAGAGGCAAATAAATGCATCGCTGGACCTAAAAGACGATGGTCTCGTTCTTTGGCCGCTTCATTTTTCTTTAAAAAATCTTTCAGTGCCTGCTGACTAGGAAAAGCCGTCCCTTGAATACGGGTCAATTTAAGCGAAGGTTTGCCTGGTAATGACAAAGTTAATGAACTGATATCCAATAATTTAATAACACCAATATCCTTAGTTGTTTCAACAAAAGGAGGATAGGCTAGATCGTAGAAAGAGCCTACCTGACAAACGTGAACCAAAGTCTCGACGTTAGCCTTAAGTAAAGCAACTTTTAGATCCTGATGATGATACTTAAAAAGTTCTATCGCATTTTTTCTCATCATCTCCATCAATTTAAAGGGCATGGCTTGTCTCATAAAATCGCGCATGCGTTCTTCGATAAATGGAATTTGTTCTTTTGTAATAGGTTCGTGGAAAAAGAAATCGTAATAAAAACCTTGAGAAGTGGACTCTCCACTTACTAGCTGCGCTTTAGGAAAGAGACTGGACACGGCAACTGCTAATACCTGAGCAGCTGAGTGTCTTAGAATTTTTAGCGCATTAGTCATAGAATAAAAAAATGGTGGGATATAGCTGACTCGAACAGCTGACCTCCACGATGTCAACGTGGCGCTCTAACCAACTGAGCTAATATCCCATCCGAAAAATTAAGGGAAGCCACATCTTAGCTGATCAATCAAAATTAATTCAATGGAAAAAATAGGAATAAAGAAATCAATGGCAGACGCGGTTAACTATACTCCTGAACTAGAGCCGTCAGTTTGCAAAAAAGTTCGAGGGATCAACGTTGATAATGCTCATGCTCTGCCACGATCAACCATGGCTTTTCATGGCTACGATAACCTGTCTCAAACCTTCGCATCGCAGGATCCATATCTTCAGGGTAAGGTGAACATTTGTAAGCAGAAAACCGACTGTGGGCACGCATCGCAATCAAGCGATTTTTTCTCACAAGACCTGAATTATTTAATCGCATATAGCCTCTTAAAAATTAAAAAATAGACTTATTTCGAGACCTCATGGAGTTGTTAAAATCGCGACTTTCTGCATCTTCATCGTCAAATTTTTCCAACAGAGCAAGTTTCAAAAAAAGTCTAATGATGATTAATCTGGTATATTGTGAAAAAATATGTCTTGAGATAGGCTAGAGCCTAGAATTATGTCCTATCTTCATCCATATCAAAAAAGATAGATCCAAACAACAAAAAACTCTAACTTTTAGAAGATCCATTTTGATTTGAATCTGAAAAAAACTTTTGAATAGCCGCAATATCTTTTGCATTCATAAGGGGAATATGGGCGATTTCTTCAGCAGTGGCTTCTTTTAGCTTTTTTATACTGCCAAAATGTTTTAGCAGGGAGGCTCGCTTTTTAGGTCCGATCCCTGGAATATCGTCCAGTGAGCTCCTAATTGTCTTTTTTGTTCTTAATTGACGATGATAGGTAATTGCTGTGCGGTGGGCTTCGTCACGAATCTGCTGCAGCAAAAAAAGAATCTGAGAGTTTTTTCTCAATAAAATTGGATCTTTTGCACCTGGAAGAAAGATCTGTTCCTCCGTCATCCCGCGATCATGCCTCCCCTCCTCCTTGGCAAGTCCTATTAGATCCACTGTAGCAATATCAAGCTCAGCTAAAACTTTTATAGCCATATTTAGGTGCCCTTTGCCTCCATCTACTACCAATAAATCCGGTAAATCATTTTCTTCTTTGGCTCGTTGGTATCGTCTTCTTAAAGCTTCCTGCATAGAGGCGTAGTCATTACTTTGGTCCACTGTACGAATTTTGTATTTTCTGTAACGACTGCTATCTTTTTGACCATCGGTAAAAGCGACCATTGTTGCGACAATTTCTGTCCCCGCAATATTAGAAATATCAAAACACTCAATCCTTTCAGGGTAACGATTGAGACGAAATTTCTCTTCCATTTCTAATAGTGTACGTTCTCGGACAGCTTGAAGATCTTTTTCTTGCTTAAAATAGGCCTCGGCATTAGAAATCGCCATTTCAACCATTCCTAATTTATCTCCTCTTTGAGGCGTATTAATGCGTACCGTACGTTTACGTTGATTAGATAAAATTTCACTTATGGCGTCAGGATTATCTACTGTTGCAGATAATAAGATTTCATGCGGAAGTTCAGCTTGCTCATCATAATTTTGCAATAAAAAGGATTCTAAAAGTTCGTGATCATCCTGGGCTATTTGGCTAAAGTTGTGACGACGTGAGCCCACAAGTTTACCAGAACGGAAGAGAAGTTGACAAAGAACAGCCTCATCTCCCTGGCGAAAAATCCCAAATGCATCAGAATCTTCCCCGAGTGGTTTATCGACTTTTTGATTTTCAATCGTTTTTTCAATATGGCGAATGGTTTGTAAAACTTCGGCAGCTCTTTCAAACTCTAATGCATCAGATAAACGTTCCATCTCGTGTAGAAGATCTTTCAAAACTTCTTTATCTTGTCCTCTTAGAAACTTAATAGCCCCTTCCACATAACGATCATACTCTTCCTTTGAACATTTATTGACACAAGGAGCGATGCAGCGTCTCATGTCATAAAGAATACAAGGCCTTGTGCGGCGCACTAATTCTTGATCAGAACATTGTCTTAAGGGAAAAAGCCTCTGAATTAAGTCTAACGTATTTCTTGCTGCAAAAGCACTTGTATAGGGCCCGAAATAAAGAGCATCCGCTTTAGGTTTACCTCTATATCTAATGAGACTTACCATCGGCCACAGGTGCTTGTTATTAATTTTTAAAGCTATATACGTCTTATCGTCTTTAAGCAACGCATTATATTTCGGTCTGTGTTGCTTGATCAGGTTGTTCTCTAAAAGAAGCGCTTCTTTTTCTGAGGTCACTATAATAGTCTCGATAGCCTCTACCTTCGAAACCAAAAACGGCACCATGACGCGCCCATCGCCACCAGCTGCAAAATATTGCTTGACTCGCTGCCTTAAATTATTCGCTTTACCTATGTATAATATTTCTTGCTGACGACCCTTCATCAAATAAACACCGGGTCTTGTCGGAAAAAGCTCAAGTTTTTTGATATCAAAAGACATAAATGTGAATACTTGGAAGATTGAAAAATAAGATTTTAAAGGAAAATTAGATCTGATGCAATCAGAGAATCTACTGCCAAGATTTGAAGCTTATGCTAAATCCATCCGCTGAATGGGAATCTGTTTCAACTGATTTAAATACTCTTCTTCTTTATCTTTATCCGAAAGCGACTCGGCCTGAAACTCTCGATCTTCTTCTATCCTCTCCTCCACATAAGACGCTTCAGTCATATTAGCCATCTCCAGAGCCTCTTGCTGAGCATAACGCGCAAAAGCGGCTGCATCGAAAGGAATTCCTACAAAAGTTAGGGTAAATTTCCAATTTTTAAGGGTTTTTAGTGTCATGGAGCGAACATATATGTGATCCAGCCCTACTTGCGTGACTTTTTTGTCTTGACTAGAGGGAACAAAGTCCCTTTGAGGGATCGCGATTTCTGCATGGATGACATCCTGTTTTACAGGTTCTTCTCCCTTTTGGAAATAATTTTCTTTATTAGAAAGGGGGCATAAGTGGTGGAGCTCAGGATCCATATGAACCTGCACTTTATATAGGGGTCTCATTAGATTGGGGAAAGTACCAATTCCCAATTATAATTATAAAGCATAAAATATTTTAACTCAATTTAATGGCGTGTTAATCTCCACGCCTTATCCATGAAGGAAGGAAAGAATTGAAAAACTCTAAATGTCATCCGACTAGCCCTCTTCGATAACATTAAATGATGGATCCACTTGGCCCAGAAAAATCTTTTCGCATAACATCTGTTCCAATTCTGATTAAATTCTGCAGCATTGGACTTAAGAAAATAATCGGCAGCCATACAGCCAGAATTTAAAGCCAGAGCCAACCCTTCTCCAGATATAGGAGGAATGCTACCTGCGGCATCACCTATCCAAAAAATGCGTGGCCAGGGAGGAAGTTGACGTATGCCAAATTCTGGGATTTGTCCTTGCATCCAAGGAAAAAGAGGAACGGCCGATGAAAGATGGGGTTTTAAAGCAGATAAATCCTTGTTCTCCATGAGTAGCTGGGTAAAATTTTCTATAGGTGTTGCTCCCACGCTCTCCTTTCTCATTAAACCAGCTATATTAAGTGTTGTCTTATCTACCATGGAAATTCCCAGATACCCCCCTTGAAAAAAGTACATTTCAAGATGTGGGATGAATGAAACATTCGTAAAATGTGCTTTAAAGCCTATATATGCAGGTTCCAGAGGACTCGATTGAGCATGCATTCCAGATAAACGACCCGTACCAACCATTAAGTGTTTAGCCTCAATTTCCTGGCCGTTGGATAATTTTAAATGATAATTTTTGTGTAATTCATCAGGAACGATAAGCTGAATCACTTGTACATCTGTGATCACCCGGGAGCCTTTTTGAATAGCCCTTTGTAAAAGATGCCAATCTAGCCTATATCTTGAACAACTACCAGAGGGTTGAGGAAGGGAAAATACAATTTTTTGCTGGTCTTTTATAAAGTGAGCTTCAGAAATTTTTAGGCTTACAGGGATCTCCCAACGATGGAGAATGGGAAGTCCTTCATATGAAATATACTCACCACAGATGCGTTGAGCCGGGTACGGACTGCCTTCTATAAGTAGAGCGCTAAAGCCTGCATCTGCCAATTGATTGGCAGCGCTTAAACCGGCAATCCCTCCACCAATAATGACACAATCTTCGATCATGACACTCTTTCTGATTTATTAATTTCTATCAACCAGCGAAATGCCCAACGCCAGGAGACAGAACACCTGGAAAATTCAAAACCTGCCATCTTTAAATATTGCTGCCAATCGTCATATATGAACGCGCGTCGAATTGAAACTGCACCATCATGCTTAATTAAACGATTAGGAAAGCAAATAGGGGCTACAATTTTGAATAAAAAAACAGCGAGAGAGTGTCGATGTAAATCATTAATAATGACCTTTTTTCTTGCCACTTGATGAGCTTGCTGTAAAAATTCTACTAGGTAGGTATCTGTCAAGTGATGACAGACCAGCGTAGAAGTCACAACATCAAAGTTAAGATTTTTTTCTAAGTGTTCCTGCGCACAGATTTGAAAAGAAACATTAGAAGGGGGCTCCACCATTTGTTGAAGTTGCTTGTTTGCAAAGGCGATTGCTTCTGCATTGGTATCTATCCCCAACACCGTAGAGTGAGGATAACGTTTAGCCATCCGTATAGTAAACAAACCGCCTCCACAGCCGACATCCAAAATGGATTGTGGAGGCTCTTCCAGCTTTTCTAAAGCTGACCATGTGGCACGATCTCCTCCTAACCAACGACCGATACGATCAAGTTTATATAAGCAGTCCTCATATTCTTCATGGCTGTAATGAGGAAATCCTAAGTCTAAAAATTCTTTTTCGGAAGAGCGTATTTGCATGGAACATCTCAATAGGATCGATCAATTCCACGTAACTTAACAAAAAAGCCCTAATCACTCAAAGAAAATTTTACACCCTTCACAATCTATGCTTTCAAATCGCCATGGGTAACGTAGGATTAGAAGTTTCATTTTGCTGCTGGAGAGCTAACTGGCCACAGGCTGCTGCAATATCGTCACCTTTCGTATAGCGGCATGTATTAACAATCTTGCAACCAAATAATACGGTACGAAACTCTTTAATGGCTTTTTTATCGGGACGTTGTAATTTTGTATTAGGAATCGGATTGTAAGGAATTAAGTTCACAGTGCATTGTTTGCCTTTTAGCAAATGCGCGAGTTCCTGTGCATGATCAGGATGGTCGTTAATTCCAGAAATAAGCGTGTACTCATAGGTGATATCCCGCTTCGTCTTAGTTGTATATTCATCCATCGCAGCTAAAATATCTTCTAAAGGATATTTTCGCGCATAAGGAATAATCTTCTTACGAATATGCTGGTTAGGGGCGTGCAGGGAAAGAACAAGGTTAACTTTAAGATTTTCTGTACTCAAACGACGTATTCCTTCCACAATTCCCACTGTAGAAACTGTAATCCTTCTTTGTGAGATATGCAGGGTCTCTTCATCACTGATAAGATCGATGGATTTTTTGACCGCTTCATAATTTTTAAGAGGCTCTCCCATTCCCATATACACGATATGCGAGACCTGCTCATCTTTTTGCTTGAGCCATTGATTGATGTGTAAAATCTGTTCGACAATTTCACCTGGACGTAAATTTCGCATAAAGCCTTGCTTGCCTGAGGCACAAAAGGCGCATTTAGCTGGGCATCCTACTTGAGAAGAAACGCAAACAGTTCGTCGATCTCCAGAGCAGATCAACACGGATTCTACAAGATTGCCATCCCCTAGCTTCCAAAGAAATTTGTAAGTTTCAAGATCTGTGGATGGCACCACACGCACTAATTGTAAAGAAGGTAAATGCAATCCTTTAGCCAGTTTCTCTCTTAAAGTTTTACTTAGATTGGTCATTTCATCCCAATTGAACACAGATTTTTTGTATACCCAATCAAATAACTGGCGGGCATGAAATTTCTTTTCTCCGTAACTTTCTAGCCAAGCAACGAGTTCTGAGTAGGTGAGGTCACAAAAATTTGTCATCTATTTGTCCATTTGCAATTTTATTAAGGTAATACTATATCATAAAAATTAAATATTTGCTAGTTAATTTCCTCTCCAATTATATCTCAGATAAAAATGAGTAAATATTAGAGTCCTTTCTTATAATCGTGAGGTCTCAAAGCGCAATTCTGATGCATTTTCGCTAAATGATTGACAGATTCTCATTATTAAATGTAACTTAACCTTAAGTATCAATAATTCCCGGTTTTGGGTAACCAAACAAAGGTTTTATAGGACTGCCTTGCATTTAGGTATAAAATGTTCAACACCAAAACGGGAGAATCAAATGTTAAAAAAAGCTCTTTACGCTTGTGTTTTACTTTCCTGCGCTACGCTCTTCACTAGCCATTTATATACTTTATTAGCCTGTGATAGATGTCCAGATCGAGGTAACCTAGCATGCGATAAGTGTAGAGTAAGTTCCGAAGCATTATTCAGCTGTGAAGGTCACCCAGATCATGACCATGATCATGACCATGATCATATAATGGCTTAAGAACCACTTGATTCAAGGCAGGCTTTATATCCCCTCTTGCGGGTTATAGCTGCCTTTTCCTTTCACTTCCAAAAAAGGCAATACGGACGCTTTTCCACCACAGTTTAAAAAAACGCTCTCCATCCTTCTGCTTAATAAGCCAGCGCATAGCGGCAAAAAAACCGTAGTAGCGCTTGATCGTCCAGCCTGTTTCCCAAAAATGACGAAAAATCATTGAACGCGTCACCCAGCGCAAATCATAGTCTGTCAATACACGATAGATAGAGGCAAAACGAAAGTCTGAATGCTTCATAAATCGACACAGCAAATCAAAACTTCCTCGTAAATGATAATGAGTGTTAAATTTTCCAAGCTCCCGAAATGTATCAATGCGATACCAGCAAGACTGTAAGCTTGTAGGCTGTTTTCCATTTTTTAAAAGATCCACATTCAATACACGGTATAAACTTTTGACCTGTGAGCGACCATCACGTAAGAGTGTCCCACAATAGACGAGATGAGGGTAGTCATTTTTAATAGCCACACTCATCATTTGACGCAGTGTGTTTTTAGAAATATAAAAATCTCCGGGAAAGAGACAATTAATGTACCGACCTAAAGCATGTGAAATACCCGTATTCAACATTTCGTACCGCTGGTTAGAAGGATACAGAAAAATTTTGATAGATTCTTGTGGAAAAGTTTTAACAATTTCTAGAGTACGATCTTTAGATCCAGAGTCTATAATGATCACTTCATAATCTGGATAATCTTGTTCTTGCAAGCTTTCGAGCGTTAAAGAAATAGTTTGCGCGCAGTTATAAGTAGGGATGATAATACTGACTTTAGGCCAATCGTGTGGATGTGACACATCCGCGTCTAATTGAAAAGCTTTCCAATCCATAGATTTCTCTTCTTAAATTAAAGACGATATTGCTGATCCGTGCGCTTGCCTGTCAAGTCATTTCATTGAAAATGCCTTGAGAGATAATATTTCTTGGATTAACATTATTCATTATCATATATAACCGAGATTAGCGAATGATTACTTTTCAGGAAATTCTAAGAAGACTTTCACATTTCTGGGAACAGCAGGGATGTATTATCCATCAAGGGTACGATCTTGAAGTGGGTGCTGGGACTTTCAATCCAGCCACATTTTTGCGCTGCTTTGGACCTGAACCTTATCGTGCCGCTTATATAGAACCTTCGCGCCGCCCCGCTGACGGTCGTTATGGAACAAATCCGAATCGTCTCCAGCACTATTTCCAATACCAAGTCATTCTAAAGCCTTCTCCTGCTAATATCCAAGATTTATATCTTCAATCACTTGAGGCTATAGGCTTCAAACTCAGCGAGCATGACATACGTTTTGTTCACGACGACTGGGAAGCACCTACTTTAGGAGCCTGGGGATTGGGGTGGGAAGTCTGGATGGACGGAATGGAAGTGACTCAATTCACCTACTTTCAAAGCGTAGGAGGCATTTCATTAAAACCTATCACAGGTGAAATTACTTATGGGATTGAGCGTCTCGCTATGTACCTGCAAAAGGTCAATAGTATTTTCGATCTTCAGTGGAATGAAGAACTAAAATACGGAGATATCTATCACCGTAACGAAGTAGAATGGAGCCATTATAATTTTGAAAATGCCTCTACGGAGATGTGGTTTCGCCACTTTAACGATTTTGAAAAAGAGGCGCAAAAGTTAATGGCAGCAGGCCTTCCTTTACCAGCCTATGACTTTGTGATGAAAGCCTCCCATGCCTTCAATATTCTTGATGCCCGTTCTGCGATTTCCGTGACAGAGCGTACCGGTTATATTGCCCGCATTCGAGACCTGACTAAACAAATCGCTGAAAGTTACTCCAAAAGCCGAGAACAACTCCATTATCCTCTGATGGGTAAGTTCTCCTCTCTTCCTGAATTTGAACCGCATGTAAAATCCGATCCTACGATCCGACCTATTGAAGAAGAGTTTAAATCTATCGACCCTGAAAAAAAAGAAATGCTTCTTTTAGAAATAGGCTCTGAAGAATTACCAGCCGTATTTGTTCCTATTGGCTGCCAAAATTTAGAAAAAGCCCTGAAAAATCTGTTGGATAAGGAAGGAATATCCTATGGCGCTATTAAAACCTATGGAACTCCCCGACGTCTAGCCATAACTGTTGAAAACTTCCCCTTTGGGAAACCTCCTCAGACTACAGAAAAAAAGGGCCCACCGGTCGAGCAAGCGTATGATGCTAATGGTCAACTGAAACCTGCAGGTGAGGGTTTTTTCCGTTCTTTAAATAAACCCCCTATCCCTTTATCTGCGATCCGTGAAGGTAAAGATGCATCCATCCATATTCAATTGATAAAAGGAGTAGAGTACCTCTTTGCCTCCATTGCTAATCCTGGAATAGCCACCGCAGAAATTTTAGCCAAACATCTGCCGGATTTAATTCTAAATTTAGAATTTCCTAAAAAAATGCGTTGGGGATCTTTAGATATTACGTATGCACGCCCCTTACGCTGGATTGTATGTCTTCATGGGAACCATGTGATTCCTTTTTCCTTGGGCAATCTTTCCTCTGGCCGCCATTCCTTCGGTCATCGCCAGCTAAGACCCTATGATTTTTCACTTGTTAAAGCACAAGATTATGTAAAAATTTTGAAGCAGCATATGGTGATGGTTGATATGGAAGAACGAAGAGCAGCTATCATTAATGACCTGAATGCCCTTGAAAAAACTTTAAATGCTCGCGTGATCAGCAGAGATAAAGTGATTCCCCAGGTATTAAATCTAGTCGAATGGCCTCAAGTGACTTACGCCACTTTTGATCAAGCTTTTCTAAAGGTTCCCAAGGAAGTCCTTATTTCAGAAATGGTGGAACATCAAAAATATTTTCCAGTTGCAGATGAAAACGGCTCTCTCAAAAACTTATTTGTAATTACCGCTGATAATAATCCTTCAGATTATATCCGTGCGGGCAATGAGCGCGTTCTTTCTGCACGTTTATCGGATGGAGCATTTCTTTACGAACAAGGCCTAAAAAAACCTCTCGAGGCCTATAATGAAAAATTAAAAACTGTCACTTTCCAAGCAAATCTAGGAAGCGTTTTCGATAAGGTAGAGCGTATAAAAGCCCATGTAGAAGTCTTGCAGAAAAAACTATCTATAGGAAATCTAGAAAAAGCAAGACGAGCAGCTACATTATGCAAAGCAGATTTAGCTTCTGAAATGGTCTACGAATTTCCCGATCTCCAAGGAACCATAGGAAAATACTACGCGCTAGCTTCCGGAGAAGATCCTGAAGTCGCACAAGCCATTGACGAACACTGGATGCCTAGGGGGGAGAATGCACCTTTACCAGAAACTATTTCGGGAACACTGGTAAGCCTAGCAGATAAAATAGATAATCTCATAGGCTGCTTTTGCGCTGACTTAAAACCAACCTCATCGAGTGATCCCTATGCTCTACGCAGGCAAGCCTTGGGTATGATAAAAATCCTTATTCAAGGCCAATACCGACTCCCCTTAATCGAGACCTTTAGGGAATGTTTCGAGCATTTTCCTGCTACACTCACAAAAAATAAAGAGCAACTGCTTAAAGAAATCGAAGCCTTTCTTACCAATCGGATCAAAACGGTCTTTTTGGACTATAATCTTTCTAAAGATGAAATCGAAGCTTCTATTTCCTTTGGATTTAGTGATATTTACGATGCCTTTTGTAAAGTACGGTCTTTGCATCACTTCAGGGAAAATAATAAAAAATTTCCTCTTCTCTTTGAAGTTTATAAACGTGCAAAAGGACAATTGGCCCATACGCATAGTGTGGCCTTTTCGAATGAATTATTAAAGGAAAATGCTGAAAAACACCTGAATGATCTCTTAGAACAAAAGCAGATGCAATTTACGCAAACGATAGCCGCGCATAACTATGATCAAGCTTATGAGTTAATCGCCGACATCCAACCAGGAGTGGCCAAACTTTTCGAGGAAGTGAAGATTCTCGCTGATGATCCTAAGTTACGTGACAACCGTATCGCGCTTTTACAGAAAGTATTTGGAATGTTTTCGCAATTACTGGACTTTAGCAAAATCACTGAAAAAACCTAAACACCGCCCTAAACTTAATTAGACTTCTTTCAAAACTCCCTTTGGTCGTTAATCACGGCTTTTAAAAGAAGTCTACTAAAGAAAGTCATCGTTCCCCCTCGGCAGAGGAAACGATGGCTTTCCTTTTCTATCAAATCGAAATATTGAAATTTTAAAAGTAGATGAATCTGTGTTATTGTTGACTGTGGTATAATGACTCTTATGAACAAACATCTTGTCTTTTACGATGGAACCTGTGGCTTATGTGATCATGTCGTGCAATTTTTGCTTAAACATGACTCACAGGAAATCTTTCTATTTGCTCCCTTACAAGGAGCTACCGCAGCACAAACACTAAAGGAACTCCCCACCCGCTACAAAACATTAGATAGTCTTATTCTCCTAGAAAATTATGCCACCCACGAACAAAAGCCATATGTTCTTGGACAAGGAGCCTTCCGTATTCTGTGGTTATTAGGAGGTTCTTGGCGCTTATTAGGTTGGCCTTTTTTTCTTCCAGCTTTTTTATATAATTGGGGATATCGACTAGTGGCAAAAAACCGAAAACGTTTTTTTCAAAAAGAGTCATGTGTCCTTCTTAATGCAAATAATCAACACCGATTTTTGCCTTAACAATAGATGGCTATATAAGCCTTGCTCCTTGCAAATCAAAGTAAAAAATACGCAAAACTGAATTTATTTAATTCTGTCTTCAATCTTGATCTTAAACCTACTTAAAAACACCTGAGCGCCGGTTTTTAATGATGAAATTTATTTTGTAATTTCCATTCCTTCAGCTTTTTTACTTGTGATAAATCCAAAAAAGTCCTATCAGTTATATTTCCAATATTAACTGTCACAGGACAACGGTATGAAAAAAACATTATACACACTCTTTAATCTGTGCTTAAGTGCTTGCGCAATCATTTGCCCATTGGGTCATTTAAGCGCGATCTCTTCAGCAGAAACTTATAACGAAAGACATGTTCAAAACCAGTTGAATGGTGCACTACTCACAACACCAGGTTTGGCTGCTGATGTAGCCGTTCTCTCAGCTTTACCCGTATCTGCACAAAGAGATGCGCTGAACGATCTTTCAGGCCAACAATATACAAACTTGATCCAAGCCAACCAAGTGGCTTCGCAACAGTTTATGCGTAGAATGTATGAACCAGTGCGTTATGATAGCCTAGGTCTTCATTGTGGACAAAACTGTGACCAGTGGCAAATCTGGTCAGCCATTGGTGGTGGACAAGCTTTCCAAAGCAATTCGCATGGTGCTAAAGGATATAGACTATATGACTATAACATTGCTTTTGGCGTACAAAAACCCTTAAATTTCCAATTCCTTAATTCTTGGTTGACAGTAGGAGCTGCAGGTTCTTATGAAAGAGACCATATTCACTTTAAACAAGGCGGACGTGGCCATGGCAACAACTGGCAAGGAGCTCTTTATTATATGTGGAACAATGAGCGTTTCTACTCATTCTCTGCTACTATCCTAGGAACTGATTGTGTGAAAGTAAGACGTCCAATTGACTTTGGAACGATTCATGAAAGAGCCCGTGGAAAAGCTAGAATTGGCCAATGGACTTCCTATAGTGAATTAGGCTTAAACCTATGCTGCGAGTGCCTGTATGTACAACCTTTTGTAGGGGTTGAATATGCTTTTTATCGTCGCCATGCTTTAAGTGAGCGTAAAGCTGGTTTGTTTAACCTGCATGTACGTGGTAAAAATGTAAGTGCCACCATTGGACGCGTAGGGGTTCACCTTACAACAACACTTCCCTGGTGGGGACTTTATGTCAATGCAGATGTAGCTTGGAGAACACGTTTTAACTTCCTACAAGAACGCATTCAAGCAAACTTTAAACATTTTGGCTCAAGATTTAGAGTGAAAGGCGTTCACCAAAAACCTAATGGTGTAGAAGGTGCGCTAAATATTGCAAAAACATTCTGCGACTGCTGGCAAACATATGTAGAAGTTGCAGGGGAAAAATGGGATCGTTACTCAGCTTGGAACGTATCTGGCGGAGTCACACTGGTCTGGTAATCCACCTCTATGGAGAGAAAAAACCTAACTTGCAGCTCTGTAAGTTAGGTTTTAATTTTTGGTGGATTTTTCCTTAATTCGTTGTAGTCTTTCACAAGTTCTAATGCCTCATCATCGCTACATTGCCCGCTCTGGATCTTCATTTTTATATCTTCACAAGCACTCATCCAGTTACGATTAAGAATTTTTTGTAAGGTTTCCATAAAAAAAGCGTCTGCTTTTTCTTTATTAATTTTCTTTTCTAATAATTCAGAAACTAGGACTTGACCCTCCGGATCTTCAATTTTTAAAATAAGAGAAATCAAATCAGTCGGTTCATTTTTCTGCAAGGCATCGCTTAAGCACAAATACAATTTCTGACAAATCACCACTCGTAAATCCTGAGGCTTTAAGTTTTCTTGGGTCAAGGTCAAAAACTTCTCTCTTCCTTCAGGTAACATGAGCAGCCATCTCAAAAGATCCATCTCTAAAATTCTATCGGGGTTAATGGTTTGCAAGCCAATATTAGAAGATTTTTTTATGTATAAGTTTGGAGTATGATTATGCTCTAACAGCAGCGTGCTCTCAGAAATCTGTGTTAAATGTGCTAATTTTCTTAAACTTTCCTGAACCATCACAGGATGGTCCCACTGACGAATTTGCTTAGCGATAGTTTCTACTAATTGGTGTTTTGCTGCAGGTGAACGTAAGTCTACACCTTGAGCATAGTGTTTAACTAGAAAATCTAGATACTCTCCACTCGATTCCAAAAGTTGTATAAATTCTTCAGGGCCGTTCTGACGTAAAAATGCATCGGGATCTGTCCCTTTGGGCAAGTGTACAATCCGTACATCAACCCCTTCCTTCTGAAATAAATCCCCAATTTTAACAGTGGCTTCTCTTCCTGCTGAATCCCCGTCTAAAGCTAAATATACTAAAGTTACGCCTAAATTTAATAATTCTTTAGCATGACCTTCCCCAAAAGCAGTGCCCTGTCCGGCGACCGTAAAATTTAAGCCTTCCTCAATCAATCTTAGTGCGTCAATCTGTCCTTCTACAATGATCGCGCGGTTTTCCTTTGCAATGCGCCGCCTACTATAATTTAAGCCAAAAAGAACCTTAGATTTTTTAAAAAGAGGCGTCTCTGACGTATTAATATACTTGCCCCCAAAAGTTTCTTCCTTATATTTTCGCGCTGAAAAACCAATCACTGCTCCTGCCGCATCGCGAATAGGAAAAGTAATCCGGTCAGAGAAAAAGTCTCGCCAACGCCCTTCTTTGCTTTCACTGATTAACCCCGCTGCTGCCAATGTTTCATCTTTAATAAACTTGGCATGCATCACTTTACGTAAATAACCCGGATTTTTTGGAGCTAAACCTACCTGAAAACGTTTAATGAAATCCAAATCTAACCCTCTGGCATAAAGATAAAGTAAAACCTCATGTCCTTCGGGACTATGCAGAAGATTAAAATGGTAAAAACGGCAAGCTTGTTCCAAAGCTTCTTTTAAAAGTGTTTTACTAGGCCCTTGATGAGTTCCTGTCTCTTCCAAAGTCTCTAAGTGAACATGAAAGCGTTCAGCCAAGCTTTCTACAGCATCCGCAAAACTCATTTTGAGATGAGCCATGAGAAATTGAATAGCATCACCATGAGCTCCACACCCAAAACAATGATAATGAGTATCGCCCTTATGAATCATGAATGAAGGGGTCTTTTCATCATGGAAAGGACATAATCCTTTATAAGCCGCCCCGGCGCGCTTTAAATCCATATGGGCAGAAAGAACATCCACCAGATCGATGCGCTGACGAAGAGCTTCTAAACTTTCTTTTGTATATAAAGGCATGATTAAAACGACCTGTTGAGCCCAAGCATTAACTAATAACGTCAAACTTAGGAGGATTAGGTTAAAAATTTAAAGGCTATCCTCTATTTTGATCTCTTTTCAATTAAAATTCTAGGAGTTATCTAAATGATTTCCCCTTGATGGAAAATATTATAAGAACAAAGCCCCCTCAGATCGCCCTTGGTTTTATCCTTCCTGAGCAGCGAAAAGATTAGAGATTTTTTAAGACTATGAAATACAAATTTCTGTTTATCAATTACTTATAATATAAATTACACTCAATTAAAAATTTAATCACAAGCTAATTGCAATAATTCCTTATTTCGCTAGAATCCAAAATAAAATGCGGAAATTCCCATGCCCACCTCCTTAGCTTTAATAGAAGCGATTCATGACCAACAGAACAGTATGCTCCAACTTCTAGAACGTTGGGTCAATATTAATTCCTGGACTGATAATCCTCAAGGCCTTGCCCATATGTTAAAGGAATTGGAACAGGCTTTTTTGCCTCTTGGAGGGGAAATAAAAAGGATGACTCTCCCCTCTCATCTTAGTATTAATGCGAAGGGTCAGATCACCGAAAAACCCACAGGTCAAGCTCTTAGTATAAAAAAACATCCTGAGGCTCCTCTTCAGATTCTTTTAGGTGGCCATATGGATACCGTTTATCCTCCTACCAGCCATTTTCAAAAAGCCGAGAAATTAGAAGCGACAATTCTGCGTGGTCCAGGCGTTACAGATATGAAAGGCGGTTTAGTCATCATGCTTAAAGCTCTCGAAACGTTTGAGCAAAGTCCTTATGCAGGAAAAATTGGCTGGGAGGTTCTGATCAACGCAGATGAAGAAATAGGCTCTCCTGTTTCCACAGATTTATTCAAAGAACGGGCATCAAAATTTCATCTAGGTTTAATCTTCGAACCCGCTTTTCCCGATGGTTCTTTGGTCAGTGAACGCCGAGGATCCATGAATTATACGTTCATAGCCCATGGAAAATCTGCGCATGTGGGTCGTGATTTTGAATCAGGTCGAAATGCCATTGTAGGAATGGCACGCTTAGTTCAGCAGCTAGAAACTTTAAATAATCGTCAACGCGGAATCCAGGTGAATGTGGGCTCTTTTGAAGGTGGAGGGCCTACAAACATTGTACCCGATTTGGCCGTTTGTAAAATGAATGTGCGGGTGCAAAATCCTGCTGATCAACCGATAGTCGCAAAGCAAATCCAAAACATCCTTCAGGAAACTACATCATCCAGGGATTTAACTTTTGAATTACATACAGATTCCATGCGTCCCCCAAAGCCTTTTAATAAAGCTCATCATCGTCTATTCGAGGCTCTTAGAGAAAGCGCTAAGAGGATGAACATAGATTTGAAATGGCAGCCTACAGGAGGGGTCTGTGATGGAAATACTTTGTCTGCGGAAGGTTTACCTACCATCGATACACTGGGGGCTGTGGGAGGACATTTACATACTCATGATGAATATCTCTACATCCCCAGCTTAGTGCAGAGAACTCAGTTAGTTACCTACTTCCTTATTCAACTGGCTGAAAAACAAATACTTGCTGGAGAAATTTTATGACACATACAACTGCTCATCAACTGTTAAGTGATCCGCGCATTGCTCAAGCTAAAAATCTGCTCAAAGCTGCTATGTCGGAGCACCAAAAAAAAATTCAAGGGGTATGTCCTCCTGATCCAGCGAAGAAAGACTCTTATGCTCAATTGCTAGCCCAATTTAATCAGGTAAGAGGAAATAAACTTTTTTTTCCTTATATTGGCAGTGGAATAGGAAATGGTGCTTTAGTTGAACTTCTTGACGGCAGTGTAAAGTACGATTTTATTACTGGAATTGGACCCCATTGCCTAGGTCACAGTCATTTAGATTTGTTAGAAGCAGGGATTGATGCGGCTTTAAGCGACATTGTCATGCAGGGCAATTTACAGCAGAATGCTGATGCTCTAGAATTCTGCGAGGTATTAATCCATGAATCAGGTCTCCCTCATTGCTTTTTAAGTACGACAGGGGTAATGGCTAATGAAAATGCATTAAAAATTGCCTTTCAAAAAAATTACCCTGCCAATCGCATCCTGGCTTTTGATAGATGCTTCCTTGGTAGATCTTTAGCGGCTTCACAAGTGACAGACAAACCACTCTTTCGGGAAGGACTTCCCTTAAACTACCACGTGGATTACATTCCTTTCTATGACCATCAAAGACCTGAAGAAAGCACGCGCCAATCCTGCGAAGTCCTAAAAAAATTCCTCAAACGTTATCCCAAGCAACACGCAGTCATGATTTTGGAACTGGTCCAAGGAGAAGGTGGGTTTTATGCGGGCACGCATGACTTCTTTGCAGCTTTAATTGAAATTCTTAAAAACCACTCCATAGCCATTTTTGCTGACGAAATTCAAACTTTTGGAAGGACTTCCCGTTTATTTGCCTTTCAACACTTTGGCTTAGACCCCTGGGTCGACATTGTAAGTGTAGGTAAACTCTCTCAAGTCTGTGCCACCTTATATACCAAAGAATATAACCCTCGACCGGGACTGCTCAGCCAAACCTTTACAGGAAGCACATCAGCCCTACGAGCAGGGAAGCTCATCATTCAAAAACTGATCCATGAAGGATATTTTGGACCTCAAGGTAAGAACATGCAACTCCACGATGTCATCGTGGAGCAGTTAGATCAAATTTCAAGAAGACATCCTTGCCTCATTGAAGGACCCTATGGAACTGGGGTCATGATCGCCTTTACCCCCTTTAAGGGCCAATCAGTCCGCGTGAATGAATTTATTCAAAAACTCTTTGATGCTGGTGTGATGGGGTTTGTGGCAGGCAGTGATCCAACACGCGTAAGGTTTTTAATTCCTTTTGGCGCTGTGACGATAAAAGATATTCAAGAAGCCATGCATATCGTAGAAAAAACTCTTCTTGACTACCAACCGACGATTTAAGGAGCTTGGCCATGTATATCATAAGACCGATCCGCGAAGCTGACCTTGATGCGTATGAAGAATTTTCTAAGACATCTTCACTAGGACTTATTAATCTTCCGCATAATCGGGCTATCTTAAAAGATAAAATCAAATCCTCCATCACAGCTTTTAATACACCTGTGTTAAAGCCCTACCTAGAAAATTACACTTTTGTTCTTGAAAATCGAGCCACGGGAGAATTAGGAGGAACATGCGGGATCGCTTCCAGAATGGGCGTCTCAGAGCCCCATTACTATTACAAGTTAGAGACTGTAGTTAATGAACTAACAAAAAGAGAAATGCAGATTCTGACCCCCGTCTGCTACCCCATTGGTCCCACAGAAATTTGTGCCCTCTACTTAAAACCAGATTTTCGGAAAGAAGGCCTCGGGAAGCTTCTCTCACTATGCCGATTTTTATTTATTGCCTGCCACCGTGAAAGATTTGAAGAAGAAGTGGTGGCTGAAATGCGAGGTTATATTACAGAAGAATCTGTCGTTCCATTTTGGGAAGCATTGGGTAAAAAATTTTTAAACATCAGTTACCACAAATTATGTGAAATGGAACTTGAAAGTCGCAGCTTCATCCCCAGTATTTTGCCACGATGGCCTCTCTATACAGCTTTACTGCCCCCTGAAGCACAAGCATGCATTGGTAAAACACACGACAAGACGGTTCCAGCTCTGAAATTACTTTATAATCAAGGATTTACATTTACGGGCGAAATCGATCCTTTTGATGGAGGCCCAAAAATCAGTTGCAAAACCAATGAAATAAAGACGATTCAAGAATGTAGAACATCTATTGTAGATAAAATTGAAAGTATCTCTCACCAGTCTAGACAGTACTTAATTAGCAATAAAATGATCGACTTTCGTGTCTGCTATGGAGATGTGCATTTTTTAGAAAATAATCTGGTCTCCATTTCTTCAGATACTGCAGAAAATTTAAATATTCATGTGGGAGATTCTATCTCTTATGTAAAAGTCCCTTCTTTAAAGGAATAAAAATATGACACAAAAATTTGAATCACACGATCCTGCCACACTAGAAGTCATTTGGAGAGGGTTAGAAGCTGGTGAGGAAGAAGTCAATCAAGCTTTTGAAGAGGCCTCGGAGGCTCTAGATCACTGGTCTCATTTATCCTTAAAAGATAGAACTGAATTCTTGTTAAAATATAAAGAAGCTTTGACTCATACACGTCTACTCCTAGCGGAGGCTATCTCAAGAGAAACAGGCAAGCCCTTGTGGGAATCTCTAACAGAAGTTACAGCCATGATTAATAAAGTGGATATCTCGATCAAGGCTTTTGAGATGCGCTGTCCAGAAATTAAACAACAGCATGGTCCTATTTTGTCTATTACAAGACACAAAGCCCATGGAATTGTAGCTGTATTTGGTCCTTATAATTTTCCAGGACATTTACCTAATGGCCATATTGTCCCTGCTCTTTTAGCTGGCAATACAGTCATTTTCAAACCCAGCGAACACACTCCCCTAGTGGGCGAGCTGATGGTAAAATGTTGGCATCAATGTGGTTTACCAGCTGGTGTATTAAATTTAGTGCAGGGTGCAGCTGAAACTGGTAAACTAATCTCTAAACATCCCAAACTCAATGGCCTTTTTTTTACAGGTAGCTGGAATACAGGAAAAATGCTTCTAGGACAATTTTCCATGCAACCCGAAAAAATTTTAGCGCTAGAGATGGGAGGAAATAACCCTCTTATATACGATACAGCCATGGATATAGAGGCTGCCGCCTACTTTACTATTCAATCAGCGTATTTAACAACAGGTCAACGTTGTACCTGTGCACGTCGTTTGATCGTGGTAGAAGGAGAAACAAGTGAGGCTTTTATTCAAGAATTAATGGAACAAATCAAAGGAATTCAAATTGGCGCTTTTACAATGCGTCCCGAACCTTTCATGGGACCTTTAATCTCTGAAACGGCTGCTAAAAAAATTCTTGATGCACAAAAAATGCTAATCGACAAAGGCGCCAAAGCTCTTGCACACGTCTACGCTTTAAAGCCAGGTACTGGATTTGTGACCGCAGGACTAATTGATGTCACTGATGTTCCAGAATGTCCGGATGAAGAATACTTTGGACCTTTTTTACAGTTGATACGTGTGCCGACCTTACAAAAGGCGATTGAGGAAGCTAACAACACAAGTTTTGGTTTAGCAGCGGGCATCTTGAGTGACAATCCAGAAACTTATCGCACTTTTCAACAACAGATTAAAGCAGGTATTGTAAATTGGAATACGCAAACAACAGGGGCTAGTAGTTCGGCACCCTTTGGAGGAATAGGTCATAGTGGGAATTTTCGACCCAGTGCCTATTACGCCGCTGATTACTGCGCCTACCCTATCGCTTCATTAGAAAATGAAAAATTAAGCATGCCAGAAGAGATCACGCCAGGGCTATTGTATAAAGAGGAATAATGAAAACTGTAGAAGTGAACTTTGATGGCCTGGTAGGTCCTACACATAATTATAGTGGTTTATCTTATGGCAATCTAGCCTCCCTCCATAGCAAAAAAACAAGCTCTAGTCCCAAAAAAGCAGCCTTACAAGGCCTAGAGAAGATGCGATTTTTGGCTGATCTCGGCATCAAACAAGCTGTACTTCCCCCTCACGAACGCCCGCACTTTCCAACCCTCAAAGAATTAGGTTTTAAAGGATCTGAGGCACAAATTTTGAGCAGTGCTTCTAAAGAAGCTGAAGACATTTTTTATAGCTGCTGTTCAGCAGCCAGCATGTGGACAGCCAATGCGGCCACCATCTCACCGTCCGCAGATACACAAGATCATAAGTTACACATCACACCCGCCAATCTATCTAGCAAATTTCATCGCTCCATAGAAGCTGCATTTTCAGAGAAACTCTTTCGCCTTATTTTCAATCAGCCTGATCTCTTCCAGGTGCATGCTCCTTTACCTCCAGGAACTTACTTCTCTGATGAAGGCGCAGCTAATCATAGTCGTTTCTGTGAAAATCACTCACAAGCCGGCATAGAATTTTTTGTGTGGGGGAAAAAAGCATTTTCCTCCTCAGCCGCCCCCTTGCGTTTTCCTGCCAGGCAAACATTTGAAGCTTCTCAAGCCATTGCCAGAAGACATTTATTAGATCCTCAAAAAGTTATTTTTGCTCAGCAAAACCCTCTAGCTATCGATGCGGGGGTTTTTCATAACGATGTCATCTCTGTGACGAATGAAAATGTCTTCTTCTATCATGAATGTGCCTTTGAAAATTCATCAAAAATCCTCTCCGCTTTAAAAAGCCAACTTCCTTATTTAATCTTTCTTCCTGTGCCTCAGGAAAAAATTTCGCTCGAGGAAGCCGTTAAATCCTATCTCTTTAATTCACAAATTGTCACTTTACCCGATCAGTCCATGCATCTGATCGCTCCTTCAGAATGTTTTGAATCTGAAAATGTTAGAAATTTTCTACACGAGATGTTAACTCAAACTTATCACCCCATTAAAAAGCTCCATTTTTTAGATCTCCATCAAAGTATGGCTAATGGAGGAGGACCAGCCTGCCTGCGACTACGTATAGCTCTGACTCAGCTTCAATTATCCTCCATGCATCAAGGCATTCTTTGGTCTGAAGAGCTGTATCAAAAGCTCAAGCAGTGGATCGAGACTCATTATAGAGAAACACTTGAACCACAAGATCTTGCAGACATTCAGCTTTGGCAAGAGAATCAAGAAGCATTAGATGAACTGACGCAGATTTTAAAGTTAGGACCCATCTATTCTTTTCAGAAATAGGCCAGCCCCATCCATTTATAGATTTTATTCTAAATGAATATGGCCATACCCAAGGTATAAATTCCAAGTTGAGGGAAACAAAAGGATATTGTATATACCAAGTGATCCAGGAGACCTACCGTAAATGAGCGTTTTGTCAATCTTTGCATGATTTTGACCCCAAGTAGACCAAAATCTCATGAGGAGAAGTCTCTAAGTAAGTCTCAAAATGTCGATATCTTAAGAAGCTTTAAGCTAAGTGCTAAAAGCGATGGTGAGAGAACTAGCTGTTTGAGGCTTACCTAAGTGGGTTAATCATATAAAATTTAGCTTAACACCTTACCAGAAGATCAGAAAAATTTACCCATGCATAACTATCCACAATCCCGTAGCTCTACATTGAGTAACAAATAATGTCCAGTTTTGAGAGAGAACTAAAACAGCATGTTTCGGGCGATGTTTATTTTGATGCCTTGCATCGTAAAATTTATAGTGTCGATGCATCCATTTATGAAGTAGAGCCTATTGCTGTCTTAATTCCCCGCACCAAAAGTGACATAGTGACTGCCATAAAAATAGCAGCGCAACATCATATTCCTACTATAGCGAGAGGAGCTGCGACAGGTATTGCAGGAGGTTGTTTAGGTAAAGCTTTAATCATTGACCACTCGCGCTATCTTCATCACATTGAAATAACAAACTTTCGCGAAAAATTCGCTGTGTGCCAACCTGGAGTGGTCCAAGACAGCTTGAATAAGTTACTAGCCATTCGTAATTTTCGTTTAGGGCCAGACACTTCCACAGGAGATCGAGCCACTCTAGGTGGAATGATGGCGAATAACTCTGCAGGAGCTCGTTCACTCTTCTATGGAAAAATGGTAGATCATGTCATCGGCTTAGAACTTGTGTTAAGCAACGGTGAGACCCTCTATTTTGAAGAAATTGATGATAATATTCTGCAACATAAATTAAAACTGCAGACGACCGAAGGTCATATCTACCGAGAAGTTTGCCGCATTAGAGACAAATATCGCGATGAAATCATAAAAAATTTTCCTCAGATTCCTCGACGTGTCTCTGGTTATAATTTAGACGAACTCATCAAACCAGGTCCCCTGAATCTTTGCAAAATTATCACAGGATCCGAAGGCACTCTAGGCTTTGCTACGCAAATTAAAGTCAATATAGTGGAGCAACCTTTACACTCAGGTCTATGCATTCTCTTTTTTGATTCGATGTCCGCTAGCATGGATGCCATAGCCACTATCCTGCAACACCAGCCCATGAGCCTTGAAATGATCGATGATCAAATCATTAAACGCGGAAGAGAGTCTCCTTCCATGCGTGGGAAATTAGGCTGGTTAAAAGGAGACCCTCAGGTTTTTCTTGTCGCAGAATTTCAAGGGACCTCCCAGGATGCACTGCATGATCGCCTTCAATCCTTTGCCTCAGAAATGAAAAAGCAAGGAATTGGATATGACTATAACTGCCTTCTCAATGCTCAAGAAATCGGATATGTCTGGAATTTAAGAAAGTCAGGTTTAGGCTTACTCCTTTCCAAACGCTCTTACAGCCGTTCATTAGCTTTTATTGAAGATTTAAGTATCGCTCCCCATCAACTGCCAGCTTTTATGGATAAATTTCTGAAATACTTAAAATCTGTAGGGAAAGAGGCGGGAATTTACGGTCATGTAGGTTCTGGTTGCCTTCACATTCGTCCCTACATAGATTTACGAGATCCCGACGAATTGAAGCTGATGAAGAAGATGATGGATGATGTGTCGGATTTAGTCTTAGAACATCATGGAGCAATGAGTGGTGAACACGGAGACGGACTTGTCAGAACTTGGTTAAATAAAAAAATGTTCGGAGAGCAGATCTATCAAGCCTTTAAAGAGTTGAAAGCCGCTTTCGATCCATTGAATCTTATGAATCCAGGAAAAATTATCGACGGTCCTCCCTTCTTAGAGGATCTCCGTCTTAATGATCAAACACCCATTAGTCAAGTCAATACATTTTTAGATTTTTCAAGAGAAGGAGGTTTTGAATTAGCCGTAGACCTATGCAATGGAAACGGTCTATGCCGTAAAAACGAGCTGATCATGTGCCCTTCTTTTCAGGCCACGCAAAATGAATATGATTCGACACGTGCCCGTGCGCAAGCTTTACGCTCCATGATTCATGGAACCCATGCACAAGAGCAGTTTCAGCGCGAAGATTTACACGATGTTCTGGATCTTTGTCTGCAATGTAAAGGATGCAAGACTGAGTGTCCTTCCCAAGTCGATATGGCTAAAATGAAAACCGAATTTCTCTATCAGTATCAACTCAAGCATGGCATTTCCTTACGAAATCGTTTATTCGGCCATTTAAGCCAACTTTTTGTCATGGGTTCCAGAATCCCTAGATTGACCAATTTTTTAACCTCAAACTATGTGGCAAGATCATTACTTTCTCTTGTAGGTGTGGCTTCCCAAAGACCTTTCCCCAAGATCGCAAGCAAGCGCTTTTCCAACCTTGCGCAAAATGTAATTTCCAAGATTCCCAAATCTTCTAAAGGAAAGGTGGTTCTCTTCAATGATACCTTTACCGAATTTCTCTCCCCTCAGATAGGATTATCAGCGGTAAAAGTTCTACAAAAACTTGGATATGAAGTCATCATTCCACCATGGAAATGCTGTGGTCGGCCTTTAATCTCTAAAGGAATGCTGCCGCAAGCAAAAAAACAAGCGATAGAGTTAGTCCAGTCATTACTTCCCTTTGCTGTGCAAAATCTTCCGATCATCGGTTTAGAGCCCAGTTGTATCTTTACACTATTAGATGACTATCCCGCCCTCATTCCGCAAGAGCAACTGGGTAAACTTTTAGAAAACGCCATGACTTTTGATAAATTTATTTTCAAGCATGTAGCTGATAGTCAACTCCCCTTCAAGTTTAAACACCATTTACTCCATGCTAAATACCATGTACACTGCTATCAAAAATCTCTAGAAGGATCAAAATATATAACAGGTGTTCTAAAAGCTATCCCTAGGTGCGATACTTCAGAAATTAAATCAGGGTGCTGCGGGATGGCAGGTGCTTTTGGATATGAAAAAGAGCATTATCAAATTTCCATGGATATTGGAAATCTTTCCTTATTTCCTTCTATTAAATACACCCTACCCACCACGCAGATCATTACGAATGGATACTCCTGCCGCTCACAAATAGAGCAAGGCACTGAAAGACAAGCCTTGCATTTAGCAGAGTTTATCGCTCAGAACATTGAATAGTTCAGCAAAGTCATTAGAGGGGTAAAATGGCTCTTTTATCAAATAGAGCCATTTTTCAAATCCCTCTATTGATGCCTAGGATCCGTTTTCTTGATAATCACACTCACATTTTTTTGGTTAAAACCTTTATATCCTTCGCGACGTTGCAAATTTTCAAGATGACTACCGATCGCTCCATGATGTCTAAAAGATTCTGCTTGAGTATCTGAGAGCTTATTTTGTACAAGGAGATGCTCAATCCTCTGAGGATCGACATGCCATACTTCTCCTGCGGTAAAAGCTTGTTTAAGAAAAGGAAATGAACTAAAGGGATCCATCATCCGAATCCCTAAATGAGAAAGATCTTCTTTCAAATCCTCAAACATAAATTGTGCTTCAAGATGGTGCATACCCGCTTTTAAAATGGAATCGCCATGTAAGGCACACCAAAGGCCAATGGTCCCTAAATGCTCTAATTCAGGAATAGGATGATGAGCAAAATCCACGCAGACTTCTTCAGGAGCCAGATCCACATCCAAAAATAGTACAAGTTTGGCACGCGGATTTTCCATAATTTGGGCTCCCCACCCCGCCTCTTGGCCCGCATAGTATCTTTCTCGACAATGGAATCCGAGCATTTCAAAAAGCCGCACAAGATGGTGAAAATGACGACGTGAGGACCTAAAAGTATGATGATCATGATTGGCCCAACCTAATCCCAAGCGATCTTGACGATTTTTTTGCAGCTGACCTGCGGTATTACGCGCTTGCCAGTATTCACGCTCACATTCTAAAATTAAAGATGCCGCAGGATCCTCTCCCAGCATATGAATGATATCTTGAGCGATGCTCAACGTGATTTCCATCGCTTGGTCTTCATCATTTAATGCTCTCGGCCGTGTCTTCCATTTTTCTTTTGCAAGAAGATACGTGTCTGCGTGATTAGCTGCCGTTGCAACTATTTCCATGGTCAAAGACCCCCTGCGCTCTACAGCCCATAGAGCCGCATCATTTTCTATGGATACACAGCTGCGTCGAAATACGCTTAAAGGTGCCCCCTCAATAGGAGCAGTCAGATGATTGACCATTAGAAAGTCACTAATGCTATCCACGGAAACAGCCACATCTATCATGTTTATAGCTTGATCTTTCAAAATAACTCGCGGTAGCTGAGCACCTGGGTGATTAAATACTCTAAAACTTGCTGTTGCTTGTTCTGCAATAAACCCGGCATCTAAAAGTTCATTCTCAATTTCTGCTGTAAAGCCCACCCCCACATGATCTATCCAGTCTAATAAACGCGTGCTTGTATGTTTAAGTAAGCTCTTTTCAAATTCTGCAATCCACGGATTTAATTTTTGTGCTCGATCGATGAGGTTTAAAATAAATTGCTCGGCTTGAGGTTGGCACGTCCATTGAAAATTTCCTTGAGCGATAGTCATATGAATCTCCCCTTTTTATTTTCTATCTATAAGGAAAAAACAGTTTATTTCAAACTCTATTACCCACATTTTGATGAATTTTATCTCTTAATCTTTTACACCTATCTAACCCTCAATAAAGTAAAAAACACGAAATAGAAAGCTTCATAAATTCTTCCTTAGTTTCTTCTAGATAAAACCCATTTAAAGTAATCTCAAAACAAGCATTTCTCTTCTCATCAAAATGAGAAATTTTTCACATCAAATAACTAATAATTAATGACTTAAAATCAAAAATGAGAGTAACAAAAGAGAAATTTCAATGAGTTAAAATTAAATAATTACATCTTCTTGACAAAGAAATTCACAAGATTTCCTCTCGAAAAGAGCTGTCGAATTTAAATATTAAATACGTTATAAACGTTTTTTTAATATTCACAATATTTAAAATTTTTAATTCATTAACAACTTTTTTCTTTTACAAAAATAAATAATCTTTTACGGTGTTGAGAAATTTTTAATTTACAAAAATTTACTTTATTTACGAACACCTAGAAGGAGAACTTTATGAGTTACCCCATTTTACGCGGAACCCCCTTAGCCTCTCAGCCACATGAAACTTATTCATGTACAGAAGAAAAAAAATGTCTCACTCGACAAGAAGCTAAATCCAAACTTCAGACACTCATACCAGGCCAAGAGGAGCATCATAAGCTACAAGATGCTTTACTAAGGACGAATGGCATCGCTCACATCCATCTATCAAATCACACGTCCTATAAAGTTTATACTTCTCCTAATCAAAACGAATTGTTAGGAGGTTTTGGTACCTCAGAGCATGTGGCCATTGGTGAAGAAGTAAAGCTACAAGGTTTACCTCAAGATACGCCTCTGATGGTAAAAGGAGCCGTGCAGATTCAATTTGCCCACATCATTGCACTAGCAGGAGATTTTTATGGCGTGCCAGGACAAGCTATCTCGTTACCCGGAGGCGATGATGATCAAAAAACTAAACGCTTCGAAAATTCCTTCAACACTCTTGTTAAAGCTGATAACAATGAAGTAAGAAAACTCCTCATTGAAATCAAAGATGAATGTAGCCAAGTCAAACATTCCAGCTTGCCTCATCACTGCTACAGTAGTCAAATGATCGAAGGAAATGACGCTAAAAACAAGATTAAAAAAGACTTAAAGGCCCTGCTATATGACAATAGCGATCATTTTTCGAATAATGCACGGGATGCTTACCGTATTGGTCATACCTATGCCTTAAAAATGGCTAAGGAAGCAGGTTTAAAGCAAGATTTGGAAGGATTAAAACTCGCTTATGCTCTAGACGCATTTGCTTGCCATTTCTTAACCGATTTGTTCGCTGCTGGACATATTCGTAACCAAAGAGGCGAATTAGAATTATTTCTTATTTCCGAGTTAAAATTTCCCGCAGATAAAGCCAAACCCCTTGCTGGTATATTAACAGGAGCCCAGCATGAGAAAGATGGCAATGAAGGCTTAAATGTCATGAATGAAAATGGCGATCAATGGAGAGCCTATGGGGATGGATGCTTTTTTACTCCAAAATGTAAAGACAACAGAGAAAAAGTGATCGCCGCTACACAACAATCAGTTGATGAAATCTATCAGGCGTACCTTCACCCACAGGAACCCACTGAAGAGTTTGTTTATCAACTACTCCCACGTGCTACTGAGCTTAATCCTTTGCCTATATACACTGTCGAGAATGATGCCAAGGCATTATATTTAAATGTAAGAGGTAAAAAAATTGCTATTAAAACACAAGTTGATTACTTGACAAAGGGTATCTCTCAAGCACTTCGCTATTTACCTCAAAATTATATTGATGGGTTTACTAAGATTATTAAAATCGAAATTCCTCCTGTTATTAGTAAATTTATCGCCCCTCAACTTGAACGTTTTACAGGGTCTCTATGGAATGCGATTGGCATGGCTTCTCAATATCATATGAGAAAAGAACTACATAAAATGAGTGAAACGATTCATGAAATGGCTGACGGTGTTAAAGCCTCTTATGAAAACACATTAAAAATTCTTAAATTGATGGAAGAATTTGATGAAAAGTTAGACCATCATACCTGGCTTCATATTTTTCAAGAGTTACGTTCTCCAATTAGTACTATCAGAAGCACAATCTTTGAATATCAAAATTGTGAAATCTCTATGAACGAAGAAGAAATAAAAAATTCCCAACAGGCTATTTGGAAAGCCGCTATGCAAATTGCTACCATATTTGCAGAAGGGACGTCAGATCATCTACCAATTCTTGCCAGCTACAAAACATTCCTTGAAAGTAAAAAGACGATGACTGCTTCTGAAATTACACTTAAAGTAACTCTTTGGTTTCGGCAAATGTTAGACTATCAAGCACAAGCTTTTAAACTCTCCATCCTGCTACGCATGTCACATGACAGCAATCAAATGAACCTCACTATCGCAACACTCATGAAAAATATTGAGGACATTATGTTGAAGCAAATAGAAGCCAATCAGGCATTCATAGATACCTCTCTGATTGACAAATCCGAGAAATATCTAGCCCTTCAACTAAGCAAATTTAAAATAAAACAATTAGCATTCAAATAATACAATAAAATAGAGACACTTATATGAACAAAGTTGACCCCCATACACACAAAAATAATTATTGCAGCCAAAATCATAATCATCTTTCCAATGTACCCAGCATACAAAAAGGGGTAAAAATCATTGAAAAACTGCTCAATAAGGAAATTATCTGTCGGCATGACGTAGAAAACATGAATCATGTTTATCGATCGATTGATCTTATAGAAAGACAAACGGATGCAGAGACAACTTCGTCCAGTTTGGATGCGTTAAAACTCATTATTAATAAAATTAAAACTCTCGCGCATAAGCATAAAATCTCTCCTCAAGAGATTGTTTCCTTATATCACCTTCAACAATTTTCAGACCTTGATATGGGGGATACTTTTACAAAAGCATTAGAAAAATTTTTAAAAAAATCCAAAGATCAAACAATCCAAGATTTAGCGCGTAGCTTGCCTCTTTGTACCTCAGAGACTCTTTTTGATCAAGATACTGATATTTTAATTGGGTCAAAAAAATCTAACCATGAAGTTGAAGAGATTTTGCATGAAAAAAAGGATGGGTATAAAAAACATACAGAAAAAATGCAAAAAATTCTAACTCGAAAAACTGAGTTAGAAACTTTAAGAAAGAATTCACCTCAAAATTATCCTTCTTATTTAGATGATTTACTCGATCATGGCTATATCTACACCTACGACCATCTCATTCAAATGCAAAATATACCCGATCGCAACAATCGTAAAAAAGCTATTGAAAAG